>JAJPJO010000482.1 GCA_021324135.1 Pseudomonadota bacterium
AGCCTCAGAATGCCCTTGCCCACTACTATCTCGCCAGCTCCCTGGTTCATCTCAAAAGACACAAGGAAGCCATTGCAGCTTATCAGCGATCGTATCAACTTGATCCCTACGGCATAGTTTCTGGCTTCTGTCGTCGTGCTTTGCTGGCATATCATGCGCCAATCCCGGATGGAGATGCCCAAAGAGAGACGAGAGAAACGGCAGTGGAAAGGGATGCAACGGCTGATGCGGAGAAAAGCGCGCCCTCGGTCGATCCGCTTATCGGGCAAACGCATAAGAAAATGAAGCAACAGCTTGAGGAAGAGAAAGCCCGTCGCAAGGCTTATTCAGACAGCATGTCGGCGAATGTGTTGAAGACGGCTGAGGACAAAGGGCGCAAGATCAAAGAACAAGCCGAGGAAGAGATTCGAGAGCTGTACGCCGGTCCCTGGTTGGGACGAGTGCGGGGCATGCCGTACGAGTTGCTCACACCTACGCAGCAAGCGGCTGTGAGACAAAGAGCCGATGAGATCCGCCGCGAGGCAAACGAAAAGGCGGAGATGGAAAAGCAAATCGCCCTCGAGCGGACCGGTCATTACAAACAATGGTTTTCCGATCGGCAGCAAGAGCTGGAAAAGGCAGCAGATGACCTCGAGACCCAACTGCATGGATTGCCGGGGCGCTCGGGCATCTCACTCAGTCCTGTTGGAACTGGGCTCTATGTGCGGAACTACACGACGTTTAGCCCGAAGAATCCACTTCCTGATGCCCACGGCAGCTTCGTGCGGTTGACGGATCAAAACAGCGCCGAAACTCACAACGATCCGAAAGTCGGCAGTTTCACGGTGCCGCAAGGGCAGGACCAGGCCGGCGGCAAGAGTGCTGAAAACGGCTCGGCATGGCGCAAGCGCGAGGTGACAGGCAAGGTTCTCAATTGAGTGAAATTCTGCAAAATTGATTGACAGTTGCCGAAAAAATTCTCTATGATTCCTTTAGTCTCGGTCTTGGACAGAGCATCAAGTTTTGTCCTACAGTATCGAGTAAACGGGGTTCCAACTCGAAGCACAGACGTACACCTATGACCCTTCCAGCCCTAAATTGACTGGCAAGAATTAGGAAACGGGAACGTGATTAGGAGGTTCCCCACCTGGACTTTTCCGGGTCAAAACTCGCTTACAGGTCCTTGGCCGGGACCAATCTATGCAGAAGAAAAAAAATAATCCTCCGCTCGAAACCGATCAGCCAGTGTCGGGCGAGCCCAATTATGTCGTGTCGGACAAGCCCGATTTTGTCGTGTCGGACAAGCACCAGCACGCGTCGGCTCATCTCGCTCCGGCTCAGCCGGATCTCGCATCCACTGAGCACCATCTCGCTTCGGACGAACGCCTCGCCCCTGGTGAACGGGTCATCAAGCTCGCGTCGCTGGAGGCTACCAATGAGTTTGGAAAGAACCTGGCTGGAGCGTTGTCGAAAAGCCTGATAGTGAGCCGTTCTCCGCAGGTAAGTAGCGAGAACGCAGCGGCTATTATTTTGCTCTCCGGCAATCTAGGCGCCGGCAAGACCACGCTGGTGCAAGCAATCGGCCGAGCATTGCAGGTAAAAGAAGTGATTAACAGCCCCACTTTTACCATGCTTGGCGAGTATCATTCCGGCTTAGTGCCGCTCTATCACTTCGATTTCTACCGTGTGCGCGACATGCAGGATAAGGAGGAACAAGAGATCTCCCTCGACATGCTCGCCGCTGAGTTCGATGAAATCTGCCAGACGCGGGCCGTGATCTGCATCGAATGGCCTGAATATTTCCTCGTGCAGGGCGAAAATTATCTGGAGCAGTTCGACCGACTGGCGTTGACTCTGATTATTGATGATGATGAGGGGCGGCGCCTGCAGCTGATTGCATACGGACGTTTACCCCAAGACTGGATCTGCTCAACGATATCGAAACAGACTTGAACCCGCATCCACCTGTGTGTTCACCCTTGCTACGAATTGCCCCGCCATCCTCAGCAGCTCGATGCCACCGCATGCAGTACAACTGTGCCGTTTTTTTAACGAGGCCAAAAATGCCCATTTTTGGCCTCGTTGCAGGTACCAGAAGCCCGAAAATTGCACCATGTAAGTGTCCATGGACTCGGGTACGAGACCAAAATCGAGCGTTTTTGGCCTCGTCAAAAAAATCGCGCCGCCAGGAAAATTGTTAGCCGCATGATCCAGGCCTGTGGGCATCAATGGGACCCTTATGTTGTTTTGACGATTAAGTCAATTCTCTTGACATTGAGATGACAAGATGGGCTCCGAAGCAACCTGCCTGTAAGCACTTCGAGCCCTTGTTGTCAGGTGACTGATTCGCGTGTTTGACGCGATCGTCATAACGACATAAGGGAAACTAACCTGCAGGACTCTCTTGATCAAAGAAGCCACTACAAAAAGCCACGACAAAAAAGCAGCGACCAGAAAGCAGCGACGAAAAAGCCACGACAAAAAAGCCACGACGAAAAAGCCGCGACGAAAAAGCCGCGACGAAAAAGCAAAAAAGCCACGACGAAAAATCCATGACAAAAAGCCACATCAATATGGCTGCTTAATCGACTCATGGGCTCTGACTGAGTATAGTAGCCGCGGTATCGTCGTTCCTATAAATGATATAGATACATCTATATATGTGTTCAAAGTAACAAAAGTCCCCAAAAAATTTTTTGAGTTCGGCAGAACCTTATATAGCGTTGGGTTTTACCGATGCCATCGAGGTGGCTTTCCGGGCAGTTCTCAGATTTTCCTTGTGAGTTCGGTGTTATACTCTCCAACCACTAAAGCTTCTTGACAAAGATAGGATTCATTGCTGTGGAAAAATCGCTCGTTATAGTGGAGTCACCGCCAAAGGCGAAGACAATAAGTAAGATTCTCGGCAGAGACTTTCAAGTGAAAGCTAGTGTCGGTCATGTTCGCGACTTGCCAAAGAACCGGCTCGGCGTCAATGTTCGCAAGAACTTCGAGCCGCAGTATGAAATTCTGCGCGAGAAGGAACCTATAGTAAAGGAATTGAGGGAAGCCGCGCAGGAAGCCGAAAGGGTTTACCTGGCGCCCGACCCTGATCGCGAGGGCGAGGCGATTGCGTGGCACCTTGCTGAGCTGCTCGATTTGCCAAAGTCGAAGCTGCATCGCATCGAATTCAATGAAATTACAAAGGACGCCGTCATGGCCGCACTAAAGACGCCCCGTCAAATCGACAAGCGTCTGGTCGATGCTCAGCAGGCGCGCCGCGTGCTTGACCGCCTGGTCGGCTATAAGATCAGCCCGCTCTTGTGGCGCAAAGTAAACGGTCGTTCCGCCGGTCGCGTACAATCAGTTGCTGTGCGCTTGATCTGTGAACGCGAGCAAGAAGTGACTAACTTCGAGGCTCAAGAATACTGGTCTATTAAAGCATCACTGTCCAAACAGAAAAGCAAGACAGCCTTCCTCGCCCCTCTATATAAATGGAAGGACAAACGCGTTATAGCTGCATCCGAGAAAGCTACGGCGCAAACCATGGTGATTGAGAACGAACGCGAAGCCAAGGCGATCGTCAAGGCCATCGAAGACAAGAATTTCGAAGTCACATCAGTGAGTGAAAAGGCGAGTCAGCGCAAACCGCAGCCGCCCTTCATCACATCGACGTTGCAGCGCGAAGCCGCTAACCAGCTCGGTTTTCCAGTGAAGAAAACCATGCAGGTCGCACAGACGTTGTATGAAGGTATTGAATTAGGAACTGAGGGCCCGACCGGTCTCATTACATATATGAGAACCGACTCGACACGCGTGGCTCAACAAGCCCAAGATGAAGCCCGCAAGTTCATCGAGACCAAGTATGGCAAAGACTATGTTCCTGCCAAGCCCTGGGTGTATTCGCGCAAGGCGAAGAACGTGCAGGATGCTCACGAAGCGATTCGCCCGACTTATCCGGAGAAAACGCCGGATGAAGTGAAGAAGCATTTGAGCAGCGATCAGTACAAGTTGTACAAGCTGATCTGGCAACGCTTCATGGCTAGCCAGATGTCGGCGGTCAAACTCAATACTCGCACTGTTGAAATCACCGCCGGTGATGCCATATTCCGCGCCTCCACCACCGAGAAGAAGTTCGATGGTTTTACCATCGTTTACGACCGGGCCGCAAAAGTGACCCAGAGCGAAACCGATGAAGAGAACGGCGAGGGCGAGGGTCATGAGGAAGAAACCGAGAACCTTCCTGTCGTCAAGGAAGGAGAGGCGCTGAACTTGAAAGAATTAGTCAAGAATCAGCACTTCACTCAGCCGCCGCCGCGCTACACGGAAGCCACTCTGGTGAAAACGCTTGAAGAGCTCGGCATCGGCAGACCATCCACCTATGCCGCTACAGTGGCGACGATTATCGACAGAAAGTATGTCGAGCGTCAGAACAAAGCATTGATTCCGACCAAGCTCGGACAGGCAGTAAATCTGCTTCTCGTAGAGCACTTCGGTAACATCGTCGATGTTAGCTTCACCGCCAACATGGAAGCAAAGCTCGACCAGATCGAAGAAGACGAGATCGATTGGCACGGCATGCTTAAGGAGTTCTATCAACCGTTTGCGGAAACGTTGAAGAAGGCCGAAGAGAACATGAACAAAGTCGTGATTCTCTCAGATCAAACCTGTCCGGCCTGCGGGCAGCAGATGGCAATACGCTCGTCGCGCTTCGGTCAATTCCTTGGCTGCGTCGGTTATCCTGAATGTAAGACAAAGATCGCCCTGACTAAAGAGGGCACGCCGGTTCCCGAAGACAGACCTTCGGATGAAGTCTGCACCAAATGCGGTGCGGCGATGATCATTCGCTACGGTCGCTATGGCGATTACTTGCTGTGCAGCAGCGAGGAGTGCAAGGACCAGCGCCCGATCTTGAAGACAACAGGCGTGCTGTGTCCGCGTGAAGGATGCGGCGGCGCTATCGTCGAGAAAAAGTCACGCCGCGGTAAGATCTTCTTCGGATGCAGCAACTACTCGCTCAATAAGTGCACATCGGCATATTGGTATCCGCCGCTCATCTCGGGCGGTCCGAACGGTGCCAATCTCTGCCCGCAGTGTCACAGCATGCTCCTGTACAAAACGCTCAAGCGTGGAGATCAGGTTCAATGCTCGAATAAAGAATGCACATTTGCAGAACTGGCAACCGGTAAGGAAGTGCACGCCTGAGGCATCGCCTTCAAGGACGCCTTCAATTACGGCATTGCCTTCAAGGACGGCTTCCGTGTGGGCAGTTCAAGGACGGCTTCAGTTACGGCTGCGCCTTCAAGGGCGGCTTCCGTCTGGGTAGTTCAAGGACTCAATGTTTTTTGTCGGGCTTTTTTTGCTCGCCAAAGTAATCGAATACAGATACGCCATTAATGGCGCTAGATGTACCTAGGGCGCTTGATGTACCTGCGGCAGGCTCGCCTGTTTTGCGCACAGTTCGGCTGTCCGCCGATGGCTGAGCAGATCTGCGCTTGCTCAGGTCAACGACCGCATCCATGCCTTTTTCGGCTGCACTTTGTTGGATCAGATGACTGAGCAGCCGTCCACCTCCGGGTACGGGAATCATGCTGCCGATCGCATGCGTGCCTGCATCGCGCATGGTCCTTTCACTCGGGGGTTTGAGCGGTCCTTTCTTACCTTCGAGCACTTTGCCTTCCACCCCGGTCTCGTTCAAAATGTTGGCACCCTGCCTGAGCAGTCCGGCACCTGGCACCCATCGGGCAGCGGTGTTGGATACATCATTGACCGTTCGATTGCTCGATCGACCCCGAATGGCATCCAGTCCCGATTTGGCCAGTCCTTTCGCTTGCTCGCCCATGGCGTGCAGATCGGGATGGGAAGAGCCGATTGATTTGTGTCCGTAAGCGCTTCGGCTTGGGCGGACGATTGCATCGTTCGGGCTTGGGCGGACTGTTGCGTCGTCCGGGCTTCGGCGGACTATTGCGCCGTCCGGGTTTGTTTGCAACGGATTGGAGAATATGGAGGTCCCTTGCTGATGCAGATCAGCATTGGCGCGTCCCTGTGCGCCTGGGCGGCCGGCGGCGTTTACAGTCAAGTCGACCCTGCTTTGCGGTTCTCCGCTCAGCTTGCTTAATTGTTGCTTGGCTTTCTGGCTCGCCGTTTTGCCGGTGTTCTCGACGTCGTGCCAGAACTTGTGCCAATTTGAATGATGCTCTGCATTTTGTCCGGCGGTCGCATCGCCGGATCCAACCCTTCCGTCACCCATGATTCCAGACCTCCCAGTCCCATGTTGACTTTAGAACCAGTCAAATGTGGCGTCAATGGGACTTCCACCACTGCCCGGGCTCATGAAAGCGCAGGCAGCAACGGAGAAGACCGGGACAAGAACTTCATTTGAGATGAAAGAGGAAGTGGATGCCTTTGCTGTGGTATCAGTTGCGGTGCTAACATGTCGCCGCCACCGGAGCGCTAAGATGACTCCCGGAGATTAATGAGCCCAAGAGCGCCAAGAATCAGTCCCAGCAGGGCAAGCAGGATGATTATGGAGCCGAGGATCAAGCCCGTTATGTCCCACGCCGAGAAGCGCGAATCGATCTTTGCATTCGGGCGAACTGCCGCGTTGACTGCGATCATCTTGCGCTGCACGTATGCCAGCATGCACAGATTGATGAGCGCCGGAATCAATGCGAGCATGGAAAGCTCCGCCGGCAGCATGCGATCCATAACCCGGCTCACTACATGCAGAAGAAAAAAGGCCCAGGCAAGTGGAAGTTTGTGAACACTAATCGGATTGCCCGCTGCTGCAGCTTGAGTTTCAAACGCTTTCAACAGTCCGAAAAGCGATACGGGCAGAAAGATCGCAAAGATAAAAGCCGATAAACCCTTTCCGCTGGGTACTTTGAGCGCCTTGAAGTTCTTGTATCCCCAGTAGACCTCGTAGAATCCAACCGTGCAAATCGACATAGCCCAGAACTTGAGGTTTGAAACCGGAAATCCGATCGGCTCGCTTGACACGCTCGAGTCCTGGCTTCCCTCGAAGTGCGCATCAGCTCCTGCAGGCTGCGCTCCGTTTTGTCGCGCTTCGGTGCCCTGTGCCTGAACATCTCTTGGGTCGATCGGTCCTTCAGTCATGATGTAAACCTGCATTTGTGAGAACTCCAAAATTATGCCCAGTTTGCTCGTTTGGAACACATCATCAGCATTGGCATTTGTTTTTGACATGGGCGTTTCGATTCATGATCGAAACAAGAACAAACGTTTCATCAGAGAGTGGTATCACCGGTGGTGAACAACCGTTTTCATCCAGATCAATCAACCGCAAATCAGAAAAGATTTTGCATAGTTTTTTGAATTAACCCCGGACCGTTTCCTCTCGGTAACTGTCAAGTCCTTTCATTAATTTCTGAAGGAGGGAGCCAGGTTTTTTGATGCTGTGCGCTAGAGAATCTTCAGAAAGTCTTTACGTAGAAGCTTTCCAGATCCGGTCATCATCAAGTTCAGAACGGAATACTGGTGTTAGAATGTAATCACATTGCCGCTGCTAGGAGAAGGTACCGCCATGTTCGAACGCTTTACTGAAAAGGCGATCAAAGTGATAATGCTAGCGCAGGAAGAGGCGCGCAGGCTCGGCCACAATTTCGTAGGCACCGAGCAGATACTGCTTGGCTTGATCGGCGAAGGCACAGGAATTGCCGCCAAAACACTCAAATCAATGGGCGTCAATCTGAAGGACGCACGCGTAGAGGTTGAGAAAATCATCGGCCGTGGTTCGGGATTCGTCGCAGTCGAGATTCCATTCACACCGCGTGCCAAGCGGGTCCTGGAGCTGTCCTGGGATGAGGCTCGGCAGCTTGGACACAACTATATAGGTACAGAGCACCTGCTTCTGGGACTGATTCGAGAAGGAGAGGGTGTCGCGGCGCGAGTGCTTGAGAACCTCGGCGTAGATTTAACGAAGGTGCGCAGCCATGTAATCAGATTGCTCGGCGAAAGCGGCGCCTCCACCTCGGGAGCCTCGACCTCGACAAGTACGGGACGCTCGAAGACGCCGACCCTTGACGAGTTTGGATTGAACTTGACACAAGCGGCTCAAGAGAACCGCCTCGATCCAGTGGTCGGGCGCGAGAAAGAAATCGAGCGCGTCATCCAGATTCTTGGCAGACGCACTAAGAACAATCCGGTGCTCATCGGCGAGCCCGGCGTCGGCAAAACGGCTATCGCCGAAGGTCTGTCGATTCGTATAGCTAATGGAGATGTTCCGGATATATTGTCGGAGCGCAAGATCGTCATGCTCGACATCGGCTTGCTCGTCGCTGGAACCAAGTATCGCGGCGAATTCGAAGAGCGCTTGAAGAAGATCATGGACGAGATTCGCGCTGCCGGAAACGTCATGCTCGTCATTGACGAGCTGCATACATTGATTGGTGCCGGTGCGGCAGAGGGAGCCATTGATGCGGCGAATATTCTCAAACCGGCACTGGCGCGAGGCGAGCTGCAGTGCATAGGCGCCACGACGATGGATGAGTATCGCAAGCACATCGAGCGCGATGCTGCACTCGAGCGACGCTTCCAGCCCGTCATCATCGATCCGCCCACTGTGGACGAAACGATTGAGATCCTGCGTGGCTTGCGACCGAAGTATGAAGAGCATCACCGTTTGCAAATCGGCGACGATGCAATCGATCAAGCTGCCAAGCTTTCCGATCGATACATCACCGACCGTTATCTGCCGGACAAAGCCATCGACTTGATCGACGAGGCATCCTCGAGAGTGCGTTTGCGGGCCAGCTCGCTGCCGCCCGAGGGCAAGGAAGTGGAGAAAGAGCTTCGCAAAGTGCGTCGCGACAAAGAGATGGCGATTCGCAATCAGGAGTTCGAAAAAGCTGCTTCTCTAAGAGAGCAGGAAACGAAACTCTCTGAGAAGATCCGCGAAATCCAGGCTGCCTGGAAAGCCAAGCAGGAATCAGAGAAACCGGTGGTTACCGCTGAGGAAGTTGCTTATGTGGTGAGCTCCTGGACCGGCATTCCTCTGCTGAAACTGACCGAAGCCGAATCCGAGAAGCTGCTGCAGATGGCAACAGTTCTGCACCAGCGGGTCATCGGTCAAGATGAAGCGGTTGAGGCGGTTTGTAAAGCCATCCGCCGCGCTCGTGTCGGTTTGAAGAACCCGGCGCGACCGATCGGCAGCTTCATTTTCTCCGGACCGACCGGCGTCGGTAAAACCGAGTTGGCTAAAGCGCTCGCCGGCTATTTCTTCGGATCCGAGGAAAGCTTGATTCGCATCGACATGTCCGAATTCATGGAACATCACACGACATCGAAGTTGATCGGTTCGCCGCCCGGATACGTCGGTTATCAGGAAGGCGGGCAACTCACCGAGTCGGTGCGTCGCAAGCCATACTCCGTGATCTTGTTTGATGAAATCGAGAAAGCGCATCCGGATGTATTCAACGTCCTGCTGCAAATTCTCGATGACGGTCGCCTGTCCGACAGCAAGGGCAGAACGGTCGACTTCAAGAATACGATCATCATCATGACTTCAAACGTAGGCGCGCAATTCATCGACAAGAGCGCAATCACGCTTGGATTCCAGGTGGCCACGCCCGAGGGCGAGCACGCCACGCGATACAAAGAGATCAAAGACAGGGTCATGGATGCGATGAAAAAGACGTTCCGCCCTGAGTTTCTCAACCGTATCGATGAGATCATTGTTTTCCAACAGCTAACAAGAGAAGAAATTCGCCGCATCGTCGATCTTATGTCCGCGGACTTGCAAAGTCGCATCAAGTCTCAGGGCATGGAGCTCGTCGTTAGCGATGAGTGCAAGGATCGTATCGCCAAGGAGGGCTACAACCCGACATACGGTGCCAGACCATTGCGCCGGGCGATTCAGCGAATGCTCGAAGATGCTCTTGCCGAGCAAGTCTTGATGGGCAAATTCAAGGAAGGCGATACCATCTTGACCAAGCTCGAAGGTGAAAACGTCATCTTCGATAAAGCTCCCAAACGTGCCGAGAAGGAAGAGAAGCCGGACGGCAAGGATGGCGGCGATAAGGCCGAGAAGGTGAAGACCGAGAAGGCGAGCAAGCCCGAGAAAGCCGACAAGGCTTCACCAAAGCGCGAACGCGATGGCGACGAAAAAGCCCTCGAAGAGTAGCGCCCTCGTCTGATGCAGCAATGCCTGAAAACTCAAACCGCCCGATTTGACGAAGATCGGGCGGTTCAAGTTTGTTGCCTTTGCTGTCCCTCAAGGGATTACCGTAACGAAAAAAACTTTTTGGTAAGGATTGATTGAATGATCAATCAATCTGTTCTGTGCTTGTGCACAGTTACATGCCGAAATCGAGATCGATGTTATCGCGCTCGTTCGGCACAGGAGCCTCAGCTTCAAGCTTGTAATCAGGAGTAGTCGGTGAATTCATCCGCATCCTTTGCAGTGCCTGGAGCCTATTCGAGGTTACTTTCGCTGACTCTATTCGCGAGTTCTTGTTCGGATCTTCTGGAGGTCCAAAGAAGCTCTTGATTTTGTCGAAGCAGCTTGTCATTAAATCGCTATTCATGGGATTCCCTCGCCCTGGGCGTCATTTACAAGCTTGAAGCATTTCCTGAGGATGCGACATCACGCAAATAAAGGATTTTGGTGGTCCCTCTTGTGAGGGATGGGTACATTCTCTTTTATGAGAGAACGAAAACAGACGCAAAATCACGCCGGGGGCGACTTGGCGGCCAGGATGCCGGCATGCCATTGTCGTCCTGAGCATCTGAGACTGCTTATAAATGTTGCGATCGCCTTAACACTTTGCCTGGTGATGGACATGCCTCCAGGAAATTGTCGCCATGCCTATCAGACTTACGTGCCTGAGGAGACCATTGAGGCGAAACCGATTAGTGCTCCCTCGGTGCACCGAAAGAAACATCTGGAGAAGAAGACGCACAAGAAAGCAGAGCAGCAAAACGATGCAGCAAGCATCTTGAGCAGACCGAACAAGACGGATGAAGTCAGTCGCAAACCTCAATCTAAGCAGGCAAGCGAAGTGGCTAATAAGTCCGCAGGTCAAAAGAAGGATGGCAGCCGCCCTGCAAACGGCACCGGCCATGGTGCCACGCTCGATGATCTTATGAGCGCTTCCTCCAGACCTGATAATGCCTCTTCCGCCACCAGCGAAGCCAGCTCCAACGTGAATAAGGGCAGCACGGATAGCCAAACCACAAGCGCGTCGGACACCTCCAAAAGCAGATCAAATATATCCAGTACCTCAACCGGCTTGACAGGATCAGACACCTCCAGTACCTCAGGCACATCCAGCACCATCTCGGATACGTCTAGAACCAAATCCACCACCAGCGACAGCCGGGGAACCACAGCGGATGAGTCTTCCAGCAGACGAAGCAAGTTAAGCGAGCAGCTATCCCTGCGAGTCGCCGGAGCACTGCTTTGCCTGCTCATAATTGCTCTATACTGGGCCTTGTTCGGCTTCTTTTGCTTGAAAGGACAACAAACAAAACCCTGGAAAATCGCAAAGACAGCCGCTCTTGTAGCAGGACTGATTTTTACTTTGGGTTTGGCGTTTTTCGTAGCCAGTAGTCTCATTCCTCATATCAAGCAAGCGGGATAACTCTCAGGGATGCGCACCAAATCCGGTATCATTTGTTCTTTCGCGCGTCCGGCCCAAGTGTCTCAATCAGCGGTTCCTTCATGACCGCAGTTTCGTTCATCTCTTGCTTGAAATACCTGTTTCGACGCTCTGTGTATGCTTGCAATCGGAAGCTGTCTATAACGTCAAGATCCGGGCGCTGTTTCTTGAACTTAGCAATGTCCGCCTCTTTAAGCGACTGACAGCCAACCAATTCGAGGCGATTCAGATTCTTCATTCTCTTGATGCTCTCCAACGCCTTAGGTGTAATCTGGCTGCCTTCAAGGTCCAACGATCTAACCTGCAGGTTGGGCAGCTCCGCCGCACAGGTTTGATCGTCCAGGAAGCAGAATCGCAATCCCAATGATCGCAGCTCATTCAGTTTCGCAAGCTCCTTGCCAAAGCCCGCGGAAAGTTTGCACTGATCAAAAATCAAAGTGCGAAGATTCGTCAGGCTCGACAATTTATGCCAATCCTCTATAGGACTGTCGGAGTCCTTGATCACGAGCATAGTCAGCTGATCCATCTGCGATATAACGTCGAAACGCTCGGGAGTGATGTCCATTTGATAGAGGCTCAGCTCGTGCAGATTGGCAAGACTGGCGATTTGCTTAAAGCCTTGTTTGCTCAATTTGGAATGATCGAAAATCAGCCGTTTCAGGCTTTGCATTTTGGCCAGCTGATTCATGAAGTCATCAGACAACGGACCCATTCCAATCATGGCACTGGTTATCTGCTCTTTGCCCTTTCTAGCCATAGCTACAACTTGCGGTTGATAGTATTCCTCGTCGGCCGGAAAGTTGAGACAGTAGCCGCCGAATTGCCTCACTGTTATGTCCTCGGCCAGTTTCTTCCACTCAGCGCGCTTCTTCTCCTCAAGCTTATGCTTTGATGTTTCCGAATCGCCGGAACCGCCGTCATAGTCAAGGATTCGCTGGAGGGAAAAGAGAACGACGGAGACAATCAATGCCAGAAGAAAAGCTACATTGATTGCATTCGCTCTGGCTGTATGAGGCTTGCCGGTACCCCTGAATTGATGACCGGTGTCTGGTGTTGCCAGGACTGTTTGCCGTTGCTTCGACTCCGCTGCCCGTTGCTTCGCCTCCGCTCGATTGGGCTGAGGTGCTAGAGGAACGGATGACAATGCTTCCAGTAATTCCTGCGCTGATTGAAAACGGCGATCGGGATCCTTCTGAAGGCATTTGTCCACGATGTTTTCAAAGCTTTGCGGCAGATTTTGATTGCAAACATGTGATATCAAGGGTGGTGTCGCCTCGATGTGCATGTTCATCAACTCGACTGCATTCTCATGCTCAAAAGGGAGTCTGCCGGTGACGGTTTCGAACATCATGCAGCCGAAAGAATAAATATCCGAGCGTGCATCCGCTGGCTCGGCCAGGGCTTGCTCCGGGCTCATGCATGAAGGTGTTCCTAGAACCAAGTTTGTCATCGTCAATTCCATGATCTTAGCCGGATCGCTAATTTGCGCCGTGCCGAAATCGAAGAGTTTGACGACGTTGTCTCGCGAGAGGAGGACATTGGATGTCTTCAAGTCACGATGGATGATGCCGCGACTGTGGGCGTGTGCCAGCGCTTCCAGTATCCCTCTGAATATGGGGAGAGCTTCCTCAAGCGGAAGAAAGCCGCGCTGTTTGATCAAACTGCGAAGGATCGGACCGTCAATGTATTCCAGCACCATATATGGTACCTGCTTCTTGGAGGATCCGAAGTCGATGATTTTTACGATATTCTCGTGCGCGAGGCAGGCAGCGGCTTTAGCTTCTTTCTGGAACCGGAGAATTTGCTCGTTGGTAAATCCGGGCCCGAAGGTCAATACTTTTATGGCGACGTGTTTGTTGAGCCTGGAATCGAACGCTTTATAGACCGTTCCCATGCCTCCTGTGCCGAGGACGGCGATGACTTTGTATCGCTCGGGGATGTGGGCAATGTTCAGGTCGTCAGGCAGCGATGATTTGGTCATATGGGGAAGGAAGCGGGATGCAGTCGAGATGTATTCGTCAGCCGGTGATCGAGTCCTGCGAAGACGCTTCAGGCTGTCTTATCTGATGAAATTATGCCCCGACTGGTCGAAATTAGAATCCGCAATTTTGTCACTCGGGAGTTGAATTATCGATGGCCCAATGTTGAATGTTCAACGTCCAATGTTGGCGAGCTACGATAGAAAGTCGTAGAGATGATTGAAAAAGCGGACGCCACTAAATGTGGTATTACCGGCAGGTGGAAGGCTGACCAACTGGTCTACCTTCCATCCCATCAGTACGCCCGCAAGTGAGACGGTAAACCGGCTACCGTCAACGGTTGCCGTCGATCATGTGGTGTATCTCATTGGTGGCAGCGATTAGCTGGACATCAATGCGACTGACGCGCGGCTGGAACACTTCGATCTGCGGTTTGAGACCGACATGGGACCAGTTGTATCCCGCAGGGGCAGTGATCTTGCCTGAGGTGTAACGCAGAACACCGTTGTTGCTAAGGTTTATCTCCTTCCAGGCGACGGCTTTTCCCCAGGAGGTTTCGCCAATAGCCACGGCGCGATGACTGTCGATCAGGGCGGCCGTTACGATCTCCGCTGAGCTTGCCGAAGTGCCGTCGATCAGGACGACCATCGGCAGCTTTTGCAGTATATCCGCTCTGCGCAGCTTTGCCTGGCTTGTGTCGCCGAGCATGTAAGGCTGCACCGAGAGCGAACGGAACTGCTGTTCGGTAATCAACAGACCATCACGTTCCTGCATGCGCAGAATCACATCGCCGTTGCCGATGAAGGTCGAAGCGATGTGCTTGGCCAGCTCAACCAGCCCACCAGGGTTCCCGCGCAAGTCGAGGATGAGCCCTTTGATGATGCCGTTGTGCTTCGCGATTACCTCATCGATTTGGGCGTCGAACGCGTCAACCGATGCCTGCTGGAATTCCGGCAATCTCATGTAGAGGATATCGCCGGGAAGAACTCGCACCTCCGCTGGTGGCGTCTTCTCTTTGAACAGCGTGATTTGAACGCTTTCTGTGACGCCGTCGTGAGTGAAGGTGACGTTCTTCTGGGTGCCGATTTTGCCTTCCAGCAGTCTATCAACCTCGCGCGGCAGCAGCCCCTTCAGAGCCTCGCCATCAATCGAGGTGATGATGTCGCCTTTGCGCAGAGGTGAATGATAAGCGGGCGAGAATGCCTCGACGTAGACGACTTCGTAGTTGCCGTTCAACCGCTCATTCATCCAGACGCCAAGACCGACGATGCCGGCTTCCTCCCTCTGCTTGTTCTGCTCGATCATTGCTGGGCTGCGGTAAGAGGTCCAGCGATCGTGCAGACTGGCAAGAAGGTCTACCAGAGCGGCATTGAGCTGATCGGTTGTCTGCAGCCGATCTTTGTACTTGTACTCCCAGGTGCCCCAGTTCTTGAGGTTACCCTCGTCGTAGTAACTTCTGCTTACCGTCTCCCAGACTGTGTGATACAGCCCCTCCAGCTGCTTCGGGTCCGGTTGATTCCCAGACTGCTGTGCTTGTGCCGAAGCGTCAGCTACCAGCTCGAAAGCCTGAGGAATAGTGAGATTGCGAGGACCTGCCTGCGCAACCGATGAGCGCTGATCGACGGGTGGTACAGTTGGCGTCCTTAATTGAGCAGAACCAACCTGCACGCCCAGCGACAGCGCGAGAATCTGCAGCACGAGGCTGCGAATGATGCTCGTTTTCATGTGAACTCCATTTCTGCCGCGATACTCGGGCGATAAGGTGGCTCCTCATGCGACTGAGGAACCAGATTGCATGCGATTCAGTGGCATGCGATTTCGATGTTTGTCCCCGGCTGATACCACAGGCGGTGAGGCCTATTGACGACAAGCACCAACTCGACCATAAGTGAATGGGCTGTGCTGGCGCTTGTTCGGGTGTATTGCCGTGTTAGTGGTGAGTGACGATCCGACTTGTGATATTGGTGGGGACAACTCGAACCTATTGGCGCACAACGCGCGGAGGCAAGAAGAATCTCTGCTCTCATTTACAAGCCTTAGAAAAAAGCTCGTGTGGCTTGCGCGAGCTTGCATGAAACCTTGGTGTACTACCGCTTTGCTGTCATGCGCGACGCTTGACTTCCTGTTGTGGGCGATCAAAACTATTCGGCATCCCGGCGTCCAGACCCGCAACCCGCAGCTCCCTGCCCAAGTTACTACACCAAGTAAGAGAGTAGCCGCGATGACCAAATGCCAAGCATGCGGTACCGGTAAGGGCACCACATGCAGTGGCATCAGGTCGGGTGCGCGCACTCAAGGCACAATCACTTCACCAGCTAAACGGTCTCCTGCCTTCAGAAGGAGACAGATCGATTTCAGGCGATGGATGTTCGTTTTTGATCTGAGAATGTCGGCACTAAGCGCGATGCTTGTGCTTGGCGATGACATTGGCATACCAGATGCCGCTGTCCTTGATGGTACGGTTCAGGTTCGTTCGATTGACATGAACGATACCAAAGGTTCTGGAGAACCCCAGCGACCATTCGAGATTGTCCAGGAGAGACCAGACAGAGTAGCCGCGAACGTCGACGCCGGCAACGATTGCCTGCTCCAACGCCCGGATGTGCTGGTGCAGGTAGTCGATGCGATGGTCGTCGTGAACGATGCCCCGGCGCGACCTGTCCTTGAGAGCGGCGCCGTTTTCGGTGATGTACACCGGCGGCAGCCTGTACTCACCGTTCAGCTTGATGAGCGTGCGAGCGAACGCCGGAGCGTCGATCTCCCAGCCCATCAGCGTGCGCGGGACATCGTCGGAAGAAACGTCATTGCCCTGCTCGTTCACCACAAAGCGGGTGTACCAGTTGATGCCCAACCAGTCCAGAGCCTGCGCGATGATCGCCATGTCTCCGGCTTGAACATTCAGGTCCCAACCGTTTGCGGCGCAGCGGTCGAGCACGGACTGCGGGTAAAACGCGCGCAGCAAGCCGTCGAGGTACCAGGCGTAAGCCGTTTCCCAGCGACGCGTGGCTGCGGCTCGACACATGTCGGTCTGGCGGTGCGGGGCGATCTCGTTGAAATTCAGCACAATGCCGAACTGATTCGCCCTGTTCGCCGTCGCTGCGCGCATCGCCTGCAAAGCCTTGCCATGCGCCAGAAGCAGATTGTGACCCGCCTGGTAGCCGAGGCTCGGCTGGCAGTATGCCGGTGCCAGCCCGTCGCAAATGTAGCCCGCGACGATGACCTCGGGCTCGTTGACGGTTGCCCAGAAGTTGATGCGGTCGCCCAGATGCTTGACCATGAGGGCGGCGTAATCGGCGAAGTGATCGCCGACGTCGCGGTCCAGCCAGCCACGGGTGCCCACCTCGGCGTGTTGCAGCGCGAGCGGCATGTCCCAGTGATAGAGTGTGATGAACGGTGTGATGCCCGCCTCGAGCAAAGCATCGACGAGCCGGCTGTAAAAATCCAGCCCGCGCCAGTTGACGCCCGGACCACGCCCGGTCGGACGGATCCGCGACCAGGACGTCGAGAAGCGGTTTGAGTCGAGCCCGAGCTGTTTCAACAGCTCGATGTCCTCGTGCCACCGCTGGTAGTGCGCGCAGGCGACATCCCCGTTGTCCTTGCCGAAGCCCGGGTGCCCCTTCTCCTTGAAGTAACGGTCCCAGATGCAAGGACCTCGACCGTCCGCCTCCGGGGCGCCCTCGATCTGGTACGCCGCCGTGGAAGCGCCCCAGAGAAAATCGCTCGGGATGGCTCGGAAACTGGGTATAGACGCCTTGATTGATCGGTGCGATCGCAGTTTGTTCGGCATGTTTTGATCTCCGTGCAAGAGAAAAATGGGCGTTCAGCCAGAACTTTCCTGGCTGCGATTCCCGCCGCTGCCCTTGGCCCGCAAATCGTTCAAACCGCTTGTTCTCTCGGCAGCATCCTGCGCCAGGCAAGAGCACCCGTCGAACGGATGCTGCATTGTCAGATGAGAAGCAAGAAGTTGGTGGGCCGGTTCAGATCCGCAAAAATAGGTGCAGTTGGCAGGTACTTCCAGTCTGCAAAGATCGCCTGAGAACAAGCAAGAATTGTCTCAATGCGTAATGGTGAAGGACTCACGGCGTAAGATGATGAAAGAGCTCAAGGCTTACTAGGCGCAGCGCCTCGTTTGCATGAGTGCTTTTGATTACGCGAAAAGATTGCTTTCTTTTTTATCGAAAAACGCATGGGGGCTGCCGTTGCGCTATTAGCGTTCTTGATATCAAATTCAGCCCCAAGCGGTTGCAGTCGAGTGATCTGCTTGTGAGATTATTTGATACCACAAGTAGTGGCTGTTGATCTGTGCATCATGGCATGGCATCACGAGAACGCACTTATCATTTTGAGCGAGCCGGGTCGGGTTAGTTTCCCTCATGTCGATTTCATGTCGATGAAGATGCGGGTTAGTTTGCTTCGTGTCGATGAAGCGGTGCGGGTTAGTTTCCCTTATATCGTTGTGACGATCGCGTCAAACACGCCAATCAGCTGCCTGACAATCAAGTCTCAAAATGCTTATGGACAGGTTCTTTCGGAGCCCATCTTGTTATCCTCAAGTCAAGAGAATTGACTCAATCGTCATAACAACATAAGGGTCCCATTGATGCCCACGGGCTGGCACTCATAATTCCCATGAGGTGCATCGTGTTGATTTTGCATCTTGATATCTCTTCAATCCTCCCATGACAAGCCCTTGATATACTGCGCTATATCAAAATCGTCTCTTTTTGATATAGCGCGGTATATCAGCTACGCGGATTCGCCGCTTTGATACCGGTTACATTCGTTTTTTTGGTCACGCCACAGCATAAGCCCCGGAGCCCGAAGTCCCGGCGCATTAACTATATGAAGTAAGAGAGCGGGGCGGGAAAAATGGAAAGAAAGGAAACAATGGATCGGGAAGCGCTCGACGCACAACCGATCCATCGCTCCTTTCTTTCCAGACCAGCGAGCTACATTCCATAA
Source organism: Pseudomonadota bacterium (assembly GCA_021324135.1). Classification (GTDB taxonomy): domain Bacteria; phylum Cyanobacteriota; class Vampirovibrionia; order Obscuribacterales; family Obscuribacteraceae; genus JAJPJO01. The sequence goes on from JAJPJO010000482.1 coordinate 18,518, forward strand.
CCAGCTAACTTCATCCCGCACTAAACCATCATCGGTTTAGTTTGGAGTGAGTCAGCCGATGCTGAGCTGTTTCTCGAAGGCGATGTCATCCCAGCCTGGAGCTGGATGGCATCAATCACAGTTCTGGTTATGCCTTCGGGCGCGGACGCGTGTACAGCTCTTCGACCATCTCCTTGAAGCGCTTCAGAACTTCTTCAGTCCTGATGCTCAACTTGTTGGTCAGAAGTCCGTTGTCCACTGTCGCGGGGACAGGCACGATGCAGAACTGCTTGATCGTCTCCCAGTGCTCGAGAGACTTATTGGCGATTGCGACGATTTCGGCGACGCGCGCCAGAATCGCCGCGTGTTTGGCGTAGAACTCGGCAGCGTTCGCACCGGCAGGAGCAGTGACGCCCTTGTCGGCGAGGAACTTGCGAGCCTTGTCCTGGTTCAGGAAGAACAGGGCGCCGATGAAGGGCTTGCCATCACCGACCGGAACGACGTATTGAACCAGCTCGTCGATGCCGTCGAAGGCGTTCTCGAGCTTTTCCGGAGCGACGTACTTGCCGCCGTCGGTCTTCAACAGCCGCTTCTTGCGACCGGTGATGTAGAGGAAGCCCTCCTCATCCAGCCTGCCGAGGTCACCGGTGTCAAACCAGCCGTCCTTGAAGGACTTCTCGTTCGCTTCCGGCAACTGCCAGTAGCCCGGCGTGATTGTGTCACCCGCCAGCCAGATCACGCCCGAGCCTGAGGTATCACCCGGCTCAGGAACGATGCGGACTTGCGAGGCGTCAATCAGCCGACCGACCGACCCGACCTTGTTCCGGTCCCTGGTATTGACGGCAATGCCGCCAGTGGTTTCGGTCAGGCCGTAACCCTGGAGCAGCAGGAAGCCGCAGAGCTCGAAGAAATCGAGCACATCGACGGCGATCGGCGCGCCACCGGAGAGCATCATGCGCACCTTACCGCCAAGGGCGGCACGCACTTTGCTGAACACCAGCCAGTCGGCGATCCAGCGCTGCAAGCCGGGCTGACGCTGCTTGCGAGCCCAGTTGATGATCCGCGCCTTCAAACCGGTGGCAGCAGCCATCTGCGCTTCGGCCTTATCCTTGACCTTGCGCCAGACGGCAGGAACCCCCAGCAAAATGGTGGGCTTGATCACCTTCGCGACATCTCCCATCTCGTCCACCTTGCAATAGGCCGAGGGAACCCCGACCCAGAGGCAAAGCGACGTGCCGTTGATGCGCTCGTAGACGTGCGCCAAAGGCAGGTAGGAGAGATAGCGATCGCGCGGCGAGAAGTCGAAGCCGTGCCGCAAGAGCGACTGGCAGGCGATGGCGATGTTGCGATGGAGCAAAACCACGCCCTTCGGCACGCCGGTCGAGCCGGACGTGTAGATGATCGTGGCGATGTCGTATTCGCTGACGCCCAGGAAGAAGGTCTCAGGCTGCCTGGCGATTTCTTTCTCCGACATACCGAGATGGCGCAGAGCAGCAATCGCCCCAGCAGTCGAGGCGGCGCTTTCAGCAATCTCGCTCACCAGACTGAGGGCAGCCTGGCGAACATCCCGGCTCTTCCTGGTGGTGGCGAACTCAGGAGCGTTGGCGACCGCCTGAGAGAACAGCGCGGTTTCGATGCCACTGCCCATTGCCTTGCTCGTCTGCTCGGTGGAATCGCCGAGAAGCAGCTTGGCGCCCGAATCCTTGAGGATGTATTTCACTTGCTCGCCAGCCGAGTTCGGGTAGATCGGCACGGATACTGCGCCCAGGGACTGAATTGCGAGATCGCACCAGACCCATTCGGGACGATTCCAGGCGAGAATGGCTACACGGTCGCCCTTCTGAATGCCACGCTCCTTGAGGAAGAGCATGATCTCAGCAACGATGTAACCGCACTCCTGCCAGCTTACCTCGAGGTACGGCGGTGCCTGAATCGAAACCGGGACGGCCATAAAACCGCCAACCGGGGGCACCACCACGACCTGAGTCCGCTCGGGGGTTTCGTTTTTCACGAAAACCGCCGTCCTGTCAGGAGTGTTAAAAACATGCGACCAGAACTGTCGCATCAGCAAATTCTGAAGCTTGTTCGTCATGGCTCTCACCTTCCTGTCAGTGGTTGGCAAGCAGATCTGGGCGCAAGCGGGATGCGAGCGCTGATGGATGCCACCACCGACGGTTACTGCACAGACTCCGGCAACAAACTAAGCGGCAGCAAAAACTGACGCTCAGGCATGATGCGGAGCCAGGTCAAAACAAAAAGGGTGTTTGGTGGGTTGTAAAGGAACGGGGTGATGTTGGAAGAACAGCAAGAAACTAGCCAAAGAGAATTACTAATCTCAAGGTCTATTCAAGTGCGCGAATCAAGAACACTAAAGGAAACTCTTCTCGATTGAAGCCACCAGGTGAGAGTTCATACATCGGCTCAGGATGCTGCTTTGGCTCAGCCAAGAGATAAACACTTCTGCTTGTCGAATAACTTTCATGAGTGACGATGAGTTTTCGGGTAATCGAGGTTCTGATTGCTGAGGCTGGCTTTAAGCGCCGTTCTTCACAGAAAGCGCTGATAGTTTTGGATGCAGATTTGCTCCGGCATCCTGATCCAACAGCTCATCTGTTCACATGAGCGCTAGCTGGTCTCAAACATTGGACCGTGCCTGAGTCCAATGCGAAGAAACAGCTTTCGCAACTAGCTCAATTCGACTGAAAGGAGGCCGCAAAAAAAGAATGCAACCAGCTAAACCCTTGGGGGACAAGCTGAAACGGCATCGCAACATTTGGGGGAGCTGGCCCAAAAGTTAAGCAGAACGTTTGGTTATCAAGATGGCGGGCGTGCGTGAGCTGTGATGCGGATGTCAGGTGGTGGTATCACGCGTGGTGGCGACGAGGTTGTGGTTTTCATGATGTTTCAGCTCTACAAAATGCATATCTGTTTTAGAGCTAAAGATAAACCGAGGATGACCGCTCAGAGTCCTTGTTCTACTTGATATATAACCGCTCCACTTTCTAGCATCGACGTGTAATTCGTCCCAAACTTCGTGCAACCTGGTCTTAAAATCCAACTTCCCGTCTAGCGACAACAGCTCAACATCCCGTCTCTTTCTGTCTCTGACATTCAGGGACGGGGGAGCTCAGATCCGCTGATGGTCCGGCATTCGGCTTGACCATCGGGGCTGTTTAGGAGCAACATCATGTCTAAGAAGATGAGTCCTGCGGCTCCGACCACGCCTGAGCGCGAGTTTCATCTCGTCTGCAGTAGCGGAGGTTCGCGAGCCATTCTAGGCAGTGCGGGCGTACTGCTTGCCTGCGCGCAGGCCGGAATCAAGCGTTTCAAGTCCATTGGCGGCATCAGCGGAGGATCAATTCCCACCGTGCTGTTTGCCAGCGGCCTCGACGCTCCTGCTTGCGTCAAGAAGGCGCTGGAGATCGACTTCTCCAGTTTGCTTACCCGTCGTGCCAGTTTCGTGCGGATCCTGTTTGCGTACTTCATGCAGCGGCGCAATGAGAAGATCCGCCCCGTCCATGGCGTGATGACTTCCGAGAAACTCGGCGCCTTCGTCGATACCTTCGCACGCAAGCTGGCCAACGGCCAGAGCTGGGTGCCCGGGTACTGGACGGCAGCGATTGCAGAGGACGCGATGCTCGTCTTCTGTGAAAACGGCGTCTTCGAGATCAAGCCCGACAACCATCTGCGTGTCCTGAGCTGCGAAGCCGGTCCACTCGGTGTCGCGGTGCGGGGCAGCTGTGCTGTTCCCGGCATCATCTCGGCTGTCGAATGGAAGAACAAAATGCTGTTCGACGGCGTCCTTGGTCCTGAGGGTCGTGTGCCCGCCTCGATTCCGATGCGCCTCTTCGGCGCGCGTATGACCGACATCATCGCGGTCGACGTCGGAGACGAAGGCGGCAAGCACAACGAGCGCATGACCAAGCTCTGGAAGTTCCTCTGCGGCGAAAACTGCGTGCCGCATGTCGATGACCCGCCTTACAACAAGGAGCACGGGCTCATCTTCATCGAGCCGGCCATCACGTCGGTCCGCTCGCTGCAGTTCACCCTGACCCGCGACCAGAAATGGCAGGCGGTCATGTCGGGGTACATCGCGGCCGTCAACGAGCTGGCGCTCGCCGGCGTGCTCAAGGACGAGGGCCTCGCCAAGGCGAAGGAAACCATCTCCGCCTACAACGAGATTCTCGCTCGTCATGCCAAGGACCGCGATGGCGTTCTGTCCTCGAAGATCGAGGCTCTCCTCGCCAAGCAGGGGCTGTTCTAATGGCAGTCCGCTCTCAAAGCGGCAATATGCCGGCAAATGAAGTCGGTCGCTGGGTGAAGGCAAAGGCAAAGCTGGTCGAAGGGGAACGGCAAAGCTAAGCGTGCAGGCTGCAAGGCTTGCATGGCTTGGTTTGCAGCCTCCACGCCTGGCTTTGCTAGGGATTGTTCACACTATCCCGTCTTCATCTGGCGACCGAACTCTTTGCTGATAGAGTAGTCTCTAAATTGGAAGGGGCTCTTACGTCTTATAACCGGGCCAGGACACTCCGGGTTCGGTAATCCAGAAGACGGGTCGGCAGCAACCGGCTGGAGCATTCTAAGGGAGTGCATTAGTTTGATCCAACGTCTCTCTGCAGCAACTCTGGGCAATCATGCCGGTTTGTGCTGCAACATCTCCAACAGCACTCAGCATAGGAAGAAGTCATGAGCGACAACAAAAAGAAAGTGTTTCTCGTGAGCGGCAGCCGGACACCGATTGGTTCGTTCGGCAAAAGCTTGCGTTCCGTTCCTGTGGACAAGCTGGCCAGCCACACCATGATGCATGCCGTCCGGCGCGCCGGCATCAACCCCGGTCACCTCGATGGCATCATCTTCGGTCACGGCTACCAGACCTCGTACACGCCCAACACCGCCCGCGTGGCGGGTCTGGACGCCGGCCTGCACAAGCATGCAATGACGGTTCAGCGTCAGTGCGGCTCGGGCATGGAAGCGATGAACATCGGCATGGCCATGATCATGCTCGGCAAGGCAGACATCATGTTGGTCGGCGGCGCCGAGTCGATGTCCACCATCCCTTACCTTATCCCGGGCGAGAACCGCTGGAAGGGTCTGATCGCCAAGTACATCAAGATGGCGAGGCTGGGCCCGCGCCCGACGTTCTTCGCCCTGGCCGACAACGGCCTGGCGCCTTTGAAGCTGCTCAAGGACACCAAGACGGTGGCCATGGCGCTCACCGCTCAGCGGCTTGCCGAAACCTACGGCATCTCCCGCGAAGCGGCGGACGAGTACGCGCTGCGCTCGCAGACGCTCGCCAACAAGGCGGTCAGCGAGGGTCGTTTCGACATCGAAATCGACCCGATCCAGGTGGCCGGCCGCGGTTTCTTCTCGCGTGACGAGCATCCTCGCAAGACGAGTGCCGAGTCGCTTGCCGGTCTCAAGCCGGTTCTCGGCACGCGCCAGATCACAGCTGGCAACAGCTCTGGTATCAACGATGGTTCGTGTGCCTTGATTATCGCCTCTGAAAAGGCGGTCAAGGAGCACAACCTCACCCCGCTTGCCGTCCTCGTGGACTGGGCGGTGGTCGATGTGGACCCCGATCAGATGGGAATTGGTCCGGTGGCGGCGATCACCAAGCTTCTCAAGGAGAACGGTCTCACGCTCGCTGACATCGACTTGTTCGAGATCAACGAAGCGTTCGCCCATCAGTATCTCGCTTGCGAGAAACTCCTGGGACTCGACCGCAGTAAGGTGAACGTCAACGGCGGCGCTGTCGCGCTTGGGCATCCCATTGCTATGTCGGGTGCACGTCTGCCGCTCACTCTGGCCCACGAGCTCAAGCGTCGCGGTCTGAAGCGTGGTATCGCTTCGCTCTGCATCGGTGGCGGTATGGGCATCGCCACTCTGATTGAGCTTCCCTGAGTTCATTCAGCATTCCAACAGGTTTTGAAAGTGAGGATAACAACATGTCGAAAGCAATCAACCTGACCATGCTCGACTCAGGCGTTGCTCGCATTACCATCGATCTGCCCGGCAGCAAGGTCAACTTGCTGTCCGCGTCGGTGATGGGCGAGCTTAACGAAGCGCTTGATCAGATCGGGCAAAACGGTGCTTGCAAGGGCGTCATGCTGGTCTCCGGAAAAGAAGACTTCGGAGCCGGCGCCAACGTCGAGGAGATTCAGGCTCTCCAGAAACAGCCTGGCATCAAGATCTACGAAGCAACCAAGCAGGGCAAGGCTCTCTTCGCCCGGCTCGAGAAGCTCAATTCCATCGCGGTCATCCGCGGGCTGTCGCTGGGCGGTTTCACCGAACTGGCGCTGGCCTGCCGTTTCCGCATCGCCGTGAACGACGACAAGACGCAGATCGGTGTGCCGGAAGTGCAGCTCGGTTTCATCCCCGGCTGGGGTGGCACCGTGCGCCTGCCGCGTCTCATCGGTCTGACCGCCACTCTCATGCCCGAGAAGCTGCCGAACGGCATGAAGCTGCCCTTCGGTTGGGGCGGTCTGACTGCCGGCAGCAACGCTGACGCCAAGAAGGCGTGGCGCATCGGGCTCGTCGATGAACTGGTGGATTCCAACGAGGCCAATGCGCGTGCAGAAGCGATTCTCCTTGGGGCTCATCCGAAGCGTTTCCGCTTCGGTCTCAAGGACCGCATGCTGCGCGGCATTCTCGACGGCACCTCGCTCGGGCGCACCCTGGTCAGCAAGATGGCCTACGGCGGCGTCATGGCGGCGACCAAGGGCAAGTATCCGGCGGCGATTCAGGCGCTCAAGGTGGCGACGTTGTCCGCTCAAGGCGGCGATCGCGACCAGGCGTTTGAAGCAGAATCGCAGGCATTCGCGCAACTGGCGACCTCTCGGGTTTCCCGCAACCTCGTCGGGATTTTCTTCGCTCAGACCGAGTCGAAGAAGATGCCTGACGGCGTCAAGCCGGAGATCGACGTCAAGGTCGTCGGCGTGCTCGGTGCCGGTGTCATGGGCGCCGGTATCGCCCAGCTCCTTGCCTACAAGGGCTACCAGGTCATCCTCAAGGATGTCGACCAGGGCGCTCTCGACAAGGGCATGGACACCATCCGCGGCCTCTTTGCCGAGCTGGTCTCGCGCAAGAAGCTGAGTCAGGATGCGGCCAACGGTATGCTCGCCGGCATCAAGGCGACGCTCAACTACGCCGACCTGAGCGAGTGCGACATGGTCATCGAGGCGGTGGTCGAAAAACTGCCGGTCAAGAAGATCGTGCGCGCTGAGCTCGAGAAGGTGATCAAGAAGCCGTTCATCTTCGCCACCAACACCTCTTCGTTGTCGGTGAGCGAGATGACGCACGAGCTCAGCGATGGCAACGGCGGCATCAAAGCCGAGGCCGCTCGCCATCCGGAGAACGTCGTCGGCGTGCACTACTTCAACCCGGTGCACAAGATGCCGCTCGTCGAAATCGTGCGCGGTGCCACCACATCCAGTGCGACGCTGGCGGCGGCCAAGAGCCTGGCGTTGAAGCAGGGCAAGACGACCGTCACCTGCGCCGACAAGCCCGGCTTCGCCGTCAACCGCGACCTGGCGCCCTACATGCGCGAAGCCATCGTCATGGCTGAGGAAGGCGTGCCCATCGAGGATATCGAGAAGGCGGCGCTGGACTTCGGCATGAAGATGGGGCCGTTCTCGCTTCTGGATGAAGTCGGTCTCGACATCGCCGGTCACGTGATCCACACGCTGCACGGCGCGCTCGGCGATCGGCTCTCGCCGCCCCCAATCCTCAAGACGATAGAGGATCTGAAACTCCTCGGTCGCAAGGGGAAGAAGGGCATCTATCTCTATGACGAGAAGGGCGAACGCCGCTTCGTCATCGAGAAGACCAAGGGCAAGGGTCTGCTGGGCAAGGTCATGCCGGCCAAGAAGCGCAAGAAGTACATCTTGAACCCGGACGTCACCAACGCCATCAAGGCGAGCGTGAACAAGAAGACGGCTGGCGAAATCCAGGACCGGCTCTTCCTCGCGATGGTCGCCGAAGGCGCCCGCTGCATCGAGGAGAAGGTGGTGGACAACGCTTCGCAGTTCGACCTGGCGATGATCTTCGGCACCGGCTTCCCGCCCTTTGTCGGTGGTCCGCTGCGCTGGGCTGATTCGATGGGCATCGCGCTCGTCTATCAGAAGCTCTCCTACTTGGCCAAGGTGGCAGGCGCCAACTACGCGCCCTGCGCCCTGCTCGAGCAGATGGCGGAGAGCGGCGCTACGTTCTACAACGACTGATGGCCTCGGTCATCTCTAGCCGGAGGTTGGTGTCGCCGGTGGTGGCATCAACTCTCCGGCGCGGGGGCAGGAGAACGGATATAAACAACCGTTCTCTTTGCTCCCGTTTTTTTCTGTTATGGCAAACGACAATACGTAGTAGAACCGCCGATTCGCTTTGCATCCGGTCCTTCGCTTGGAGACTTTAGAGGTTCGGTGCCACCGGCGAGGATCCAAGACGGATGGCGTATGCTCTGGACAGCCGTTTACGGCATCCAATCGCATCCGCCCCTGTTTTTTTTAACGAGGCCAAAATTGACTCTTTTTGGCATCGTACCCGAGGCCATTGACACGCGCATTGTGCATTTTTTGGGCTCCTGGCCTCGGCAACGAGGCCGAAATGGGGCATTTTTGGCCTCGTTAAAATCAGCACTTCAATTCACGCGGAGAACGACAAGCCCGGGCATTGCCCGCTCGGACAGTCGGCAATGGCTATGGACTGGATGGCAGCAACTGTTGATCCTCAGGAACGGCAAGTGTGCGCCACGTCCCTGTAATCACGCCACTTTTCTCGCCATATACTTTTGCCGCTTCCGCTTCGCGTCCTGTGGCAATAAGCAAATTAGCCAGACTGCGAGCCAATCCCAGCGTCTC
>JAJPJO010000487.1 GCA_021324135.1 Pseudomonadota bacterium
CGGAGGTGAACATTGCGCGTCATTTTTTTAGGAACGCCTGAATTCGCTGTTCCGACTTTGAAGGCTCTGATAAACGAGCCAGATTTCGACGTGGTCGCCGTGGTCTGCCAGCCGGATCGACCCAAAGGTCGCGGCAATAAAGTGGTACCGCCGCCGGTGAAGGAAGTGGCGGAACAGCACGGCATACGCGTGCTTCAGCCGGAGAAGCTGTCGAAGGCCAAGGACATGGTTGAAGAGATGCGGCAATTGCAACCAGATGTGATTGTAATGGTGGCGTTCGGTCAAATTTTAAAAGAGCCTGTATTGACAATGGCTCCTATGGGTGTGATTAACCTGCATGGATCGGTTCTGCCGCGATATCGCGGAGCCGCACCGATAAACTGGTCCATCATAAATGGTGAAACCAAATGCGGTGTCACAACAATGAAGACCGACGCAGGTGTTGATACCGGTCCAATGCTTCTAAAACACGAAGTCGACATTGACGAGAATATGACCGCACCCGAGCTTTCAGAAAAATTGTCGCACATTGGTGCGCCGCTGATTGTCGAAACTCTAAGGAGACTCAAAAGTGGCACTCTCCAACCCGAGACGCAAAACGACGCAGAATCAAATTACGCCCCGATGCTAAAAAAGGAAATGGGTGAGATCGACTGGCGCAGAAAGGCGAAAGAGATACATAATCTGGTGCGCGGTTTACAGCCGTGGCCAGGCACCTGGGCGAACTTTCGTGGAACTCAGCTTAAGATATCAAAGACTGGATTGACTGATTCAAGCACTGCTGTCGCCCCTGGAACGATCGTTATCTCAGGCAAAGACATTATCGTTGCCTGTGGACCGGATGGCGTCGAGCGGCTCAAACTGATCACAGTAAGGCCGCAAGGAAAGCCGGACATGGAGGCGCGCAACTGGGCAAACGGCGCCCGCCTGACACAAGGCGAACGCTTCGATAATCCGATCTCGGAGTCGGGTTGCACGACTCCTATGCAAACTTCCATAAAATAGCTCAACGAACCATCGCAAAGAGCATGCAAGAAAACCAGAAAAGTAAAACATTACAAAAAGGGGTTCAATCACGCCGCACAGCGCTGGAAGTTTTGATGCGCATCCAAACTTCCGGTGCATATGCAAACCTGGCTTTGTCAGCGGCTTTGAAGAAGTCGCAACTGTCTGATCGCGATAAGGCGTTTGTCACTCTTCTTGTTCACGGTGTTACGAGAAATTTGAATGCATTAGACGGCATCATCAAGAAATATTCAAAGAAGCCGATCGACAAACTGCCGGATGTTTTGTTAAACACATTGCGCCTTTCAATTTTCCAGATCGAGAACCTGCCGGACACACCACCATCGGCGGTGCTGAATACGGCAGCCGAAATTGCTCGGGCTTGTGGGCACAAAGGCATGGCTTCTTATACGACCGCAGTCCTTCGCAACTACCTGAGAGATAAAGAAAGCGGTGTCGCGCCGGGCCATGGCGCATCTGGCGATGGCGCACCGGACGATGGCGAAGAACCGTCTTCCAATCAAGCGGAAGCGAAGGCAATGGATCCAGCGGCTTTGGCCCTGCGTTATTCGATTCCTGAATGGTTAGTGAGGCGCTGGCTTCAAAACTTCGGGCAGGACGAAGCGCGGACTCTATTGCAGTTTTCCACTTCCGAGCCGAGGCTCATCATCAGAGTCAATGAGCAAGCGATAACGACAGAGGGTTTGATTACCATACTGGAGGGAGGCGGCGTTAAATTGCGGCGATCGCCTTTGGTGCCATCATGCCTGGTGCTAGCATCTCGAGGCGATCCGTCGAAGCTTCCGGGATATAGCGAAGGATTATTCAGCATTCAGGATGATGCCGCCGCTCTAGCAGCGATTGTAGTGGCACCGAAGCCGGCCGAGACTGTTCTCGATCTCTGCGCCGCACCCGGGGGCAAAGCGCTGTTTCTCGCCGAGATGATGGAGAATCGCGGTCGGGTCATTGCAGTCGATAAAAGCGCCAGCCGCCTGGAGCTTTTGAAAAGGAATCGGAACCGGCTCGGCATCACAAATGTGGAAGTGGTGGCCGCCGATGGTCGAACGTTCAGCCAATCGCAACTGGTAGATCGCATCCTGATCGATGCTCCATGCAGCGGAACCGGCGTGCTCAATCGGAAAAGTGATTTACGCTACAAACTTCAAGAAGAGGACATCATCAGCCTGTCCGCTATCCAGGCGGAGCTCTTGAACAACGCCTCCACTCTTCTCAAACCGGGCGGCACTCTCGTCTATGCAACCTGCTCGGTCGAGCCTGAAGAAAACAGCCTGGTGGTTGACTCGTTCTTGCAATCTCATCCTGATTTCCTGCTCGATGATCTGTCGCCGTTTCTTCCCAAAGACTTCATCGAGGAGCATCACTTATCAGACAGCCTGAAGAGCGGGAAATTGCAAATTTTGCCGTCAATTGGAGGGCTGTCAGGATTCTTCGTAGCCCGCATGAACAAAACCGGCTTAATAGAATAAATATGTATTAGTAATTGGTTGAATACTCTGCCGAGCTGGGTAAGCAACAAGGTAGGTTGGAACAGTTCTGGAATCCTCGTTTTAATCCTGATTCTGAGGTAAAGGCATGGATCTGCTAGCGCAAATACTGGGGCAAGGGGCTACGCTAATTGCTGCCTTTGTCGCCTTCGCTTACGTACTATCTGCAGTTCGATTCATCAAAGAATACGACCGTCTGGTCATCTTCACTCTAGGTAAAGCGACTGGTGTTAAGGGCCCTGGTTTTGCCATGGTCTGGCCTATCTTTCAAGCCGAGAAGAAGGTCGATTTGCGCGTCATTACCATGTCCATTCCGATGCAGGAAATCATTACCAAAGACAACATCTCGGCGCGTACCGCAGCCGTTTGTTTTTTCCAGTGCATCGATCCCTACAAAGCGGTAACCAAAGTCGAGGATCCGTTCATGGCTACAAGCCAGATCGCACAAACGACTCTGCGAAGCGTTTTGGGTCAACACGAGCTGGATGATCTATTGAGCGAACGCGATGCAATCAACCACAAGTTGAGCGCCATAATCGATCGACAGACAGAAGGCTGGGGCATCAAGGTGCAATCCGTTGAAGTAAAGGACGTTGAAATTCCTGAGAGTATGCAACGCGCAATGGCTAGACAGGCGGAAGCAGAGAGAGAGCGTCGCGCCAAGATCGTCGCTGCCGATGGTGAGTTACAAGCCGCAGAGAAACTGGCTGACGCAGCGCGAGTAATCGCCCAATCACCAGGCGCCATGCAACTTCGTCAACTGCAGACAATGGTCGAAGTATCAGCAGAAAACAATTCGACGATCATATTTCCGGTTCCGGTCGAGCTCTTCGAGCATCAGCGCAAGCCTAAACTCGTCAACGTGGAAGAGGCAGCAGAGCCAATTTTAACGCATCTGAAAAATCTGCTTGACGGGGATAAAATCAAACTGGAACGCGAGAAGGAAAAGCAGGGTTAGGTCGTTCCGATTCTATGGAACTGAGGATCGGCATTCTCATCGTCGGGGCCTTGTATTGGGATGGACAAATCTGTCCTGCATCGTGCGATCAGGATTGCAGGAAGTGCTACCGCCATCGGTGGCGTGAAAATCGCCTGAAGATAGAAGACGCGTCCGTCGTCAAAGTGCCCATTCGATATGGAAGACGATCTAAGCTGCGAGGCAATACTTACTCATCAATTGTTTTCGATCGAACAAGCAAGCTCGGAGAGGCGCTCTCTGTTCCGTGCATCAACACGGTTCATAGCAGCGCTGATTTAATCGACGAAGCGATGCACATGTGGTCGGCAGAAATGAATGGCGACAATAAATCGATGCAGATATCGGCAAACTGGGGTTGTTCAGCATTGCTGCTGAATCCTGAGTGTAGGGCAGAAGACAAAATTGCGAACGCTGTCATTGCCGGATGGGCTGCTCGAGTTGAGGAAGAGCGGATTAACTATGAGAATTGCAGAAGCGTAGATAAAAATGGACTACTTCTCATTGATTGGCCTATCCGAGCCGACGGCCAACCATTAGAGCTTGATCTGCTCCTGGCGACTGCGAATCGTCCAGACACAATCTTACCTTCAGAGAAGGACGTCGCGCAGAGCTTTTTCGAAGACGACCTCCGCAATGTTTCTTACATATTAAGAAATCACCGCAGCGGCATCAGAACCGCATATGATACCGGCATTTTTGCTCATATCGAGGAGCTCAAAGCCGAAAATATAAAACATTCGGATTGATGACTGGATCAACCCAGATCGAAACGATCGTTATTCATCACTTTAGTCCAGGCATCGACGAAGTCGCGAACGAACTTCTCTTGCGCATCATCGCAGGCATAGAGTTCCGCGACTGCACGCAGTTGCGAGTTCGAACCGAAGATCAAATCCACTGGCGATGCCGTCCATTTGAGTTTGCCGCTTTTGCGATCGTGCCCTTCATAAAGTCCCTCGGAAGAGGATGACTTGGACCACTTCGTCGACATGTCGAGCAGATTCACGAAGAAATCATTGCTCAAGGTGCCTGGTCGATTGGTGAATACACCAAGCTGTGAATGACCTTCATTGGCATCCAGAGAGCGCATGCCACCTAGAAGAACGGTCATTTCAGGCACTGTCAGATTCAACATGCTCGCTCGATCGACCAACAATTCAGCAGGCGATCGCTTGTTGCCTTTTGCATAATAGTTACGGAAGCCGTCGGCAGTTGGCTCGAGCACGGCGTATGAAGCCATATCGGTCTGAGCTTGCGAAGCATCCGTTCGTCCAGGTGAGAAAGGAACTTTCGCACTAATCCCTGCCTTCTTCGCGGCTTCCTCGACGGCGGCATTGCCACCAAGCACGATCAAGTCAGCCATCGATACTTTCTTGCCATCAGAGTGTTGCGCATTAAACTCACGCTGAATGCCCTCCAGCTTTGCCAGCACCTTTGTGAGCTCCGCCGGATCGTTTACAGCCCAATTCTTCGCAGGCTCGAGGCGGATTCTTGCTCCGTTTGCACCACCACGTTTGTCGGTGCCGCGGAATGTTGCAGCCGACGCCCAGGCAGTTCTCACCAACTCGGAACCGGTTAATCCCGATGCGAGAATCTTCGTCTTCAGCGCAGCCACATCACTTTCATCAATCAACGTATAGTCGACAGCGGGAACAGGATCTTGCCAGAGAAGTGCCGCTTTAGGAACCTCGGAACCCAGATAGCGCGCGCGTGGACCCATATCTCTGTGCGTTAACTTGAACCAGGCCTTCGCAAACGCGAGCTTGAACTCTTCGGGATTTTCTTTGAAGCGCTTGGCGATCTTGCTGTACTCCGGATCAAACTTAAGCGACAGATCCGTCGTAAACATCATCGGTGGATGCTTCTTTGAGATATCGTGAGCATCCGGCACCAGTCCTGCTTTCGCTCGATCCTTGGGAGTCCACTGCGTGGCTCCGCCTGGTCCGGTCGTTTTGACCCAATCGAGGTTAAGCAAATTGTCCAGGTACTTCATCGTGAAAAATACAGGACTGGAAGACCATGCACCCTCCAAACCGCTCGTGATTGTGTCGCCACCACATCCGGTGCCATACTTATTTATCCAGCCAAATCCTTGTTGCTCGATGCCTTCGCCGGCAGGAGCGGGACCAACATATTTCGACGCTGGCGCTGCTCCATGAGCCTTCCCGAATGTGTGTCCACCGGCGATGAGCGCGACGGTTTCTTCATCGTTCATCGCCATCCGCGCGAACGCCTCACGAATGTCCTTAGCCGCTGCAATTGGATCCGCATTGCCGTTTGGTCCCTCGGGATTGACATAAATCAATCCCATTTGAGTCGCAGCCAGGGGTTTCTCAAGCTTACCGCCCTTGTCCCGGTTATCTGCTAGAAACGTTCCGGACGATCCCCAGTAAATCAGATCTGGCTCCCAATCATCTCGACGTCCGCCCGCGAAGCCGAACGTTTTAAACCCCATTGATTCAAGGGAAACATTACCGGTGAGCACCATCAGATCGGCCCACGATATTTTTTGACCGTACTTCTTCTTGACCGGCCAAAGCAAACGTCGTGCCTTGTCGAGATTGGCATTGTCAGGCCAACTGTTGAGCGGTTCGAATCTTTGCTGGCCACCGCCGGCGCCACCACGTCCATCAAAGATGCGATAAGTTCCGGCTCCATGCCAAGCCATGCGAATAAAAAATGGTCCGTAATTTCCATAGTCAGCCGGCCACCAATCTTGCGATGTTGTCAGAACGGTGGCGATGTCCTTTTTCACGGCATTGAGGTCGAGTGACTGAAACTCTCTTGCATAGTTGAAGTCTCTACCCAGTGGATTTGATTCAGCAGCATTCCGGCGAAGAGGTGATAAATCAAGCTGTTCGGGCCACCAGAAGTGGTTGGGGCGTGCTTGACCTTCAGCATAAACAGGACCGACGGGCGCCGTCATCGATCCTATGGTGAGCAATCCGATGACAAGTGTTTTTATGTGTTGCTGCATGACAGGTTATCCTTAGGGTTCTAAAAAGAAGTTGTCGAGAATGATAGCACGAGATCCGGATGGCTGATGGGACCCTTGGCCACCGGTCTTACGGCTCAGTCTTTCCGATGTCTAACCGCATGTTGTGCTATTATTCCCCACCTCTTGCTGATGTGAAGTATGGATTCCTCCGGAGGTCTTGTGACGAAGCCTGCAATTGGCCTTATAGGTCTTGGACTCATGGGCAAACCGATGGGTCTAAATTTGCTCAATGCCGATTATTCTCTTACCGTTTTCAACCGTACTAAATCGCGAGCCGACTCACTGGTCGCCGCTGGTGCAAAACTCGCCTCGTCACCACGGGAGGTGGCAGCCTGCTCAGATGTTTTGATCACCATTGTCAGCGATCCGCCTGCGCTGGAGTCCGTTCTTTGGGGCACTGGCAGCTCAAAGAGTGACAACAGTTCGGGACAAAACGATCAGGCAGAACACGATTCAGGAGAACACAATTCGGGAGAAAACTTTGGCGCCTTCGCCGGATTGAAAAAAGGATCCATTTATATAGATTGCAGTACGGTATCACCGGCGCTGGCACGAAAGATCGCATCGGCAGCAGCAGCAAAAGGCGTCCAATTTCTGGACGCACCCGTCACTGGTGGCACGTGGGGTGCCGAGAAGGGCGAGCTCGTTTTCATGGTCGGAGGTAGCGCAGCCACTCTCAATGCGGTTGAGCCAATCCTCTCGGCGATGGGCAAGAAATGGTTCCTTCTGGGTGATAATGGGGCTGGTCAAACGGTAAAACTGGCAATGAACTCTTTGCTGGCAGTAGAGGTCGAAGCCTTTGCCGAGGCACTTACATTAGTGATGCGCGCCGGCATCGCCGGTGAAAAATTAGTCGAGGTAATGCAGTCCAGTATGGCTCGTGCTGCCGTTCTCGACGTGAAGGCGCCCCTGCTTCTGAAGGATGACTATACCGCGAGCTTTCCGCTTCGTCTCATGCATAAAGATCTGACTTTAGCACTCGATTTAGCTAACGAGCTGAATGTGGATCTGCCGACTACAACTGCCGCGCACCGAACTTACGGGAAGGTAAAAGAAGCCTCCAGAGACGACGTCGATTACGCTGCAGTTATGAAATTTTGGCATCCAGACAAAGCTCACAAGAGAGCGGATTGATTTTTAGGAGGAGATCGAAAATGACACTGTTTCGTCCAGAATGCATCGTCTGCAAAAAAACTACCGCCAGCATCGAGGTCGTTCCTCCTGATGAAGTGCCTGTGCACTTTGCCGACTGGAGCAAAGAAGCTCAACAATATTTTCATCGGCAAAGACAAGCAAACCAGTTCTACCTTATATACAGTGGTCCAGGTGGATCAAACGGCTCCGGCGACCCAATTGAACCCGAGCAAGCGAAAGGCATCTTATCAGCATTCGCACAACCCAAAACGAACATACGGGAAGCTGACCTGCACGACAACGCAGGATTCTGCATCGAGTGCTCAGAATTCTATTGTCCTACGCACTGGGATATTTCATCGACCGGTTACGGTACATGTCCAAAAGGTCACGGGGCGAGTCTCGATCCGCACTGGAGTCCCGATTACGACTTCGATTGATAGCCGTTTCCACAGGATTGTCAAAAACCGATCGCTTTGCGTTTAGCCGCCGCGCGTACATGCGAACTTCCACCATTGCAAAATGCGTGATTGCAAATTGTGGAAGCGGACCAGCGCTGACAGAATTGAACCGTCGAAGCACACCAAGAACACAAAAGACGGGTGATTATCATGACTCAAGCGTTTGAATCCTTTACGCCAATACCAGTTACTGAAGCCAAACAGGCATATGATCCGTTTCAACAATATCGCTGTTGCCCTCCTCCCTCGCGTACCGAGAGCGTATTTGCCAATAAGCAGACGGGCAGCGATTCAAATTCTCTTGCTATCACAGATGGTGGCACAAACAAACAAGATGCACCGCCCGAGCGCATGACACCTGCGCGGATTGCAGACAGCGTAGCCGGCGGCACCCTCAACCCGCAAACCGCAGGTGCAGCTTTCGCCCGCTCCTTCATCGATGCCGCCCAGGCGGCAAATGCAAACACACCGCAGGAAAGCCTGGCCGCCGGTCTAACTGGT
The DNA here is from genome assembly GCA_021324135.1 of Pseudomonadota bacterium. Classification (GTDB taxonomy): domain Bacteria; phylum Cyanobacteriota; class Vampirovibrionia; order Obscuribacterales; family Obscuribacteraceae; genus JAJPJO01. The sequence continues at coordinate 8,584 of JAJPJO010000487.1, forward strand.
ATGCAGCGCTTGGCCGCCGATGTGAATAGAGCATTAGGCAACCGGCAACCCGCCACGGATTTGCGCGTTGCTGTCGTTGCCGGAACGATGCAACCCGACGGCTCGATAACCCATCACATCGTCTTGCACGGAGCGAATCAGAATCCCGCCGAGATGATCAGGAACAGGCAGCAGCATCCCGGTCGCATATTGCAGTTCGCACTTCGCCCTCAAGCGAATCCCGATGTTTAAAGCTTTATGTTGTCGCGGCTTTGTCCTGATGCGTACAGACGGCTCTAAAGGCTGATCGACCGATACGTAGAGGCTGAAGTATAAAGTCGCTCAAGAAACATTCCGAACAAATGCCACAGAACGCCTCTGACCAAGGTTAAATAGTTTGTTAGCCTTGGTCACTACTGGTGGTGGCGTCGCTCGATCAATGGTTTATGCACGGCCTCAGATCCTCATCGTTCGTTTGACAATGCACTTTGCTATAATCTACTGACGAACTCAGGACCAGAGGATATAAGATGCGCCTTCTCAATATCATGATAATTGCAGGCTTGCTTACCGTTCTCTCAAGCACGGATTGTCTGGCAGGCGGCAATCCCAATTACTCAGGTCGCTGGCTTCTCGATCCTTCTGCCAGCAAAATGAGTTTCAAACCTGAGGCAAAACAAACTCTCGATATAACACAAAAAGATTCGACCCTCGATGTCCTCGAAACCACTGGCACCGTCAAGCAAAAGCATGGCTACACACTTGATGGAGTCAAACACAAAATCGACGTGGAAGGTGTAGTAACAGTCGAACTGGCTGCAAAATGGCAGGGCTCGTCAATTCAAATAACGAGCGACTCGGGAAGAATGAAGAGCACCGAGACCTGGCAGTTGGAGGACAACGGCAAGACACTATCAATCAACAGAACCTCATCCGGCATTGTTTCTCGCCAAGAAACATTCAAGTATCGCAAGCAATGAGTTGCTAGTTGATAAACGCTGCATGCGGAGCCTACTCGTTCATACGGTGCCGATTCATTGAGCCTTCATGCGGTGCGAGCTCATTGAAGATTATCTTTCTGTTTTTCCAAAAATTCTGGAAGGGTCATGTCCTTGGGTTTCGTCGCTATCCAAATACAAGCTTCTACAACCGCTTCGCTCATATTCTCGTGCGGCTCGTCCTGAATCTCGGCTTCAAAGATAAGACGATAAGGCGCAATATTTTCTCCGTACCAGAGAAAGACTTTGACCGATTCGCCGGAGCCAAAATTGATCAGCAAGTGATCGAGATCTTGAGGAGGAGAAACGTCAAAACCTCGTCTGTACTCAGTCACACTGTCCAGTCCATACGAAACATCAAGACCGGCGCGATGCTTTCCGAAGAGCCCGCTCTCTTTGAAGGTTCGACCGCGGCAGATGATCAAATTGATATCGAGTCGTCGATCAACTTGCTCCTTGGTTCGTCGAAATGTGAGCCAGCCCCGCCAATCACTGGGTGCCTCGTCACCGAGACGCAGTCCTATGTCCTTCTCGATGGATTCAAGCAAAAGCCCGCACTCCAGAGGTACCTCCTTAAGCCCTCTGGCTGCTTGCTCCTTTGCAATTATTTCCGACTCCAGCTCAAGCAGCCGTGCGTGAAATTTTGACAACCTTCCTCTCCCTATTGGCGCAAATTACTATTTTACCGGTCTGACAGCTCAAACGCTAAAGCCTCAGGGATGCATCTCCTTTAGCATCATAATGCCAGCCACCAAGAGCATCAGAACTCCAAAACCGCGACGCAGCCATGCATCATCCAGCCGAAGC
>JAJPJO010000463.1 GCA_021324135.1 Pseudomonadota bacterium
ACCGCCAACGGCACGGACAGCCTTAGCCCGCCCAGCAACGCTAGTGGTGAGCCGGCCTTACGTGGTGCGATGCCCTCTGATTCTCCCGGCGATCCGGGCGAGAGTCAAGCGCCTGACCAGACGGCGCCAGCCGCAACGGAAGCTAAGACACCAGGTTCAACGGAAGTCCAGGCACCAGCAGCAACTGAAGCGCAGGCACCCGCATCGGCGGAAGCTTCGACGCTGAGCGCACCTCAGCCCGAATCAACTGCGGCCGCTCGACGGAAATCACCTCCAGGGGATGGTCAAGAACAACCCGACGAGAAAATGGCCGGCACCGAATCTGGTGCAGCAGCTCCCCGCGCTATTGAAGATGACTTCAAAGCTGAGCAGGGAGACAAGTCTGGTTCGTCGAGGTCTCACAAGCGCGCTCGTTCGAATCACATAGAGGAACCGGTGGCGCAGATGCCGATACTGCAGCCTGTAGGACAAGACAAAGACACGCTCACCCTGGAATGGAAAATCAAAGTAATCGCCGGCGATAAAGACTTCGACGAGGGCAATTACATCGACGCTGAAAACGAGTATCGCCGGAGTCTGACGATCGCGAAGAAGCTTGGCGATCAAACGCCTGAATTGGCAAACAGTCTCGAGCGGATCTCGCGCATCTATCTGGCGCAGAAGAGACCCGTCGAAGCCCTGAGCGTCCTGGAGCAGACCTATGCACTGAGGCGCGAAATTCTCGAGGCCGAAGATCCGATTCTAGAGCGGACGGGCAAGAAGGTGCTCTACCTGCGCCAAATGTTGTATCCCAGCAAAGCGGCAAAGGCCAAGAAAAAATCGGCGACCGAAATTGCTGAGGAGAAAGTGGACGAGAAAATCAACGAGTCCGAAGAGGCAGCGGTCAATCCAATGGAAGCGACGCGTCAGCGATTCAGCAAAATGGATATGTCGCGCGACCTGAAATAAAGAGGGAGAGCTCACTCAATCAGGCGTACATTTCCTGACCGCCGCGCCAGAGGTAAAGCTTACCCGGCTCGTATGAGGGCTCCGAGCGCGACAATTCAATTGTTTTCTTGGCTCGGCAACTCACATATGGATTCTCATCATTAGCGAGAATAGTTAAAATCTCGGCAGGTAAATTAATGTCCTCAGCCAAGCCGTGGCGAACTGTGGCATCCGCGTCGTAAGCCAGTACTCTCAAGACATCACGGGGCAGGGCTGGATTGCATGCTGCCGCGAGCCTCACATCAGGGTGATCATCGCGCGCCAAATCTTTAACGATGCCTGCGGGCGTGTTCGGGTTCTCTGCCACCCGAGCTCGAATTTTATAGTTTTGGTTTCTTGCAAGCATTGTAAGTTCACTGCTCGATGTCTTCTGATTTCCAGCTTTGATGTATGCTTCGATCGAATCCACGACAAACATTCAAATCACCTCCGCTCCTCAATGGGATGATTTACATAGAAGTACAAACGGGATGAGAACAATAATAGTTGGGCGAAGATTGACCAGCCCAGCAGGCAGCCGATCGGGCTGCCTGCAATTCTGAGCTTCCAGCCTGGCGGGCTGGGGCATTTCAATATAGATAAGTATCAGTTTTCTGACCGTTCAATTTGCTAAACCGACCTCCTTCAACAAGAGCAAAATGGTTGATTTAACGAATTAACGGAGGGCAACTGAACCCTTCCAATTAGTTTATATACCAAAAAATTTTCCGCCGCGCATCACCCTTAATATTTCCTTTATAATTTGGCTCAGCCGCCCTGACACAGTGTCGGCGGCTGACATATTATGGATTTCCAGCCGCCTTAATAATGGAAGGCACTGCAGGCGGTGTCACGTGCAGCGGATGTTTAAAATAAGTTGTATTTCTCGGCGATGTTTCCTATAAGTCGATAAATTGATAATGGACCTGCCGGTCAGAACACATAGAACTGGTACGGGACCTCGCATGCGCTTAGTGTGCGATTAAGCATTCAAAATTCAAGCAGTTCGAATTCATTCAAGAGCAATCTCAAGGAGGCGACTTGTATGTTTGTACGCAGAACTGGTGCAAATGATTTATTTTCATCGTTGCAAGATATGCAGGTCTTGCAAGAGCGGCTCAACCGTCTGTTAAACAACGGTAATGGAATGACCCGCGAATTCCCGCCGATCAACATTTGGACGTCAGCCAATGGTGCCATCATCCGGGCTGAAATTCCAGGTATGGAACCGAACGATGTCGATGTTTCTCTGGTCAATGACACGCTGACTATAAAAGGTGCGTGCAATGCCGACGCCGGTGATGGACAAGCAAGATGTCATCGCAAGGAACGTGTTAGCGGTCAATTCACCAGGTCGTTTCAGCTGCCTTTTGCTGTCGAGCCCGACAGAATCGCTGCGCGCTTCAAAGATGGCGTTCTCGAGGTCACTCTGCCTCGCGCAGAAGCGGAGAAGCCGCGCAAGATCAGCATAAAGTCGAGTTAACTGAAGAGGCGGATGGAAAGCTTCGTTGTAGATGAAATGATGCCTGAGAAAGCGAGGGATATGTTATGAGCAACGATCTTATGGAAAAACATGTTGATATAAACAAACAAGAAGTTCTCGAGCCGGGCGCCGAGCAAACCAGAAATCAGAAATTGTTCGTGCCGAAAACGGACATATATGAATCAAAGGATCATCTTTTGCTTCTGGCTGAAATGCCCGGCGTTTCGCAGGACAACATCGATGTAACCCTGGAGCAAAACGTACTGACAATTTACGGAAGAGTGGACGCGCCTGAATTCGAAGGCTACAGTCCAGCCTACACCGAATATGGTATCGGCGATTATCGCCGAGTCTTTGCACTCTCAAACGAAATAGATCGAGAAGGCATTCAAGCCTCTGTTAAAAACGGTGTCTTGAAGCTGGTTCTTCCGAAGAGCAGAGAAGTACTGCCGAAGAAAATCACCGTTCAATCGGAATAAAAGTCTCCGGTTGTGCAGAACAATTTATTCAATGCAGGGAGGTATTCTATGAAGCCGACATGGAAATTGCCCGAAAGCATCACCTTGGAAAAAATGGAGGCGAGCCGGGCGACGCTTTCGCTGATTTTGACGGGGGCTCTGGCCGCCGCTCAGGTGAGTGGTGCTTTTGCTGCAGAGAGCCAGGCTCAGAACAAAGATAACAATGATCACGGCGCATCCGTGCGCGTTCATTCCTCGCGCGCGCGTGAGGGACATAAGGCTGAGGATCTGGACTCGACGATAAACAAACTGCGGCAATCACCTTCGAAAAATAGTTTGCCGAGCAGTATGTTCGAGCCGTGGTGGAGAACCATGTTGCACGATCCCGATGGACAGTGGATCATGCGCAACTTCGACATCATGTCCAGCGACCCGGGGCGCATGTGGGATTTTCCGCTGGGCTCCGGCTCTTACATCCCGCGCCTTGATGTAAATGAGACCAATGATGAAGTCAAAGTCACAGCCGAGGTTCCGGGAATGAGCGAAAGCAATCTCGACGTGACGGTAAGCGAAAATTCGATCACGATCAAGGGCGATAAGAAGTCTGAGACGGCGCAGGGTTCCTTGCACAAGGATGAGAAGGAAAACGGCATTCACACGATCGAGCGCTCATACGGCTCATTCGAACGCACGGTGGCTTTGAACGCCAGAGTCGATGGCGACAAAGCGAAGGCGACGTTGAAGGATGGCATCCTGACGATCGTCGCGCCTAATTTGCCGAACAATGTGGCCCAGGCTAAAAAGCTCACTATTCAACGCGAGTAGCAGAGTCGAGCCGAAAATAGGATCGAGCCGAAAGAAATTCGAGCCGACAGGAGAGCCGCGCTCACATCTTCTCGTACCAGACCGGTCCGTCGTTGGCGCCGGCGTCTTGTTCAGCACCGCTGGTGGAGGCGTTGTCGGTCTCTTTAGGCATATCGCTGACCCGGCGTATATACAGCTTCGACATCTGCGAGGATTCTTCATCGGACCAATCGAGTTTGCGGAATGCATCGAGCACGGCGAATATTTCTTTGCGGCTGTTAGACTGCAAGATTCTGTCGAGCCAGTCGGACAGATTGGTTGATGATGGGACTTTGACAGGCGTTTCCATAGAAAAAATAATAGCAATTCGCGGCGATCAATGACCGCCGCGAAAATGACTTCTTAAGTTGTGATTGCTTAATTACTCTTCAAGAGCGCCAAGGCTATAGGAGTCTTTGTAGAACGGTCTGTCAAATCCGCCCCAGACGCCATTCTTGACACCGTAATAGAGACCTTTGGCGCTGCCGACAACTACTGCTGCAGGAAGCGTTACGAGGCTTACCACCAGGCAAACAGGACCGTTGTCCTTGCCGCCCACCTTTCCGCCTACTTTGTCAGCGGCGGCTTCGGTGAAGTTGATATACGACTTATATGTTTCACGACCGGCAGCGACGGGCGTGCCCAGTACGACACCGCTAGCCATGCCGCCAACGCGTGTGACCATCAACGAGCCTTGCGTGGTTTTCTCAAGCGGCTCGTCAGCGGCCATTGCTGGTGCTACTGTGCCAAATACTGTTGCTGCAACTAAAAGAGCAGCTCCCAATTTCACTGTTTTCACGACCCATCCTCCCCGGAATGATTCCTAGATGTTGTTCCCCATGTGTTTTCGGCTGAATCTACTAAAGATCGGCTTTTTTATCAGACGGACTACAGCTTGTCATCTTAAGCTGCGCACCATCTAGCATTTCACATAGTACACGAGATCAAAAAAAACGCCCACATCCTTCTTAATCTCTGTGTCCACTGACAACTTGTTGGCAAAAGGCCGCAACAATGCGCTCCGCCCAGAAACGATCAGGAGCATCATGCCTGCTTATGAAGCCGGCATGCCCACCATGAGCCGGAGCAACCAGATCTATATATTTGCTCTGCAAAGATTTTTGTGTGAATGAATGAAAGGGAACAATCGGGTCGTCTTTGGCGGCAACGATCAGAGTCGGCATCCGAAGCTCTGGTATCATATGCAGTGCGCTCGCTCTTGTATAGTAATCGATCGCCGAAGCATATCCGCCATCGGGTGCGGTGTATACATCATCAAACTCCATAATCGATTTTATGCGGCGCAGTGCGGCGAGATCGTACTTGCCCGGATGGGTCACCGCTTTTTGTCTGATTTTTTGCTTGAGCGACCAGAGAAAATTCATCTCATAGATCCAGTTCAGTCCTTGCCTTAATGCATTGACGCTGGCGTGCAAATCAATTGATGGAGAAACGGCGGCCACGCTCCGAATACAATCGATATTCTCGAGGCTGGCTTCCGCCGCCGCTTTCAAAACGACATTGCCGCCTAATGAAAAACCAACCAGGATGATTTGGTCATAGCCCTCGTTGAGAAAATATTTGGAAACCGTGATCACATCGGAGCTCAGTCCGGCATTGTAGAGCGTGTCGCAGAGATGCAGGGTATTGCCGCAGTTGCGCATGTTCATGCGTGCCACGCTCATGCCTGCATCCAGCAGTTTCCGGCAAACACCAAGAACGTAATGAGAATGGCTGCTACCCTCCAATCCATGAAGGATGATCGCGATAGTCTTTGGTCGTTTATCAGAGAGTCCATTCTCATGATTCTGAGGACGGTTGACTTCAACAAGCACCCTGGATGTATCGCTGACGGGGATGAGAATTGATTCTTGAGCCAAAAGCAATGACTTGAAGCTGCGCGGCCAGCGACTGGAGATGATCGTCATCAGGTGTGCGTTCGCCATGCCTGGCATGGGTTGGAATAGTAGTGGAGCGCTTGTGAGCGCGGTACTAGAAATGCTTGTCATACGTCCTAAATATAGCTTGCGATTGCCTCAATGAGGCTGCCTAACTCTGCCTCTGTATTGCTGTAATGGCATGAGATTCGCGCCCCGTGCCCGGGCTTTTCGCCGATAAAATCCGGCTGGATCCAGATTTTGTAATCGTCGTAGAGGGCCTTTCGAAGGTCCTTGACCGCGACGTCGGCGTCGGGAAAATAGAACGTTAGCATGCCGGCATACTCGTTGCACTCAATTGGGGTGCGAATGTTTACGCGCCTGCCGAAGCGCTCAAAGAGTCTTTCCGCCAGTGATGCCACCAGCTGTTTTTGATATGAAAATAAATCCTCAGGATGCAGACTCTCATATAGTGCTATGGCAGCTGTGAGGCCGAACCAACGGGCCATGTCGTTTCCGCCATTGCATTCGAATCGCGTCAGGTCGTAAATTTCGCTTTCGCGTTTGTCAAAGAAATGTTGGGCGACGCGGGTTGGCTCCAGGAATGGTATCAGTTCGCGGGCCACGTACGCGAAACCTGTGCCGTTGGGCGCCCCCAGCCACTTGTGACCCGATCCCACCCAAAGCGGATAACGAGAAGGGCGAGCGATAATATGACCGGGACTGTGGGCGCCGTCGACGAGGAGGTGAACGTTCAGCATCTCCAGACTTTCGGCGAGCGAAGAGAGGTCCGGCATCCAGCCTGTCAGGCAGTCGATCTCACTGACCAGCACCAGCCGAGTTCGCTCAGTCACCAGGCTGAGGAGTCCGAGGTAGAGCTGCTCGGAGGTTGCCGTTGCCGGCACGTCAAAACGTCTAACCACAACGCCTCTGCTCTCCTCGAGAAAGCGCATAATCGCCACAGCATTGCCATGCTCGCGGTTGGTCGTCACAAGCTCGTCGCCCGGCTTCTGCAGGAAGCTTTGCATGATGAGCTGCAAGCCCTGAGTGGCGTTTTCCAATAGCAAAAGGGAACAGGGATGGACGCCAAGCAGTGCCGCAGCAGCCTGGCGAGCCCGATCTAGCGGCTGGTCGTCGTAGTACAGCGAGACCGTTGGATTGATATTGAGCTGTTCGTGCGCTTCTTGGAGGGCGTGGAGAACCGAGTCCGCTTTTCTTCCTGCAGACCCCGTATTGAGATAGGTAACACCATCTTTGCCGGGCGGAAATTCACGAGCAATGGCTGACAATTGCCGCTCATCAAGGGCAGCCGCAGCTTTTCTCAGCTCACCTTGCAACTCCATTAACTAATCCCCCGGTTCTCCACATTGTTTATCCAGCTGCTTCCTATATATAATCGAAGCTGACGATTGTCAGGAGATCTCAGGTAACCATGTTTTCGCGGTTGCAAATGAAGGTACAGAGCCATGTTAGGTGAAGGCGAAGGTGCATTTTTCGGTCTGTTCCTGCTGTTTGCTGTTCTCGTGGTGCTGGGCATTTTGCAAAGTCAGGGGCTTATTCCGTATATCTAGTTCCTTACCCAGATGAAGGCACGAATTCCCGGCGGACCGACACACAGCTTTTTCGACGCGAGTCGATGGGCAGCACTTTTAATTGTCGTGGTTATAGCGGCCCAGGCGCTGGTTACCTGTACAGATGGCGGGCATGGCGATTCCGCCATGGCAAAAAATGTCTACATCGAGCTAGTGGATTGGCACATCGTCGGACTCTGGGTGATCAATTGCCCCTGCTGCTGGATCAGGGTCGTTAACTACAACAATGTGCCGGTGAAAAACGTGCACATTCGCTACAAGACTTTTGGATATAGCGGCGAATTACTATCGCAGGGAACCTACACCATAGATGGTACCGTTCCTGCAGGCGGCACTAAGAATTTTATCGAACAGTACGTCGGAAACGTGGACCTGGAGAGCGATATGCTCACCGTCGAGCTCGAGTCAGTTGAGCGCGCCGATTGACGTTTGTGTGAATGTCTGTGTGAATTTGAATCCGTTGAGCGTGCCACCATTTTTGGTGCAAGCTTGCTTCATAGATACCAGATTTGAGCCTGTGAGCCGCGGCCGCCACCGCACCGAAGCCACCGCCACCACCGCGGCCACGTCAGTCGCCTCAGAGCTCCTTAGGGTCTGACATATCTATATGGGTCAAGTCTTATATAGTGAAGCTGTGCTAGAGTCTGGAAACGCTGTCTGCATGAGCATCTCCATGGTCACTGTTTTGAGGCGTCTTAAGATTTTACAAATAAGATATGTCACGCTCTAAGGGGTAGAGTGCAGGATCCTGCCGCGCTCCGCTCACCGATGGCGATTCCAGATTTGCCGCTGCCGGGATCGCCCGCACTGATCTGCCATCAATCTAAGACAGGCTGTCCATGCGGTTCCCGTTGTAATGAAGGTACGTAATTACGTTCGTTGATCGGCTAGAAACGCCGATTTGATCACGGAATAGCCGACACATCCGTAGAGGATGAGCAGCAAAATGATCATGAACTCAGGCCACTTCTCGAAGATACGAGCGAATGGGCGAGCTACGAAGTCGATCATAAAGAGGCCAACAGCTGTCCCTGGCATAATCCTTCTCCTTTGCATCCCCCGACACCATTGTAGTTGCAAAGGGGGTTTTGTGTTGAAAGATTGCCAAGAGTTAAGCTGAGTTTGGTGTAATGAACTGCCACCAGGGACAGTGCATATCAAAAATTCGACCGCCCGCGGTCGGCGAACGACGATCAATATCAACTGTTCAACCCTACAAAAGCCACCGAGGATCATGCGCACAAACCTATGGCGTCAAGCGGCTTTTCGCCCTTGAGTCATTTGTTTTTGCGCAGTGATTTTCAGTAATGCTTGTAGTGGTTATATGGGTTGTCCCATCGCTTGGACAGGAGTCCTGTCAGCAGCTCCGGATTAACCACGACGATTAAACCGAGGACTAGAAAAAGGCATAGTCCTAAGGAAAATATCCACAACAACAAGCGCTTATCACCTGCCTGATAAACTTGAACTATCTACGACTAACAACTTTGTGATGGTATTCTCTCGGCGCGCGGTTAAAGGCGTGGTTAAGAGTCCATCTTCAGATTCATACGGAATTATATATAGCGTCTGTTACAAACAGGCCACAATTTTATTTTCTTAATGGGCCTCAAGCCGCTGTCCATGCGGTTCTTGACATGTTTGCCAAATGGCTTTGCTGCTGGGCCATTGAGATTATTTCTTCCAATTTTCTTTATGGCGCCTTCAAAGCAATTTATGCTTGGAGCTGCCCGAAATTTCGCAATTTTCGGGCTTTCCATGCAGTCGGCGCGCCAGGTCGTAACGTTTCGCAACAATGCAAAGGTTTGCTTAGAGCCCGCTAAGTTTCTCTCTGTATTGACCCTAAATGCGGTGCGCCTCGCCACCATATCTAAATGAGCTTACCCTTGGATTCTCGTGCGGTTCCGCAGCGGTCCGCGCGGTGCTAGGGCGAGGTTCTGGTGCTCCGTGCTGATGCATGGTGCTAGTGCTTGTGCCTGTGCTCGGCTCTGGTTGTTAGTTAGATGTGGTGCAAGTCCACTTCGATGTTGAGAACGTTGCCAGGCAGTTGCGACACAACCGTGGTCGTTCCGGTGCTGCTAGCGCCGCCATCGGCTTTGGTCCTCGGCTTGATTTTGCTGGCCGGATCGACTGGATTTTTCTTGGCAATCTTCACCGGCGGTTTTTTGTCTACTTTGCTTGAGCCCTTCTTGTCAGCGTCCGCCACGGCCGTTTGCTTATCGCTTTCGTTGTAGTGAACCAAGACTCGCTGCGGTATCAAGTCCTTCGACCCGGTCATGGCCGATGCAATCAAGGTCGGTGCATCAGCGGGATTGCTCAGATACGCCTGCGCGTCAATGGGAGTGCGGGAAAGAAGCAAGCTGAGCTTTTCAGTTCCGGGATTCTCATCGAACGTCAGGAAATCGGATTCGGGCAAAACGTAATCTTTGCCCCGTTGCACGCGATTGTTGTCGGTTGTGCTCGCATCGGGGAAGAGCACCGATGACTCGCCGCGGCTGCCGCTCTTGAGCAGGATGTAGGCGTATCCGTCGATGTTCGAGGTGACGTGAAATTTGATTTGATCGCCGCTTTTGAATGCGAATTTGTTGCTGACCCTTTGGGTTTTGCCGTCGCGGTGAAGCTCGATCCAATATTGCAAGCCTGTATTGAGCGACTTTTCGGGGCTCTCGAGCTGCGCCAGAAAGAGTCCTTTGGCACCTTCCATGCCTTGCGAGAGCGACGGCAGCGCAAAACCCGTCAATGCGACTGCCACCAGCAGTGATGCCATCGTTTTCTTCTTCGCGCTATTCATCGCTTTTAGCTCCTTGAGAAATTCTCTAATTCTCTTTATGTGGTATCAACCATTTGCCAACGTATACTTCATTGCTCAAGTCGGCTGTGTTCGCCGCTGCCTTTGATAATGCCTGTTCGTCCAGCGAGTTAGCGGCCACTTCTACACCGGCGTTCGGGTCCTTGATTAGAGCTGATGCTTTAGAGTAAATGGTATTGATCATTTGTCCATCCGCATCGGAAAGATTGAGCTTCATTGGAGTGGCCAGGCAAACGAAAGTGTCTGCACCTTCTTTACCCGATATCTGCAATCCCGTGAAGGCTGCACGCTCCTTATCCAAAACCTCCTGCGTCTCACCCGGAATTGTAAATCGCACGCCTTTGGCGAGCCTCTTATTCAATACTTGCGAATTTGGATAAATTAGGGAAGCCTGGTCCGGTTTGTCGGAGCTTCCGTTGTAGAGCAAGTATATGAAACACGGCTTCAGAGCTTCGAATTCAAGATATATCAAATCGTTATTCTTGAACGTTTTTCCGGCAGGCTGGGCAACCCAGGCATGCACTTTCGAGCCGGATTTCTTTTGATCCTGAAAGATGCGCATTTGCACCCAGGAGTTTTTCGCCGCACTGGAAGCGGATGTCGAGCTTGTCGTGCCGGTCGTGCT
>JAJPJO010000099.1 GCA_021324135.1 Pseudomonadota bacterium
GAGTGCGAAATAAATCACCACGTTCTCCCCATCGTGAGCGTGTCAACCGATATAGTGCCCGAGTCGTGCAGCAAGCGTGCCTGCGCCTTGCGGTATGCGATCAGCGCCTCTGCCTGACGGGTGAGGGCGCTGATGTAGTCTCGCTGCGCTTGCAGAACATCGAGGTTAGTGCCGATGCCATACTTGTGCCTGATATCTGCGTTGCGCAATTCTTCTGCGGCGGTCACGGCCGCTTCTTGCGCAACTGCAATCTCCGCTCTGGAATTCAGGACGTCGAGGTAAGAATTATGCAGGTCCCGCATGATATCTACGAACGTCTGATTAGCCTGCAGAGCCACTTTTCGCGCATGTTGTTTTAGCGCGAGCACTCTTCCGGCTGCCGGCACACCCATCCCCGGAAGCAACCAGTTTAGAAGGAACCCTGCGGCGAAGCTGTTTATGGTCGGCATGCTGGTGGCGCCCGTGCCACCAACGTTGATCAGTCCGCCGGACAGACCGGTGCCTGCCGGAATGATCACACCGCCGCTTGATGAGTTCGTGCTCGACGTTCCTCCGCGTACATGCACGCTTGAGAGATTATTGACAATGAACAGTGATGCGTCCGGATACAAGGCAGCAGCTGCTACCTGCACCTCTCGACGTGCAGCCAGCCTCAATTGCTCATAGCGCTTCAATTCCGGACGGTGCTCGATGGCAAGTTTGGTTAAATCAAAAATAGACAGTGAAGGATTGATTATGTGAGTGACTGAAACAGAACGTTCGTCAGGTATCAAATTGACTGTTGGGCTCAGGTTCAAGGAAGCCGCTAAATTTATCGCCGAGTGGCGCAAATCGACTTGCTGTTTAAGGAGGTCCTGTTGATCCCTCAGCAATTGCGAGCGCGACTGGAGCACCTCGAATCTGGTGCCCTCGCCGGCGGATTTCATGTCTTCATTCATCTGAAGCTGAGTCTGAGATACCTCCACAGCCTTGATGCGAATCTCAAGCAGAGCCCGCTGAAGGATTAAGTCCTGATATCTCAGGTAAACGTCCAGGAGCTGATCGTTGATCGTCGCGTTCGTAAAGTATTGAGCCGCGCGGCTCTCATGACGTGCTCTAAGCAAACTGAAAACGTCATGCCCGCCCTTGAACACCGGTAGATATACGATTTGAAAGAAGTCCGGCGAAGTGATCTGCGATCCCTGCACCCAGGTGTGGGGGCGCACATAGCCGGTTGCTGATGTGGGAAGAAGCTCGCCGAAGCTACTCAAGACTTCGTACTTTTTGGCCTGCTGCTCGGTGGCGGCAATTTTTATCGGCAAGCTGTTATCGACTGCCAGAGTTAATAATTGTCTCAGAGTAACAGCCTCTGAATAGCTGGCTTCAAGCCGAATCGGTGGAAGCGGTCCGGTTGCCGCTCGCAATATCGGCAGTTGGCTGAGATTGATCTGATCGAGCTTTACTTCCGGCGAACGAAATTGTTGAACGTCGGGTATACATGCCGGTTCGCGCAGTTCAATGGAAAAACGAGTATCCTCTGGAGGAGCCGGCGCGCTTGGTATTACTGGCGGTGGCGTCGTCGTTAAACCCGGTTTGGGTTCTTTAAAAATCTCTCGGATGGTACTCATTTCAGTATCCGGCTGCGCTTGGTACCCCCTTAGTTGAGGCTGTTGCAGATTGCTCGGGTCGTTGCCAGTTTCTGCCGCACAAGCTGCTTCCTGACACAAGCTGGACAGGCTCAGGAATGAACACAAAAATGCTTGAAGTAGAAACCTTACAGGCGAGGGGCTCAATTTTTTCCCAATGTGGAAGCAGGAACTCTAATGAGATTGTCTCAGAATTAGCTTACATGATAGGCGATGCATTTTTTAACCGAGCGCAGCTTGACATCGGCCTTGAATCGTCCTTTGCCGGGTATCAAATTGACTGTTGTTCTAAGACTTACTGATGTACCTTCGTCATTTTTTACGCGGTCGTTTGCCTGGCTTTTTCCCTGCTTTTTTACCCGCTTTTTTGTCTGGCTCTTTGCCCGCTTCCTCGCCCGTTCCTTGGCTGGGCTCTGCGCTCGTTCCTTGTTTATGCTGTTCTTTTGCCTTCTGCTCTTCTATCTGTTTCTCGACCAGATCCTTTATCTGCTTCTCTACCTGGTCCTTTACCTGATCCTTGTTCTTGTCCTTTACGGCCTTGCCGTTTTCCAAGTATGTGACAGAGTGGTTCGGGAATTTTGCACGAAAAGCCTTGATCCCTCCAGGAGTTACGGGCGAAACCGAGATATTCACATGAGTCACATTCGGAATTGATCCGAGAATCATCAATCCTTTGTCTGTTATCTTGCAATCGGCATCCAGAAAGATTTCAATCGACTTAGCCGGTATTTGCTTTAGCAAGTAGAGATCCGCATCCGCGATCCCTTTTGTGGAAGTGATCGAAAGAATTTTCAGCCGAGGAAAGGATTTCAGTTGTCCGACGATATGTGTGTTGAAGGCTTGACTGAGCCTCAACCGTTCCAGTCGAGGCAGCTTGATCAACGGTGTAAGATCGATATTTTCGTTCGAGCCTACTTGCATGTATGATGCGATCGTCAGCGCTCTGAGATTCTTCAGGGCGGCTAAACTATCGACAGTTTTTTGAGAAACCTCATCCAGCCTTAAGACCTCCAGACCGGGCAGCTTAGCCCATGAAGCAAGGCTCACGTCTTTGCGACAGTGGAAGGCAATATTTTTCAAAGACTTAATTGCCGAGAGCTGATCGATTGTTTCTTGAGTAATCAATCCCGTCACTCCGACAAATCCCAGATCATGGCAGTCGGACAATTGCTCTAGACCAGCGGTTCTTGTATCGCCTGCTAATTCAATGCCCTTGAGGTATTTCAATTTCGCAATGTTGCCATAGCCCGTGCGCGATAAATCCTGTCCGACCAGCCTCAACATCGTTATTGGAAGCCCTGGCAAATATTTCGTTCCGCTATCGTGAACGGTCATTCCATAAAGGTCTAAGTATGTGACATCTTTCATGGTGCTGAGTTGCATCAAATCGATGTCCCTCATCGGACCTCTAGGCCAGCACTTGATTCCACTGGGTCCCCATCTCTGGACGAGAAGGTGCGGCATCTCGACATGCGCCTTGCACAGACGCTCCATGCCCGCGATTAACTTTTCCTGAGCGTTCTGCAAATTGACTGTATCTTCGGGATCCTCTTTGCCGGTATAGAATCTATCGGGATTCTCCCGCATCTTGTTAAACCAGTATTGCGCCTGCAGATGATTCGCCGGGATGCAAAAGCCTTCGTAATAACAACGGGACAAGGCAATTTGGGCATAGATATTGTTCTGTTCCGCGGCCTTTTTGTACCACTTCACGGCATCGGGATTCTTCTCTAACTCGAGTAGAAAACCATACCTGAACTGCGCGTCTGACAGACCGGATTCCGCAGCAAGTTGATACCACTTCTTTGCCTGTTCGACGTTTGTAGGCGTGCCGACTCCAAGCTCATAACACATAGCCAAGTTGTACTGAGCGTCTGGTTGACCGGCTTGTCCGGCTTCTCGAAAGAGCCTGAACGCCTCCTCTTTTTCGTGTTCCGTTTTATTCGAATAATTGAAAGCCACTACATTTGGTGACCACCCAAACTCCTCCGCTTTCTGGATTCCCATATAGTTGATTGCTTCCGGATCGCCATGTGCTGCCGCTTTCTGCAACCAAGACGCCGATGTAGCCAGGCGTTTCGTCCGTCCCTTACTGGTTGGTGGTGCAATTTTGCCGGATGGATCCATGTCCAGTCTAATCAGTAATCCCATGTACCTTTCTGCTACCGGATAGCCCTTTGCGGCAGCCTGCGAAATCAAGGTGTAGGCGCGGGCGTAATTTTCCTGGTCGCTTTCGTTCGCCTCTGAGATTGAATTGTAAGCGTTAACGTAACTTTCATTCTGATGTACGCTGGCAAACCCTTTTAGATAACAATATCCGAGCCAGAATTCTGCCGGGGCAGAACCGTGTGCGGCAGCCTCGGTGAACAGCGCTTCGGCTTTGTGCTTGTCCGCTTTCACTCCGATGCCATCCAGATAAATTCGTCCGAGTTGAACTTTGGCATAATCATTGCCCATATCGGCGAGGAAATTTTCCATCGACAATCCTGATTTGCCCAGGGCAATTTGTGCGCCTTCGCTCAACGACCATACATAGGCTGCCCATGTGGAGCCAACCAAAAAAGCAAGCACGACTACACCAACCAACAATTTATGCTCTTGCAGCCATATTTTCCATTCCGGCTCTGGTACTGTCTCCGGTACCACTTCCGGGCGGCCTGCAAGTGCGCTGATTGCAGTTTTCAAATGATAGACAGATGCATATCGATCTTCTTTGTTCTTTTGCAGGCATCGACTCACGATTCTTTCCAGTTCCTTAGGAAACTCGCTTCGAGTCATGTCTTTCAGTGTGGGAACCGGTCTCTGCTTCTGCTGAGCCAATACCTCCATCGGTGTTGCACCCTTGTACGGCAACTCGCCGGTCAGCATCTCAAACATTATGCAACCAATAGAATAGATTTCCGATCTGGCATCAAATTCTTGCCCGCTAGCCTGCTCCGGACTCATGTAGCCGGCAGTGCCCACAAGAGTTAATCCCTGTTCCGTTTCAAAAGTGCCTTCAGTCACCGTATTCAGTGCCAGCCCGAAGTCCATGAGTTTAACAACCGGACTGCCTTCGGAATTCGTTTTCAACAAGATATTGTTCGGTGTCAGATTCCAATGAAAGACTTCTTTTGTGTGAGCATGACTGAGACCTTTGCAAATTTGAGCAATGATGTTTACTGTTGTATATATATGAATTCGCCGTGACTTATCCATCACGCTGCGCAGCGTTTCACCATCAGCGTATTCAGTAACCATAAAGGGATAAATCTCCCGAAGGACACCGAAGCTGAGGACCTTCAAAATGTTTTCGTGATCGAGCTGGCTTATGGCCTCCGCTTCCTGCTCCAAATCAGCGAGCTGGTTCGGTTGAGGAGTTCTTAGCATTCTGACTGCTACCAGAGTTCCGAGCTCTCGATCGCGGCACTTGAATACTCGTCCCCTGACACTATCGATTTGTTTGAGCGGTTTAAATGCCTCAATTGGAAACTTCCGTTTCTCGACCTGGATTTCAGGCTCGTCCTTCGATGCTCGTTCTCGCCGCTTGGTCTGATGAACTAGCCTCTGCACCAGTTCTTCCACCATGGCGGCGTTAATCTGGAACGGGTCCGGAGCCTCGCAATTGCAGAGAGAAGTGCGAAAAATCCACTGAATCGTACTATCCGGTTCGTCGTCCTGAATGCGTTTGTAGCATTTTTTACAGACGACCACCGGTCCGGACGTGGCAGTCGCGGCAAATTCCGGCGTAACATCACAACAGCAGAGCTCGCTAAAGTCGAGCTCCACGGTGATCATCGCGCCGAAGAGATCGACGCGACGCTTTCCACATTTTTCACATAGTCTTTTTCTTCCGGTCATCCTACTACCTTATCAAGGATAGTAGACTACTTCAATTTATATTATCCACTAATATGCAAATCCAAACCGGAAGTCGATAAGGAACCGCTGTATAGTTACAGTCGAGACAGGCATCCTCTGGATTTGAGGGCGCTGACTACCAGTTGTACTCTTTGATCGTGGAGCGAGCATCCGGGCGCGTCATTTCGGGCTCATCCTCAGTGGTGGTATCGGATGTGGTTTGCTCAGCAGCAGTACTGCCTTCAGAGGGATCAGCAGCATTCGGTCCCGGACCAACGTCCTCGCTGGCCTTAGTAGATTCACCGGCGACTGCACGTCTCCCACCAGCAGCCTCAGGGTTATCGCCCTCTGATTGCTGGAACCGGTTCAACCCAGATTCTTCTCTCGATTCAGGTTCGCTGGCTCGATGAGAGGGAGCTTGAGACGTCTTATTCAACAGAACCGCCTTTTCAAAGTCAGGATAGGTCCACCTGCCTGAGTCCGCAGGATTGTAAGTCGCCTGCGGGTTTGTCTGCGGGCTTGAGTCCGCAGGATTCGTTGTTGCTTCCTGGCTTGAATCCGCAGGATTAGTTACCAGTTCCGGCGCATATTGTTGCACTTTGCTCGTTTTACCTGTTGCAGCCGGCGTGAAGAACGCCAGAGTTTGCGGCTTATGCTCTTTGAGAAACCCGAGCATATACTGCTTCCAGATTCCTGCTATCACGGCACCGCCCGTGACTCCATGTCCGGCGACCGGTTTATTCCGATCGTTTCCACCCCAGACGGCAGTCACCACTTCCGGTGTCAAGCCGATAAACCATAGATCCTTGGAGTCATTGGCTGTGCCTGTCTTCCCTGCAACCTGAACGTTGTTTAAATAGGCACGCCGTCCGGTTCCGAGTCGCACTGCGTCAGTCAGACAGTCGAGTAATTTCAGCGACGGCTCAGAAGGCAGGTTGGCGCTGGGAGTCGAATTGAAAGTGCTGTATACAAGACCTTTATCAGTCTCTATTCGTCTCAAAATTTGCGGCGGCATGTAGACGCCGCCTCTGGCGAAGGTGGCGTAACTGGTGGCCATCTCCAGCGGTGTGACCGCGCAACTTCCGAGCGCCAGCGAAATATACGGCGGCAATTGAGATTTGATTCCGGCCAGGTGAGCCGCTTCGATTACCCTGTCGATGCCCACCGATTGCGCCACCCGAATAGCGCATACATTGCGTGATTGAGCAAGCGCTAGCCGCGCCGGCATCCACCCTTTATATGAACCGTCATAGTTTCGTGGCTCGTACGTTTTTTGATGAGGCCCTGCAATACGCAAGGGTGCGTCTTGAATCATTGATTCGGGCCCGATTACACCATGGACAAGAGCCGCGAGGTAAACGAAAGGCTTGAAGGCAGAGCCGGCCGTGTGC
Organism: Pseudomonadota bacterium; assembly: GCA_021324135.1. Classification (GTDB taxonomy): domain Bacteria; phylum Cyanobacteriota; class Vampirovibrionia; order Obscuribacterales; family Obscuribacteraceae; genus JAJPJO01. Next base: position 6,857 of record JAJPJO010000099.1, read on the forward strand.
GGATTCATTGCTCTGTTCCACTGGCTCCTCTGATAATCGCCCACACCACCCACGATGGCAAGAACGCCACCATCCTTAATCGACATGCTGACCAGAGCACCTTGATCGATACCCCTGGGAGCTACCGCGATTCCCTGATTGAGTGCCTTTTGGGCAATGGTCTGCGCCCCAGGATCAAAGTATGTGTACACATGCCAATTTCTTTCCCACAGTCGATCGCCGAGTTCTTTCTTGAGGTCAGCAAGGACGCAATCCATGTAATAAGGCCACGGCTTCATGTTATGAATCGGGACATCGCGAACATTCAGTTTCTCCGCCAGTGCCTGATGCACCTCATCAGGGCGCGCTAAACCATATTGTTGTGCGGCATTGAGAATGTTTCTCTGCTCCTGAATGGCTTGCGCTCTGTGATCCTTTTGACTGAGAACCGATGGAGATTTCAGCAGACCGGCAAGATAAGCGCCTTCTGCAAGGGTAAGGTCGCTTGCCGGTTTATTGAAGTAGTGCTGCGCGGCCCGTTCGATGCCAAAGGCGCCCTGACCAAAGTAGGCAACATTCAAATATGTCTCCAGAATTTTCTTCTTTGAGTGAGTGCTTTCAACGTAAAGCGCCATCAACGCTTCGCGAAGCTTGCGGCCGTAAGACTTGTCTTTTGGATCGAGGTAGAGATTCTTCACCAATTGTTGGGTAATTGTCGAGCCACCTTCGACGATTTTGCCCGCCGAAAAATTGGCTTGAAAGGCGCGGGCAACGGCTAGAGGGTCGACGCCCGGGTGTTCCATAAAGCGATGATCTTCTGAAGCCATAACCGCAGTTATTGCTCCTTTTGATGTGCATGCTAGAGGAATCGCCTTGCGATCGCCATCAGGCCTCAAGGTGCAAACATAATGATCGTTGCGATCGTAAATGGACACTCCACTGTTCAGCTCAGCCAAACTTGGTAATCCAACTCTGATTACCTGCATCCTCAAGAGGACTGGATCCAATACATTTGTAAACGCCAAGACGACTGCCGTTGCGGCTAATGCAACCATGACGGCCGCGAGATAAAGACGGGGCTTCTGTGGTTCTTTGTGCCGTTTTTTCATTGTTGTCTTTCACTAATTCTCGACTGTGGATGATACGGTGCGTCCGATCATCCTTTCCTTTTGCTGATGCTCTCGCCCTTTCATAGCGCAAACTTCGAAGCAGTGCGACTAACTTTGGTCACACAAAGAAACTAACTGCGCCAATCCGCGTCTGGAGGCAAAACTTTTCAGGCGTGCGATTCAGGAGGTTAAGATGAGACCATATTTTCTTGCAATAGTCTTTTTGTTGAGTGGGAGCTGCGCTCTTGCACAAGGATCTACAACAATAGATCTGCAACAAACAACAACTACACCAACAGTTGAGAGAGAAGTGCAAATCGAAAAGGATAAGGAGATACAACAAGTTCCGGTACCAGTGCCAGTTCCTGCCGAGCAGACGAAACAGTCAGAACAATCGAGCAGCTCGTCAAACAGCTCGTCTTCAACGACATTTATAAAGAAGACAAATCAGGGTTCAACTGTTGCGCGTTCGAAGAAGATAAACCGGCGCCCCAGACGAGTAGCGTTTCGCCGGCGATCATCATCGTCTCGCCAACCCGCAGCAGCGACGACAGAGCAGAGAATCCAGAGCACGGAACAGCGCAGTCAGAGCAGTTCAGATAGCTCAGAATCTTCGCAATAGACAAAAAAACGAGCAATAGACAAAACAACAACAAGCAATAGACTGATAGACAGTCAGCTATTTCTTCTATTAACCCGAAGCGAAGGTCAGCCGACCAGGCCGGCGACGGCAAAATATTGTTTGGCATGGCACCGCATACAGTATCACACCGGCTCGGCTCCGACAGGAAGCTCGAGCTCTATGATGCCAAAAGATTGCCAGAATGGTTGCGCTCTATAGGCATCAATTCTTACAGAGCCGGGGATCATGCTTTGGTAGAATAGGAGATAGTTAGACCTTTCGAGGTTGTGAGGTTGTAATGTCGGAGAAAATTGTTCAGGAAGCGATCGCCAATAAAAAGATGCTCTGCCCTAAGTGCAACAGTCCGGTTCAACGCTATGAAAAATATGCTGATACAGTCGACCTCGTACGCGACGGCTTCAACGTACAAGAGATCTATTCGACTTCCTCTCGCGTCACATTGATTTGCGGAAACGGTGACTGCAAGTGGGAGGAGCGCACAGAGTTTTGGGATGCCTACATAGAAGACGGTGATTGATACGTGAACTTCAGCGCTGTCTGCTGAATTTTCAGAGCTTAACGCTAATTTCAATCAATAATTTTGTGTATCCAGTCACGCACGTATACGGGATAAAAGAATCCTTTATTATCGGTGTCGTGCAAAATCCACTTTCCTTCGGACAGATCGACAATCCCGGAGTCAGCGTTCTCATGGGAAAGACCAAGCCAGCCCGCCATGATTATGTGAGTAGCGATGAATCCGTCCCACCAGTAAGTCTCGCAGACACTTCCATCCTCGTTTGCATAGAGAAGGAATCGCAAATGCTCAATCTTGCGATCGTCCAGTGTCTGGAAACCGCCGTCGATCTCAATAAGGCCCAGGTCTCTAACGATCTGGCGCCTGCTTTTAGGATCAATTGAAAGCCTCACTCCAGACCGGAGTGAATGTTGCTCGGCTATCAATCTCCTCTCATCGGACATTCTCGTGCCTCCAGGAGCGTGCTACATTCGCAGCTTTCAAAATGAGTGCCCGTCCAGGCGGACGAAAGAAGAGTAACATGGACTCCTCAAATCTTGAAGCGAAGCCGCGATCCATACCTCGTGCGCCCATTCTCCTGTGCTCGTATACCAGATCTTAACTGGTTTAATGTGCTATGATCGTAGTGGACCAGTTTATCCAATTGGTCCCCGACTCGTTTTGACGAAGTGGACTGGCAAAGAGAGCGACGAAGAAGCAGCCTATAGATGATCGCATGCAATTTTTCGTTTAAAACCTGGCAGTCTCCCACGTAACAAGAGATCTAGGGATTGGAGAAATCGTTCCTGATGATCGAAAGGAATTATGACTGACCTTTATCTAATTAAAAATGAAGTTCCTGCTAAAACGATACCATGCATGGTGCTAGGCTCATTGCAGGCAGACCTGGCCACGATAATGAAGCTAAAGACCATGCCCTACGAGCGAACCTACATACTGAGCGAAGACTCGTATGTTGAGATATCAATTCAAAAATTGGAATCAGGACTATTTCAGCTTCAAATCAAGTCCCCTGATCGTTCCGACACTCTGACGGATCCGAAGTTGAAGAAGTTAGTAGATATGACGCACATGCTCGTCTGGCTTGCGTTGTCGACCAGTCTCAGCCGCACGAGTTTGCCTCCCTGCGCATCGACAGCCCATTCGGGTGCTCATGAGATTCTTGCTCTTTATGGGTGCCTGGAGGCATTGAAAGGAACCGCAGGTGAGCCGTATTCTTTGACGCTCACCGGTCCACGCGGTTCCTATGAGCTCTTTGCGGTGAAACAGAAAGGCGCCATGAGCGAGATCGTTATAGAGACCAATTACATCTATGGTAATTCGATGAAATGGCGAGCCGAAGTGGAATGCACACATCAGATCGTCGAGCGGGCCGCCAAGATTATGTCGGATGTTCTGGGCGAGTGGCTCAGACCGGGCGGCAATTCACTGCGACGGGAATGCGATCGACAAGTTCATTGCTCGGCGACCCCATAGATCAAAATCAATCGGCAATCAGTCCTGGAATGCGTCCTTCCATTACGGCGCACACGTCGTCCAGAAAAGATGCGGCGGCGCGTGTATCGATGGCATTAGCGTTATAGCTGAGCGAAAGTGTCATTGCCGGACGGACCACAATTCTTCCCTGTTCCACTACGGGTCTGCTTTCTATTGTCCCGACACCGAATGTGGATGTACAAACACATGGACTGAAGACGCAACTGATGTTGTATTTCCCAAGACTGGTCAGCCCAAAAGTTGCTTTCTGGCACTTGAGGCGCAGGAAGGGAACGGTATTGCCCAAAAACAATATGATCCTGCGCAACAGATATGGAAAGCCAGAATACATTTTTTGCTGCGCGAAAGGAGGCAAATCAGAAATATTTCTTCGAGCACATTCTGCCAACTCGCGTGCGATATCGGCCAGCGATTTGACATCCGGTCTTTCGATCTCGCCAAAAAACACCGTGTCCTGCCCGTCCTCGTTACGCTCGACAGTAAATCCCGCCACGATGTCTTCATAAGTTACCACTCGCCCAAACGGCAGAATCTCCGATCGGCTTGCCGGATGCGCCTTTTGCGCTAAAGCAATTGCTTTCATAAGAATGGCAGTTACGGTAATTTTGCTACCCTTCTCTGCCAAATCCGCCTTTATCTGATTGGCCCGGCTCATATCGATGTCACGGACAAGATGACATGCGACTGCACCGGGCGCAATCATGGTTAATAGATCAACGACTATCTTTCTTCCCCTGGGAAGTTTGTTGTAGATGAACTTCTCCACCATGCTCTCCCTCAAAGTGACTCGGAGTAAACACAATGCAAAGGTCAAATGCGCAGAAAGTCCTTACCATTGAACCGCATTTGGTATCACCAGTTCTGCCTTTACACAAAGGATAAAACAAGGGAAGCCTTAAGAGTGTCACTCATTACTAGCTTCTCGAATCCACTCGATTGAGAAAAAGCAGAACTTCAGTGTTCTTTAATAGCGATCTCTTCGCGGCTTTGGCTGCGAAATGTTGACTTTCAGGTTGCGACCGGCAAGCTCGTGGCCGTCTAGCGCTTTAATAGCCGCTTCTGCGCTTGCTTGCGTACCCATTTCAACGAACGCGAAACCACGAGGTCTGTTCGACTCTCTGTCTAGAGGAAGAGAAGCACTTGTCACTTCACCGTACGCTCCAAACAATTCACGAAGACTGGCTTCAGTTACGCTGTAAGCCAGATTTCCAACAAAAAGCTTATTATTCATTCAATCATCCTTCGACCCTAGCATCATCTACAGCACAAGGCGAAGAATGGAACAGAGGTCAACAACTATTAGCTTGATTATAAAGCATATCAACCTCGATTACACAGCATCGCTTTGCAAACCCTATGCTTGGTGGCCGAAAGACTTGCGGCGTCAGGGTCTTGGCACCTTTACATACCGGTAAATTACTCTCCGAACGAAATCGCGCTCAAAACGGAATCGCAGTCAAATGGTGTTGCGGAAAGAAGCGAAAGGCAACTCGCCGCGCTGAAAAATGCTTAATACCAAATGTAGTACCGCTTCAGAATCTGTGAAACTCGGATCTGTTGGCGCTAAAGGCAGTCACTGCGCCTGCATTAACCCTTGTTAATGACACTTTTCATGCTAGCAAACGTCGCTTTGAAGTTCGACCGGTTATCGGGGATGCAAAGGGATCAATTCTATGAATAAGACCAAGAAAGTGGATCTGGCCAGTCTTTCGAGCGACGAATTCTTGAGGCTCGTCGAGAGCGCCACCCCTGAAGAGCTGATGGCGCTCAGCGGTCCGATGAAGAGTCCCACCACAACCGTCGTGTCCCGAGTATTAAGTGTCAGCGAATCTGAACGCGGCTTTCGGGACATGACACGATGGTGGGAATCGCGGCGCCTCTTATACAATCTGCTGGTAGCACTTTGTGGGCTTCCTGCGCTTGCCTGGCTGATGTTCCACGATCGCACACCAATGTTTTGGTTGTGGCCGACCTTCCTGTATGCTCTTGCAGCAAACGCCTGCTACACCATCGGTTGCTTGTCCGAGTATCTGGCCAAGCGCTTCTTCGGAGAGAAAGCAATTCACTATGGGCCGATCAACTTCGCGTTGGGAACGATCTTCTCCATGCTCCTCACGCTTGTCTTAGGCTTCCTATTTATCACAGCATTGATCCACTTCACGCATTAGCAGCGGCAATTATCGTTGCTACCGATCGGTATTGCTTCTGAAATTCTCTTTGCCGATTCAATAAATTCATGGATGTCTTTCTTAGGCTGTTTCAAGTAAGCACGCCATGATGGCAGAAGCTTCGTCATGATCTCCTTGTGCTCATCGTGAGCTTCAAATGGTGGATAATCTCCACCGTTCAATCTGACGCGCATCTCGTTATCGCAGATGAGTTGAATAACTGCATGCTCGAGATCTCCGCCCGGCAGAAGCAAGTGCAAGGTTTCGTGCCATAGATAGACCGTGTTGTAGTTTGGCCACGTTTGCCTATAGGCCCAGCATATATAGTCACGTCCAGCATGTCCCTGCTTCATTTTCGGATGAGTCAGGTAAACATCCACTTCTTTGTTTAGAGCAAGCCCAGTCATCTCCGCAATCATGTCGTTGGTTTTAAAAATGTTTGATTCCCATTCTGTTCTTACAAGATTCAGCGATTGTGCCGTTTCTGCAAGCAAGGATTTGAAAGTTGAATCCTTCACCATCTCTTTGAGTAATTCATCAGCCCGTTTTGACAGATGTTCCATTGATTTGCCAAAGATAAAAGTTTCGTCCGATGGACCGAAACGAATGAAATCATTCGCTTCCCTATCTTTCCTCCATGCTGCATTTTGAAAATCGACTATGGCAGAATCGCATTGATTACCGACAAAGCGAGCTGGCGAGGTATTGGCAATAAAGTAATATGCGACATAAGCAGGTACGATTTTGAAATGGAGCGAAATCATCGAGTCCTCGTAAAAGGGAACCGTTTCAATTTTAATGTCGGAAAGTGCTCAAAATCTCGTTGCCTTGAAGTCTACAGAATGGATTGCGAGCAATATATTTGCCCACGCAAATCGGCTCAGTAACGGACTAATCGAACATCTAATGTAGATTGCAGCAGAGTTGACAAGAAGTCCGATAAACATGTACTTTAGGATATAGGTCTTTCGGCGGAATCGGTGTCCCCCGGTGAGATCCACCGGATTAAGCTTTTGCGAGTTTAAGCACGTTCGCTAGTGAGGGAAACCGTTATGAACACAGCTTCGAGGGCGCCTTATAGGCGGCTGGTTTCTTGTATGGTTATCACCGGTGTGTTGGGCGCGACGATTGTGTCGCCGGGTTCAGCCGCGCCGGCGGACAAGAAAACGCCGCTGTCACCACAAAAAACCTATCTTTCGCCAGGTCCGTTAAAACACATAACCGGCGTGCGAGGGAAGAGTACAGGTTCGCATTTGGCTGACGACACGCTTGTCGTTTGCCTCAATCCGTGTGCGGACAAAGACCAGGTTGCGGAGGGGGTTGAGCAGGCTCATGGCACGGTAACGCGCACTAGCCATATCAACGGCAATAATTACGACATGCTATTCATAA
>JAJPJO010000118.1 GCA_021324135.1 Pseudomonadota bacterium
AGCAAGAGGCCAGAAATGACGATTTTTGGCCTCGTCAAAAACGATTTTCTCCGGATCATGACGTTCCACCATAACAGTGAAAACGGGTACATAGTTCTGAATGTTCGCCATCTGAGACTCGAATGATGGAAGCGCGAAAATCCAAAGGTGAAAAGGAGCAAGCGAAGTTGAGGCTTCGTGCCGATGATGACTTGGCTCAGCAGTCAAAAGACATCGAGATGATTGCAGACTCGGATGTAAATCGTGATGCGCAAACGACTCCCGATGCCTCTACAACGTTGGATGCACGAGCTTCGCAGGATTCCTCTACTGACGAGTCTTCCGGGAAGCAAGCGGTAGACAGCACTGCCAGCATGCAAAATAACTACGAGTTAGAAATTCTCACACATTCAATAGAGAAGACCATTCAAACTCTCATAGGAAAGAAACTGTCAAAGGAGGCTGATATCGCCTCACGCCTGCTCGTTGACCTGTCGGAAGGTAGAATATCCGTCAGCGAAGCGCGAAACGTCTTGAGCTTGATGGACAAGCAAATTGCTGAGTCTCACGCAGCCACAAAACCGGAGACTTCTAGAAAGTCTTTTCTCTCAGACCTTAATCAGTCTGTAGTGATCCTGGTGGCGCTCATTGCCCTTATCGTTGGCGGAACACTTTGCGCGACGAGCGTGCATTCACCCCCGACTTCTCAGCTTAGTGACTTCACCAGCCAGAAATGGAAGTATCTTCCCGTGGCCAGTGAAGAGACACTGCGCTCGATTAATTCTAGAGTGGCGACTAACTTCACCATCACGAACAAACTGAACGGGATCGCATACGTCTACTGGATCGATTTCGATGGAAAGAGGGATCTGAAGATGACGTTGCAGCCGGGCGAAACTCAAGGCGAGTTGACTTACGTTGGGCACCCATTTGTTGTAGTTGATGAACACAAGAAGCCAATCTTGCTATTTGTGCCAGGCTACGAACCAGATAAGAAGATAGAGATAAAGTGACAAGGTATGTCAGTCACTTGCAGGAATCGTTTAACCGGTTTAGAGCTTCCCGAATGTATTAGCTACCCAGGATTTCCGTTGCCTACGCGCGCACGAAGTGGCAGGCTGTCGTGGAACATAGAGACTACGGGAACGAGGACATCCGCGCTCTTGAAACTGAACCCGAACCAGATAACAACTATTACGGAGCCGACCAATCGCGAGCGCCGGAGTGCAAGCCGTAACTGGATTATCGCTTTCCTGTCCCTTGGGGTGTTAGCAGTCTCATGTTTGATATGGATCGCGGTACACTCCGGTGATCCCGGTTTATATTTGTGCACCGGTGTTCTGATACTGGTCTTTATCCCTTGGTCCCTTGAAAGTGTCGGGTGGCACCTGATTTCTCATTGGCGGCTTTACGCCCCCGGCGAGGCATTGCTAACAATCGCTCACGAGATGGAGTGGTTTCAACCCAAATTGTTACTGGGACGCCGTAAGAATCTCTCTATAACTGCAGTAAGATTAGCTCAACTGGCGCTTCTTCAAGACAATCTGGACGCAGCGCTTAAACACGCATTGACAGCCTCGGCCATAGCAGAAAAAGATCAATGTTTAGGTAAGTTTTTCTCAGCCAGCGTTTTGGCTCAATGTCATTTCGCGCGGCAGGAATGGGACAGGGCATACCACCAGCTCGAGCAGGCGCAGCACCACTATGACAGAGAGCTCGGACTCGCGATCTACCATGGCGGAAGATTCGAGCGCATGCGCCTTGGTCCCTTAGGCAGTCTCAGACCAGAAGACGCAGACTTAGGTGGCAAATTTCGCCGTTTGCACATAGTCAACCTTTATTTGCTAGGGTGCCTTCATCTGGACAACGACAACCTGGAGCGCGCTAAGGAATGTTTCGATAAAGCATGCGAGCTCCGCTTAAGCCTGGCTGATCGCGCTCCTCTAGCTGCGGTACTCAAAGAATTTTCATCAGGACTTATCGCGTGCAAGCGGGGTTTCGACGGCGAGGCTAAGCAATGCTTCGAGAAGGCACTAAGTTTGATACCAAAACACATTTCATCAGACTACGACGAGCAAGCCTTCATCATAGAAGTTTGCAACCAGGCAATTTCTCTCCATACAGACTCAGAAGAGATGGCGGTCAGTAGTGAAGCTGTGTTAAATCGCTTGCGCCCTAATGCGTCGAGCGAGCGAATCTTGCACCTTGCTTCCCAAAAGATTCCCTTGAGATAATCCTTTATCCAGTGCTTACTTAGCTTGCACCGGCATGAGCAGGTACTTGTAATGCTCGTCGCCAACACCTTTTAGAATGAGCGGTTTGAGCGAGCCAGTCATTTCGAGCCGCACTTCATCCACCGTCAATCTCTGCAAAACGTCGAGTATGTACCTGACGTTGACCGCGACATCAAGCGCCTGCCCTTCGAAGTTGACGGGAACCTCTTCCTGGGCGCGTCCGACATCCGGTGTGTTCGCAGTGATCTGCAGATTGCCTTCATCGAAGTGCATCTTCACGAGATGCGTGCGCTCGTCGGACATGACGGAAACGCGCTCGATCGCCCGGACAAGCTCCTCTCGATTGAATATGGCCAGATGCTTGAATTCCGTCGGGAACAGCTCATGGTAGCGCGGATATTCACCACTGATCAGGCGAGTCGAGAGGAAATGATTATCCGTTTCGAAGACGATCTGCCCGTCTACAAGACCGATTCTCACTTCTCCGCCCGTTACCTTATCTATATTCTTCGCTGACGGATCATCACCCTTGGATCCATCCTGACCATCCATGATCTTGAGTATCTCGATGCAAGCCTTAGCCGGAATGATTGCTTTCAACGTTTTCGGTTTGTCGAGCGTGGCGGTCTTTGATTTTTCCTTAGCTTTGGCTTGTGCATCTTCGCTGTCGACATCCAGCTCAGGCTGTTCATCGCCTTGTTTAGCTACTGGAGCGAGAACGTTCAGCTCCTCGCGCCGATGTGCCAGACGGCTGCCATCAGTGGCGGTGCACTCGAACAAGCCGTTATCGAGAACGATATAGACACCGCCTAGAATGCTGCTGGCATCATAACCGGCTGCTGCAAAGGCCGTCTGTCCAATAGCCTTCTTGAGATTTTGCATCGGCATGAAAACCGCGTGCTCCGGGCGATTATCCGCGACTTTAGGGAACTCGCTTGCCGGCAGCCCGGTGATGCTGAATTTCGAACGTTTACAAGTGACCGAGACTTCACTGTTCTCAGGATTGACTTGAAAGGACACCAATTCGTTCGGCAGTTTTGACACGACTTCGAGGAGCTTCTTGCCAGGCAATGTAATTGCGCCTTTGGCATGAACAACACCGGGGGTCTTCGTTTCTATACAAAGATCCAGATCCGTAGCCTGGAACTTCAGAGTCGTTTCATTCACAGACTCAATCAAAACGTTGCTCAAAATCGGTTGGACGACTCGTGTTGCAAGTGCACTCGTCACATCTTTCAATGCACGAACCAATGTGTCCTTCTGGACTGCAAAATGCATATGCCGTACCTCGCGCTTTCTGCCGATTACATTATCGCTCTCCATGCGCATTCTTACATGACTAATCTTTAGAGAATATACTGCTTTGAATTAGAAAATTTATTGATCTAGAAGTAGTAGGGCAAGGGGTTTTCTGTAGAAAACCAATGAAGCGGAAAGCTGGTCTTGATCCGGCATGTAGAAAAGTTGTTCGCCAGATTTTCAGGAATAAACAGAGTAAATTTTGCTCACCAGATGCTGAACCGATCTCAAACAGGTCAATAACAAGTTTTCGACAGCTGATGAACATTGCCTATCCTATATTTCTCGGCAATCGATCGGGATCGTGCATATCGAGTGCGCGTACACCATATGCAGACAAGGGCATCCCACTCGCCAGACAAGAAATTACTCTTTGCGTCGTCAAGGTATGCTCCGTCCGAGTTGTATGGCTGAGTAGGGCGTGCGGCCGGCTGTGCCTGGGTGACGTGCACTGCTGAGCAAGCAAACGATTAGTGTCCCAGTGCGCGCTTAATTGTGGCAACGGACGAAGCGACCGCGGGCGTGCCGGCAATCATCTCTTTGATGCGGCTGTGCGCGTATAAAACCGAGGTGTGCTTTCGATTACCAAATGCCTCCCCAATGCGCGGGAAGCTCAAGTTCATCAGTTCATAGCCAAGATACATGGCGATGTGCCTCGGCAATGTCAGATCTTGAGAGCGCCTGGCTGATTTGAGGTCAGCAGGCTCGACTTTGTAGTGTTTGGCGACGGCGTTTATCACGCCATCTATAGTCAAAGATGGCTTCTGCTCCGGTGTTCCATGTGGCGTGAGCAGATTATGCAGGGCAAGCTCGTCTATGCGTTCGCCTGTAAAGCTCGCAAAGGCATTGACGCGAATGAGGGCGCCTTCTAGTTCGCGAATGTTGTTGGTGAATTGGCTGGCGATGTGCTCGAGCGTCGATGGATCGATCTTAATACCATCAAGGTCGCATTTCTTGGCAAGAATAGCCAGTCTCGTTTCAAAATCAGGGGCTTGTATATCGGAAATCAAACCCCACTCAAAACGACTCCTGAGGCGTTCCTCCAGATGTGACAGGGCTTTGGGTGGACGATCGGATGAAATAACGATTTGCTTTCCACTCTCCTTAAGAGCGTTGAAAGTATGGAAAAACTCTTCCTGAGTGGATTCTTTGCCTTCGATAAACTGAATGTCGTCCACGAGCAACACATCCAGGTAACGATAGCGCTTGCGGAAATCAACCATGCGTCCGTCTCTTATCGAGTTGATCATGTCGTTTGTGAAACGCTCGCAATTGATGTATTTGACCGTGGCGTTTGGAGATTGGCTCAGGATGTGATGAGCTATCGCCTGCATCAAATGCGTTTTTCCCAGACCAACACCGCCATAGATGAATAGAGGATTGTAAGTCTGACCAGGGCGCTGGCTGACAGCGATGGCTGCCGAATGGCAGAAACGATTGTTCGAGCCAACAACGAAGGTCGAGAACGTGTAGCGCTGATTCAAACCGTGATGGGCAGCCAAATTTGAATCAAGCGAAGGTTTTGCCAGAGCCAACTGCTGTGCTGATATTTGAGGCGAACGCGCAGCTGCATTGCCGGCTGAGTTTTGCTGATCGGTGCGTCCCATCTGCGGAGAAAAGAACGACCGCGCTGCTTTGCCGGCGACATTTTGCGGCTTGCTTTCCGGCAGTCTGTCTGGGTTTGTGCCGGAGACGTTTGTGCCTGATTGTCTGAAGGTGGGTTGGGCGACGCTTGAGTGAACGGGTTGGGCGACGCTTGGGTGAGCGGACTGAGCAGTGCTGGAGTAAGCGGGCTGAGCATCGCGCGATGGTTGCGAAGGCAGTGCCGCCAGAGAAGGAATATATTCCTGCGGCTTGATGGTTCCGTCGATAATGACCTTGAGGCGAACGGGCGTCCCTGTCACTTTGCTGAGCGCTTCGATTACTTGAGTGCTCATGTGATTGACAATCATGGTTCTGCCAAGGTCGTTCATCACAGCCAGGACAGCTTCACCATTACTGAATTCAATCAGTTGAGAAAGGTGCAACCATGCCATTTTTCCTGGGGTGCGCACCGTCGTTTCCAAGACCGCCAGAGCATCCGACCAGATTTGCGCTGTTGGCTTGAGGAAGCGAACGCCGTCTTGAGTTTGCATGGGTAGTAATAACCTGCCTGCGATTGACCAGCCACTTTTTATGAGCAGTATAAAATTCGCTTTAACAGCCCGTGTCGCAAGTAATCATCAGGCAGAGCGATTCAAGCCCAGCTGCTGTTGAGCAATTCGGCATGGAAGCCGAATCTTGCCGAAGCGTCAGCGCCGGGACTGTAAATTTTTCATCGATCGAGGTTGTGACCGATTTCAACTTTGTTGCCGGAGATGATAGCATTTCTGTTTCAGCCAACATATGCCGAGATTTTTAAGGTTGGCTTTGTGCCAGGAGTTATGGCTCATGAAGAGAACACTGCGCGGATCGAAAACCAAAGCCAAGAAAGACAGAGGATTTCTCAGCCGCATGTCGACCCAGGCTGGTCGCAAGGTCCTGAGAAAACGGCGCGCTAAAGGTCGTTACAAACTGAGCGTCTAAAGGCTTGGGGCACTGTGCTGCCGTCAGCCGAGCGATTGCGAAGAGCGAGCGTCTTCAAGCGAGCGTATAGCAAACGCATAGCGGTAAGCTCGCCGATACTGACCCTCTACGTCCTGCCGAAGGAAGGCAAGAAGAGTAGCCGCAAAGGCGGCTGGCTGCCGCTTGCCGGTTTTGTCGTCAGCACGAAGGTTTCCAAAAGCGCCTGCAAGAGAAACCGGGCGCGCAGGCGGATTCGCGAGGCTTATCGGGCGTTGCGCACCGAGTACCAGGCTGGGAGTCAGGATGGATTGCGACTCGACAATCTCTACGCCGTTGTTTTTGTCGGGCATGAGCCCGCTCTGACGGCTACTTTTAAAGAGATCGAGAAGGCGGTATTCGATGCCTTGACGCGCGCCGCCAGGAAGTTCGGGGGTTAGGCTATGCTGGGATCGAAGTTAGTTATTAGAGTGCCGGAACGACTTGAGGCAGGTCGGAAGGAGTGACCGTCTCGGTGCGTTTGCCGTTGGCATCGGTAGAGAAGCTGGTCTTGGAGCCGTCGCTGTTGATCTGCCAACCAAAGGATGACTTGTCCTTGGAGCTTTCCCATTGGCCTGAGGTTTGAGTGCCGTTGGCGTCGTAGTGGTTGGTCGTCTTGCCGTCCGGAGTTTCGATTGTCTCGGTCTGGTTGTAGTTGAGGAAGTTGAAGCGATTGCCGTCCCAGGAGCGCTGCGCTTTTTCGATTACTTTGCCATTGGCATCGGTGACCGTCTGGCTGTATGTATGGTCGGGCTTCTCGTCGCGAACCGTCTTGTTGTGTTTGGCATCTTCGGATTCGAAGTGCTTGTTTCCATCTTTATCGACAGTTGTGGTGGAGTGGTAGCCATCTCTGCGGGAAACGGTGTCACTGTATCCGCCCTTACCGTCAAGCTTGTGCTCGGTGATCGTGCCGTCTTTGTTCACTTCTTTCCAGTTGCCGTCTTTGTCTTCGTGACGTTTGCTGAGGACATTCTTGCCGCTCTTGTCGGTAGTGACGCTGTCGGTATCACCGGTGGTGTTGTCGTGCTTGGAAGTCTTTATGTTTCCGGTTTTGGCATCGACGCTTTTCTCGGTCCAGTTGCCGGTTTTCGGATCGATGTCGCGAACGGTGGTATTGCCGTCCTTGTCTTTTTGTTCAGTATGAGTGACTTTGCCATCCTTGTTGGTTACTGAAGTTGCATAGCTGCCGTCTTTGGTGTTCTGGTCGGTGACTGTGCGGTTGCCGTCTTTGTCGGTGGCATCGGTGTGCTTGAGACCGGTGCTGGCATCGTATGTAAAGCTGCTCTTCGAGCTGTCTTTCTTGCTCTGCCATTCGCCGGCGGTCAGGTTGCCGGAGCCGTCGTAGTGATTGGTTGTTTTGCCGTTCGCGTTTTCAATCGTCTCGGTCTGGTTGTAGTTGAGGAAGTTGAGCCTACTGCCGTCCCAGGTCCTTTGTGATTTTTCGACTACGTTTCCCTGGGCATCGGTGACCGTCTGGCTGTAAGTCTTGTCGGGATGCTCGTCGCGGACTGTCTTGTTGTGTTTGGCGTCTTCGGATTCGATGTGCTTGTTTCCGTCTTTATCGACTGTTGTGGATGAGCTGAAATCCTTGCCTTTGACGGATTCGGTGTAGCCACCTTTACCGTCGACGGTGTGCTTCGTCACGGTGCCGTCTTTCTTGTTGTTCTCTTCCCAGTTGCCGTTTTTGTCTTCGTGGCGGGTGCTGATAACGTTCTTTCCCGTCTTGTCGGTGGTGACGCTGTCGGTATCGCCTGTGGTTCCATCATGCTTGGAGCTGGTTATGTTGCCGGTTTTTGCATCAACGGCTTTCTCGGTCCAATTCCCGGTTTTCGGGTCGATGTCGCGAACTTTGGTGTTGCCGTCTTTGTCTTTTTCTTCTGTATGAGTTACTTTGCCGTCTTTGTTTGTGACCGTGGCTTTGTAGGTGCCATCTTTGCTGTTTTCATCGCGAACTGTGCGATTGCCGTCTTTATCCACTGCATCGGTGTGAGTCGTGCCTTTCGTGGCATCATATGTCTTTGTGCTCTTCGAAACACCGTCTTTGCCTTTAAAAGTCTCGGTGTAGCTGCCGTTGGGGTCTTGTTTGTGCTCGGTCTTGCCGTCTTTGGTTTCTTCCGACCAGTTGCCGGTCTTGGCGTTTTCTTTACGGGTTCCGACGACTTCGCCTTTCTCATTCGTGGTCGTGGAGCTGATGTCGTCGCCTTTTTTAGTCGTTTGAGTGGTGGTCTTATCTTTGTAGTTGTGTTCGGTCGACTCGTATCCGTCTGCGGTTTTATTAGTTGTCTTGTCGCCGACGGCTTTGCCTTTCTCGTAGGTTGTCTCTTTGGAGCTGTTGCCGTCTTTGCTTTCAGTTCTGATGCTTACCGATCCGTTTTCATTGATTTTGAATTGTTCGCCTTGATTGAATGAATGGCGACCGGTCTCTTTCATGATCTGATGGGAAGCTTCCATCAATTGCTTATGGCTCCAGTCCGGATGCTGTTTTTGCAGTGCTTGGTAAGGTCCTTGACCTTTGTCCAGCCCGGCCGTATAGCCTGGTTTTTCGCCTTTATCGCCTGGCTTGGCGGCTGCTTTTTCGCTGTTATATACTTCCTTGCCTTGCGCATCTTTGACGGATTTGACGTGATGGTCGGCACTGTAATCGAACTTCAGATCAGGCAGATGAGCTTTACTGGCATCGGTAGCAACTGTGTCCCAGAACTTTTGCTGATCCTGACCTCTTAGCTTGTTAGCATCTTTGTAGAGATTCTGGAGAGCTTTATCGTGATTCTGCGGCGTCTGGTGCTTATCAGCGACCTTTTGAACGTCACGATGGGCTGTCTGGTCGGCAGAAGTTTGTTGAGGAGCCATGCGCGTTCCCCCTTGCAATGAGTGTTTGGTTAGTAATTGGGCAGCAACTACACAATAGGTTGTCAATGTGACGTCATCGTGACGGTTTGGCACAAAAATTGGCCCAGATCAAAATTTCTTGGGGCCATAAAGCTTGTTACTCTTTATGAGATGGACAGTCGGTTGGAATCGAAGCACAGGGGCAGCTTTGCCGGGTTTACACCCACAGGTTGAAAAGCAACCGTGGAGGAACGCCCTTGACAGTTTCAGGCTCAAAGCCAGGTTTTGACATAAAACATGATATCCGTGTTAAATCCAGGGACATGTTGCCAACAGAAAGAGATAATTACTAGATGTAAGTATTTTGTTTCAGATGAAATGCAGGAAAGCAAAAGACGAGACATCAAGACATGGCCGCAGTTAGCGGCTATTGCCATTATTCGCCTGTATCAGCGGACGAGATTCTTGAGAGAGCCATCATGCAGGTTCTATCCCTCTTGTTCAGAATATATGGCCAGGAGCATTGCGGCAAACGGATTGTTGCGCGGCGTTGGCGCCGGCATGCTCAGGTTGGCGAAATGCCACCCGTTTCACCCGGGTGGTGTCGATGAAGTCGTTGTCGAAGAGTCTTTTGACATGCAGTCGCGAAGAGGGGTTTAGAAGGTAGCCGGTGCCGGATATTTCGTTCAGTTTCATGCTCCCCATACTCGAGTACTTTGCTAAAGCTACTCACAGCTATGGTTTGGCTCTTGTTCTTCTGACATTGCTTGTGCGAGTCATGCTCTGGCCTCTGGTGGCGAAACAGACTGAGTCGATGCAGCGCATGTCTCAGCTGCAGCCGACGATGAAGAAAATGCAGGAGAAGTACAAGCACGACCCCGAGCTGATGCAGAAGAAGTTCATGGAGTTCTACTCCAAGAATCGCGTCAACCCTATGAGCGGCTGCCTGCCCATGCTTCTGCAGCTCCCTATATTCTTTGCTCTTTTCGCCACCTTCTCCGGACCGCCTTTTGGCGATAAGCCGGTTGCCGTTCACGTCAAAGTGATCAACCAGGCTAATGCTCCCAAGGAAATCAAGAAGGAAACCTCGAGCGATGGCGTGCCGTTCGTCTCAAACACCGGCGCCCTGGCTAAAATTGCCGTTTTTCCAGGCGAAGTCTTCCTGCCTGTGGGTGACAGCCAGGATTTTGGGACCCGCTCGGTGGTCGGCAATGTGCCGGCTGACTTCAAAGCCAGTTGGAAAGTCATGGAAGGCAATCATCCGGCGCCGCCGGAGAATGCCAGCATCGATGAAAACGGGCATGCCGTCTTCAAGAAAGAAGGCGACTATCAGGTTCAAGCCATCATCCCGGGCGTCGCCAAGCATGAATCCTTCGGCTTCATCAGCGGTCTTGGTAAAGTGGCAAACGGCGTCGAATTGCTGAAGCCCGAGAACTGGGATGCTCTCTTCCTGATCGTCGCTTTCGGCTTCACCATGTGGATTGCCCAGAAATTCACGGTCAAACCGGCGCAGCAACCCGGTCAGGAGCTCGACGATCAAGCCAGAATCCAACAGGATACGATGAAGGTTCTGCCTCTTGTAATGACGGGAACGTTTTTCTTCATACCTTTGCCTGTCGGTGTGCTAATCTACATAGTTCTATCCAACTGCGTACAGTCGTTTCAGACCTGGATTCTGATGAAAAAACCGGTGCCACCCCTGGTTGGTGTCGATGACGATATCATAGATGCGCAGTTTTCCGACCCCAAACAGCCCAAGGGCAAAGGTCCAAAATCGGACGGCGGCGGCGGGAAAAAAAACGCAAAAAGCGGCGGTCCTAAGCAGCCCGATGGGATGAGCGAGAGCGAGCGACTACGACTCGAAGCCGCAATCGAGGGAACAGGCGAGAAAATTAGCCTGAAGACCAAGGAGAAAAGTATGAGTGGGGGCGGGGAGCCCGTCTCCGGCGGTAAGGGAAAATCGAAGAAGAAAAAGAAGAAGTGAGCCATGCAACAATTCGATGAAAGCGCCCAGAGCTATCTGGAAAAAATACTGGCAATCCTGGATATTGAAGCAACCGTAGTAAAAGAAGATCTGGACGAGACAACAGCTTGTTATCGCATTGATTGCAAACCCGACGATGCCCGCATGTTGATTGGAAGAAACGGACAGACCCTGGAGTCATTGCAGTTCGTCGTCCGACAAATGTGCCGAAGCAATGCCATCGAGCATGTCCCTTTTGTGATCGACGTTCTCGATTATCGATCCAGACGGCGCCGCACCATGGAAGAGAACGCGAAGAAGGGTGCTGTGGCGGTGCTCAATGGTGATACGGAGCGCTTTGAGCTCGAGCCGATGAACGCTTATGATCGCCGGCTCGTGCACAACTACCTGCAAGAGAACTTTCCGGAGCTATCCTCCGACAGCGAAGGCGAGGCCGAAAACAGGCACATCGTGATCAGCTATCGTGGTCTGGAAGAAGACGGAGTGTCTGATAGCAAAGCGCGTCAGGACGGCTCTGATGAAGATGATGATTTTGAAGGTGGCGAAGACTTCGACGAGTCCGAAGCATCGGGTAAAGAAGAAGCCCTAAAAGACTAGCCCGGCCCCTTGCGCTTTTCTTGGTAAGATTAGAGAAGACCTTTGGAGGGTTGGATTGTGGCCGAGCCAGTTGATGTACCCAAGGGAGACCAGAATTCCCAGACACAGGGTAAGGATACGCTTCAAACTCCGCGACGGCAGGGCTTGAAGAACTTCATCCTGGCGCTCAAGCATATAAATGAGGCTTCAGTAGCGGAAAACGTCAAACAGCGTTTTTCCGATTACGTTACTATCGCCCTGGTGGTCTTGTGTATTTTGAGTTTGGTCGTGGCAGTCTCGCTGGACGTGCCGCCCGGAGTCAAGTTCCTGCCGCTCGCCTTCACGGTTGGTGCGGTATTGTTCTACATCATCAACCGTATGGGCATCATCATAAGCCTGACGGCAAGACAGGCGCTCATAGTCTGGCAAATATTGGTCGCCGGCTTTTGGCTGGGAGTTACCTCCGCCATGCTGGTCATGCTCGTCAGCATGTACTGCCTGTCGCAGATGGGTCCTTAGGTTGGAGTTCATCCAAAGGACAGCCGCCCAATTTTCTTGGCCAGCTCGCGAGCATCGGTAATCTCGGCTTCACGCAAGTAGACGAGAAACAGCTCGACGGCCGGTTTTGCATCTGTTTCCGGAACTCTGCCGTAGGAGACCAGGAATTGCTTTTTCTGCTCGGTACCAAAGGGTAGCGTGCTCAGGAAGGGCAGACCGGCTTTACTTCCTGCCAGCTCTACCTTTTCAGGCGTGACTTTGCTGTCCAGCTCGATCAATAGACTCGTACCACCGAGATTGTCCTTGAGAGATAGACAGTCCACCTTTCCATCTAATTCGGCTGTCAGTCGCTCTCTGCGTTTGGCATACTTGGAGTTGAGCTCACGCAAGTGTTTGGAAAAACCGCCGGAGCTGATGAATTCAGCCAGGGCTTTTTCATCCATGCGCGCCGCGCAGCCGGCAAACATCTCGCGGGCCCGCCGGGTTATTTCGATCAGCCGGTTGGGTATCACGCCGTACGCTTGCTCGGTCAGGGGTGATAAAGAGTTGGAGGCAGAACCCAGATATATGACTCTACCGGCGGTATCAATACCTTGTATGGCCGGAAGCAGATCCTCGCGCTTGCGAACGAACTCGCAATCGAAGTCATCCTCGATAATCATGGCCTTGTTTTGCTCGGCCCATTGGACTAAAGCTTTGCGGCGGTCGAGCGGCATGATACCGCCGGTGATGACCTGATGAGAAGGAGTTGCATAAACGGCACGGACATTTTTCAGAGCCGAAAGCTCGTCAACGAGCATACCGTCATTGTCGGTGCCGACATAAGCGATTTGAACACCGTTGGCGCTCAACAGCTTGGGCAACATGGGATGGCATGGCTTCTCGAGCGCCAGGGTTTCGCCGGGCTCAAGCAGAACTTTGAACCAGAAATCGAGCGATTCGCGGCGGCTGGAGAACAAAACGATCTGATCGCTGGTGCAGGCCAGCGCCCTGCTCATCTGCAGGTACTTAGTCAGAGCCTGGCGCAAAGGCAAGTACCCGAGTGCATCGCTGCACCAGCTCGGACCCTCGTTTTTCTCCTGTTTGCTCAGTTGCAAAACGAGCTTGTGCCATTTATCGAGAGGCAGGTCCTGCCGGCGCGGCAACCTGTAGCTCATGAGGGAGTTTGATGCCTGGACATTATCTCCCATCGAGTCGGCAAAGCGCGAGAGCTTGTAGCTATCGGGATCTTGATCATTTGTTGTGGTGGCGGCTGATCCGGAGGGTTTAGCCTCGGGGATTTTAGAGACGTAAACGCCGGAGCCGGGCACTGATTCAATTAGAGCTTCGCTGATCAGCTGATCGTAGGCATTGGCAATCGTATTGCGTGAAAGATTCATCGTTGCCGCCAGTTCACGAGAGGAGGGCAGTTTCTGACCGGCTTTCAGTTGACCGCTCAAGATCGACTGCTTGATGGAATCCACGACCTGTTGAGTCAAGGACACTTTGCTGTCTTTGTCGAAGTGAATGAAGAATGTCATGGCAGCCTCAATCGAGCGGCTTAGCTTTTATACCCGCTGTCCTCCCCGCTCTGTCAGACCGCCTGGTTGAACTGCGGATTGTTCGGATAATGGCGTGCCCAGAGGCCGCGCTCCACTCCCTCTTCATAGTATGTCTGGCGTTTGAGGCGATCGTAGCCATATTCTTTGTACTCGCCGCTGGCTTGTACGACGCGAACGAAGTCGGCAAAGCCCTCTTCGCTTATGTGAGTCATTGTCATTTGACCGGTGGCGTCGCAGTAGTGCGAGATAGTTTCACTGTACGACTTGCCGTTGTTGTAGCGCACATTTCTCGTCTCGCGACCGCGACTGTCATATTCGCAGCGCGAGGTCTTGATTCCAAGCCGGTTTATATAATCGATAGCCGTGATCTGGTTGCGCGGTCCATAGTGGGTATAGCTGACGCTGCCGTCGCTGTAAATGTGCTCATCAAAGGAGATGCGGCCTTTGGCGTCGCGGCGCTGGATATCGGTGATTCGACCGCGACAGTCGTAGCGCGTGTCGGTCTCATTGCCGAACCGGTCGCGGCTGGCAACGACTTTGTTTCCATGCTCGTCTCGGAACTCGCTAATGATCAAATTGAAATTCCGATCGTAAGTGTTTTTTCTTGTGATTCGACCGTTGCAGTCGTAAACGAGCAGTATATGGTGACCGTGCGAGTCAACCGTCTCGATGAATTTGGCACCATCGCCCACCAGCAAGTCTTTGCCCAGCAGCTTGCCGGCCGCATCCCTTGTGCCTAGAGGATCGCGATTGAGAAGGGTGCGAATGAAAGGCGAAGTTATAGCGCCGTTGCATTGCGGCTCTAATTGATCGAGCAATGATTTGCTCGCCGGCGAGAGCGCATCGGGTTGTTTGCCTGTGCATGCGTCGGGCATTGCATTGGCATTGTAGGGAACATTGAAAGTGGTATCGTGATTTCTTTTCGAGTTATCTTTATGTAGTGCCATCACCATGATTCCTCCTTGGGGACGAAACGGATGCGCAAAGCGGGGCGTAATGCGGCGCATGTACACCAGGTTCGTTTTATAAGATGCGGGGCAGTAAGGGAGTTCGTGAGCCAGGTCGCAGTAACCTTTGCTCTAACAGAATAGGACGGCTAGTCAAGAGGAACAAGCGCCACTTTGGTCAATTTTGATGGTGCCAGTTTTGATATGGCGGTTGCCCGCGGCGGGAGGGATGAAACGCCGTGCTGGGAGGCTCTTGTGTCTTGCTGGGTATATTAGAGGCAGCTGGATAGGCAAGGACGACACTTGAGCAGTGATGACAGTTCGAAGAAGAAACGATCGGCGAGCAAGGACAGTCGCGATCTTGCCGACACGATCAAAGAAGCCTGGCCGAAGAATGCTGGGACGCGAAAGGCGCCCGCCGCTGCTGCCGCGAAAACAATCCGTGAAGTCGTGCATACTGATGCCGACACCATAAAAGAAGATGTTCAAGCCCGGATTGAAACACCATCAGATGAGGCGAGCTCAAAGGGGACAAATCGAGGTAAGCGCGCTCAGACCATTACATCGCTGAAGAAATCGTGCATCAGTTTTGTCGAGCGGCAAAAGGAGCAGAAGACATGTCCCTTGTGCGGCAAGATTTCTGCCTCGGCCGGAAGCATGACTGCCTGGATGTTTCAAGAATTTCGCTGCACCTGCAAAAAAAATATGGTTCTGGCGCAGGCGCAAGAAATCATCGCCGAATCAAGCAAAGAAGAAACTCGATACAGCAATAGCTTGCTTGGCAAAGTAGTTGATTCTAAATACAAGATCGATTGCCCGCTGGGCAAGGGGCGGGCAAGCACTGTTTATCGAGCTATACATTTAGCTGCCGATCGAACTGTTGCCATCAAAATTGTCTCAGCCGAGCAATCGGAAGATGATTCCGACAAGGCGATGAAGCGTTTGCGCCGGGAAGCGCAAGCCATCCTCGATATCAGACATCCAAACATTGTGGCGGTTTACGACTTTGGGTTTATAGATCAATCCACCGCCTACCTCGTAATGGAATGCCTGCATGGACAGACGCTTTGCGAGTATCTGGAAAAACAGGTCAAAATGGATCAAGCGCTTGCCGTGCCTTTGTTCAAACAGCTCCTGCAGGCACTGCATGAGGTGCATGCGCGCGGGGTGATCAACAGAGATATAAAAACGAACAACATCATGTTGATTGAGGAAAACGATCAGCTCGTGGCTAAGTTGGTTGATTTCGGCTTGGCCAAAGTTGATGTTTTTGATGTGGACGTTCCCATTACCAGATCCGGCGAACTCCTGGGAACGCCACTATACATGAGTCCTGAGCAATGCATGGGTCGTCGTGCCGACGTGCGCTCGGACATATATTCTCTTGGTTGCGTCATGTATGAGGTGCTCACGGGCGCGCCACCCTTTGTGGCGGACTCGTTCTTCGGCGTCATGCGGGCGCATGTTCGAAAACAGCCGCGCCGCCTTAAAACAGCCCTGCCCACCGGCGAGGTATCCCCTGCCCTGGAGAATATCGTTCTATCCATGCTCGAGAAGGACCCCGACAAACGACCGCAGTCTGCCGCTCGAATCCTGGCTTCACTCGAGAAGAGTGTCGATAAGAGCCAATCGATCGGTAGTCTGCTGCAGGCTCTTTTAAACAGATCGCGTTCATAAATCCTGATTCCGCCAAGACACTACTTGCCGGAGTCAGCCCACCATCCTGCTTTCCACGCTAAGGTTCCATCGATGATTAAGGCCATCGGCTCATTTGTTTCACTCAGGTAAACCTCAACGGCAACAGGAGTGTCGAGGTTGCGCTCTGACAGCTCCTTCAATTTGAGCGCCGCTTCCTTGCTGCTCGGATCGATTTTTATGGAATCGAATTTATCGCCGTTTGTCTCTACTGGACCGAGGTTGACTTTGTAGCCTGAGGCACCATTGAGACAATTGAACCAGAGGAACTGCTTCTCGATATGCGTCAATGACATCGGCACCGGCTGGCGCGCTTCGATGACCGCGATAGCCCGCCTCTGATAAGCCTTCAAGGAATGAAATCCTTTGGCTGCGAAGAGGGGAATTGCTGCAGCGAGCCAGAAAAAGCCCAGGTGCGCACCGAATATGATGGCAACCAGAACAATCAAGATTGCGGCAATGAGAAAATAAAGCCAGGCGTTTTTGCTGGGGACACTGGCCAATTTTTGAACATCGATAACCGGTGAAGCGGATGAGCTTTCTGCTTCCGGCGATTGCTGATCGGTACTATAGTCTTTGTCCATCCCTCAAGTATAATAGCTTGACGCGCCAAAGTCTCGATCGATCACAGTATTGTCAATGGCGATCGAGCAAACGGGCAGCCAAGCCTTGAGACGGTAGCTTGCAAGCACGAGTGCCGGGAGCCGAAAGCTCACATGCCGATTTTTAAGACCGAAAAGGTTTTGAGCATCACCAAGCTGACTTTGTTGATTTTCATTGCGGCGATTCTGCTTGCCGGTTGCGCACGAAACAATGGCGGTGCGGAAACCGGGGCACAGGCAAGCCGCACCGGCAGCGATACCATTATCGCCGGTCTTCCATGGGAGCCCAGAACTCTCAACCCTTATCGCGGATTGGATTCGGCATCATATTTTGCCCAATCTCTGGTGCACGGGAGCCTCATGCGCTACGACGGCAATGGGCAAATCAAGCCGGCGCTGGCCCGCGACGCCACCATATCCCCGGACGGTCTGAGCTATACCTTCAATCTTCGCGAGAATTTAAAGTTCAGCGATGGCAGCCCAGTGACAGCCAATGATGTGGTTGCCTCTATAGAGGCGACCAGGGGTGCGGGCTCACCGTTTCGCAACAATCTGGAGGCGGTGAGAGATTGCCGGGCGACAGCACCACTACAGGTGGTGCTGCATTTGTCTTCGCGAAATCTGCCTCTGATGAGCCGCATGACTGATTTGCGCATTGTTCCTGCAGCCTTCTTGCGCGACGGAAAGGCCAATTCCGAGGATCTGGCCCGCCGTCCAGTCGGTTGCGGCCCGTTTCGCCTTTACCGTTGGGACGCAGGACTGGAGCTTGTCTTTGAAGCCAATCCGAATTATTACGGTGAGAAAGCGCGCAGTCGTTTCATCATCTGGCGAATTATTCCCGACGGCAATTTGTTGTCGGCGGCGCTGCGCCGCGGTGATGTAGATGTGGCGCGCATTGACGGGCGGGCTGACATCGACCTGTTGAGCAAATCAACCGGCTTGAGGGTCGAGGATTTCCGCTCGGCACGAACCATCTTTCTGGCTTTCAACACCGAGAAAGAGCCCTATTCGCGCGATGAATTTCGCCAGGCGATTGCCATGCTGATAAACAAGCAGGCAATTGCGAAGAACATGTATCGAGGCTATGCGCAAGTTCCTGCCACCGACTTTCCGCCCACACTGGATGTCTTTGATCGAAAAGCGCGGCTGTGGCCGTTCAATCCCGTAGCTGCCAGGGCGCTCCTGGCCAAATGCGGCTTCGAGGAGCGCAGCGATGGTTGGTATCGCAGCGGCGGGAGCGTTGTCGATGTCGGCGTCGGCAGTGAGATACCCAATGCCGAGAACGAGCGGCTCTCGTTCAAAATCATTACAATCCGCGACTTTATCGATGTGGCGCAGGTCGTGGCTGCCGATTTGCAAAACGCCAAAATTGGCGTGCGCGTAGAGATCGTCGAATATTCCACAATGAAGGATAAATATCTGAGCAAAGGAAATTTCGACTGCGTCTTGTTCAGCCGCACCCAGGGACCTGATCCGGATTGCCGTTTGACCTGGGCGAAGAACGGGCCGCTCAACTATGCGCGCTTCAAGGATGATGAATTGGATAGATTGGTGAACGAGGGTTACTACGCGGGGAGCGAGGCGGAGCGACGCGATGCGTATATGCGAGTGCAAACCCTCCTGGCTAATCGACTGCCCTTCGTTTATCTCGTGCAGCCTGATTTGACCGTCGCGCACAAAGCCGGCATTAGCGGATTGGGGCAGGGGCTGGAGAAAGAGAAGGGCTTGCCCTGGGACAATCCATTGTTCGATGCCGCCGCCTGGGTCAAGGAGCAGCAATGAGGTCAAATGAGCTGTAAGCGAACAGCAAAATGCCATCAGCGGGCAGACGCCAAAGCGTCAACCGATATCGGTTGACCGCCAGGCCAAAACCCTGATGACAAATCAGCTATTGGGCGTTTTTCTCAGCCGAGATCCAGCCTACTTGGTGGATGTGACTGTGATGCCTTCGATGTAGGATTCAGGGCAAACCAGGACGTTGCCGTTGTGCTCTCTGTACCAACGCAATGCTTTCGCTTTGCGGTGGATGACCATCTTTCTGTGGCGGCCATAGGAGTACTCAGGTGGCTTCAGGTGGAAATAACGCCCCTCGTCTCCGCATGCTTGGGCAAAGGCCGGCCCAGCCACTAGCGACAGAAGTGCTACTAATGCAAGTGCTCTCATGAACTCCCTCTCCTTTTCTGAGGATCTGCTTTCTTACTGGTAAGTTTCTGGCTCGGGGTTTCCGATAACCATGCTCAAACAAAGAGCCCAAAGTGATTGTACTATTCCACGGCAAATCTGAAATATGTCAAGAATGGTCGATTATTGAGTTGGTCGCCGAAAGGCAAACCAGTTCCCTGGATGCAGTTTTGACAAAATTGTTGCCTTTTTAAAACAGCTTTTCAAGAGTCTTTTGGCGAACATTATCGGCATAAATCAATGAACAAACTGACCAGGAGCTGAATAAACTGATAAAGAGCGGGAAAATTGTTGTAAGGGGCAGAATATAAGTCTATTTCTGGTTTTCAAGAGAATGGGCTACACTCTCTGTATATGGAGCTTATATCTGGCTGTCCAATATCCTCAGCTTTAGCAGCTTGAGTGATTGCCTTTCCAAGATACCGATGTCAGCTAATTTCCACTTCAGTTCTCATTAGAAGTACCGCGCGTGCCAAAAACTCGTCGACCCGACCTTCGCACCAGAAGAATGCCTCCGCAGCCGACTGATTGTCGAGACGCCATTCACTGGTTCGTCGATAATTTCGGGCTTTACACGGGATCTGTGCGCGGGCTCTTCTTATCGGACTTCAGCAGCGATTACGAAGCCTATATCGAGTCGGCGGTGATCAATCTCAAGGCGCGCGGCATCGAGCCGATGGTAGTGACCGGAGAGCAGCTCTTCGTGCAGGCCGACTATCTCTGGCAGCAGGCATTGATACGCACGCCTTTCGGACAGCCCTGCGCGACGAATTTCGAGCTCAACATGCTGGGAACCGAGGTGGCGATCGTCAAGGATCTGGAGGCGCCGGTGCAGGCGCACCACCTGTGGTATCTCTATCATTATCTCGTTTATTTGCGGGCTCTCTTCGGAAAGGCTACGATTCTGGCGACCCCACTGGGTCTGGATGAGTTCATCGCCTACATGGCCGAGTGCGATGACATGGAGTATGCCGGCAACAAGGTGACTTGCGAGAAGATCATGTGGTTGATTGATGCCACCATGATCGATCTGTATCAGTTCCGTCAGGTGAGAACCGATGGTCATCCGCCCATGCTCAAAGCGGAATACAATCTCTTCAACGCCATCAAGGAACATGATCTGCCGGTTATTCCGCAGCAGATTCTCGGCGACTACATGCTCGACATGTCGATCGACGATCGCGACAATCGACTGGCAATCGAGGTTGACGTGCTCGCCTCAATCGATCCGGAAGTCGGTAACAGCACCGAGGCAAAAAAGAATCTGGTGCTGCTGAGCGACGGTTGGAAGATTCTGCGTTTCACAAGTTCGGAGGTCCTCGGGGAGCTGACCAATTGCGTCGATGCCGTAGTCCAGGTCTGGACGCAAGGGCGCAAGAAAGCGGCGGTGGGAAGACTGCTGTCCGGGCGCGATC
>JAJPJO010000570.1 GCA_021324135.1 Pseudomonadota bacterium
GATCGATAGATAAATAGAACTGCCAAAATCTGACTTAATAGGCTTGGACGTCTACTGTTCCTATGTTCTTCTGGTGAAGCCGGAGCAAACCGTTTCTAAATCAGCTTCCCCATCAACTCTTTATTTGCCCTGGCAAAGAGTGTTGATTTGTGCTGATTTAGACCCAGAAGGATCGAGGAGCCAGACGTTTGTTGTCGTCCATTGGTAGACAGGACGACTCGGTTCAGCAATCCGCGCAGTCTAAACATAAGCTTTATGCCTCGCGCATAAGGCACATCTGGAGCCGGTCGAAACGATTTGCTCCTGGTTGGCTGCGCATAAACTCCACCATGAGGTGAAAGCATGTCGACAAATGAAACTCCCGAAACCTCGGCTCCTCCAGCAGGACCGAAGGTCTTCAAATCCGATGGTCCGGCCTCGTTGACCCTGACCGCTTACGAGAGTGGTCCGGCGGTCATTCGTGAAGTCCGCAAGCTCAGCCTGCCCAGCGGAATTTGCCGCATCTACATCGGCGGCCTGCCGAAGCAGTTCGTGCAAAACAGTCAGAGCGTGACTGGTGTCACCGGCAGTGGCAAGTTCAAGGTGCGCCAGCGCTCGCTGCGTCCCGCCAACATGACCTTCCCGGCTCTGCTCGCGCAGTCGATCGGCAAGAGCATCGTCCTGCTCGAGGATGTGCCCAACAGCAGCACGCCCAGGAGAACCGAAGGCGTGCTCAAGACGATCGTCGATAACCGGTACGCCGTCCTGGAGACCACCGGCGCTGCCGACGAGCAAGCCAGGGTGGGCGAGAAGAGCAATGCCGGCGGATCCGATCGCGGCGTCCTGATCCTGCCGATCACGAACAAGTTCCGGCTCGTGGACGGCATCCCCGCCGGACTCTCCGACCTGACCATTCTGGTCATGGAGCCGGACGTCGAAACAGCGGGCGATTTCGGCATCAATCTTCTGTACGAGGCGGAAGGCATCAACTGGAGTCCCTCGTACGAGGTGTTCTACGACCACCGGCTCAAGCAACTCATGCGCTTCGCCTGCTACGTGGACCTGCCTAACACATGCGGCGCCAGCCTCGATGCCTCGGTGGTCAATCTGATCTCCGGTCACAACCACTCCGATGCCGCCGCCCGCTCCGCACAGCGGTCCATGCGCAAAGGCGTTGTCGCCGAGCGCATGTCGCTGACGGCCAGCGCGGCGCCCATGGGCGGGGCTGCTCCAGCGGCCGACTACGAGGAAGTGGCGGCCGAATCCGAAGACTTCGGCGGGGACGGCAAGCTGTACAGGCTGCAACAACCGGTCTACCTGGAAAACGGCATCCCGGCCAATCCGACGCTTGTTTCGGCCAGCGGTGTTCCGGTCGTGCATGAGTATCATGCCCTGCCTGGCGCATACGCTCATCTCGAGGGCGACAACCCCGATGACCTGCCCAAGGGACCGGTGAATGTGAAGCTCCGCCTGGTCAACGACGCGGCCGCTGGTCTTGGTGTCGATCTGCCACCAGGGCCGGTGCGGATCCTGGAACCGGACGGCAAGGGTGAGTTGCAGAAGACGCAGACCTCGGAAGTCGAGGCCCACGTTTCTGCCGGCGAGCCGTTCAGCCTCGATCTCAGAAACCCGGCAAGGGACCTCAAGATCACGCGCGAGCTGGTCGAGTACAAGGAGGATCCGAAGCCGGCCGACGAGTACGAGGAAGGCGCTGGCGAGGCCGGGGAAGCCACCGAAGGCGAAGACGCCGGCACGGAGAACGGCGGTGCGACGATGCATCCTCTGGCTGTACAGACCAGTGTCTCCGGCGGTCCGGGCGTCGGAACGCCTGGGCACGAGATGGAGCGCCGCCGGCAACTGGCCGAATCGGCTGCCGGCGAGAGCGGCGACGGCAAGAAGAAGGCCAAGAAGCAGCCCAAGCCCCGTTTCGCCGAGCAAGAGCGCCGCTTCACAGTCCTGAACTTCAAGGACGAAGAGGTGGAGGTGACGGTGCATGAAGCCGTTCCGGCCAACAGCGAGTTCCTGAGCAAGTCGCAGGACTTCACCAGGTTCGTCGCCGCTACCGGCAAGGGCATCTACCGCCTCAAGGTGCCGGCCAAGACCACCCACCCCAGCCAGGCCGCCGGCGATGCCACTAATGGTGGTGCAACGCCGGGCTCGTCCAAGCCGGGTTCGGTGAGCGTCAGCTACCGGATCAAGTACCGCGTCAACTGAGGAGATTCATCTCGCCGTTAGCCGGCGAGCATGCAAGCATGCGGTGCGAGGTGAAACGCCCCGCCCGCAACCAGCAGCGAGAGCGCCATCCAGGGCAGGGTGGCGCTCTCTTTTCAGGCGCAGGACATCGTGCCCTTCGCCTGGAGACACCCGTGCCCACAAGGACTCAGACATGAACAGACGTCAATTACTCAGGCTTGCCGGCCTGTCTGCAGCAGCAGCCGGCTCAGGTCTGATCTTGCCGGCAGCGGCGCAACCGACTCCGGCAAGCGGACCCGTGGACGATTGGGCGAAGGAGCTAATGGCTACTTTGCCCAGTCGCCCTGCTGCGGGCTGGACGGCGACCGAGAAGAACATCCTCGGACCCTTCCATCGCCCGGGCGCATTGTATCGCGCCAAGCTGACACCACCACTGGAACCGGGCCGTTTGCTCGTCGTGAGCGGGCGCGTCTGGGCTCTCGACACTCGCCAACCGCTCTCGCTCGCCACCCTCGATGTCTGGCAGGCGGATGACAAAGGGCATTATGACAATGATGGCTCCTTCGGGCCCCCGAAGGCGAACTTGCTGCGCATGCGGGCGCGCATGGTCACCGACGAACTCGGTCGTTACGAGTTCGAGACCATCCACCCAGGGCGCTACAAGATTTCCGATCCGGGCCAGCCTGACCTCTGGAGACCCGAGCACATCCACTACATGGTCAGCTACCCTGGCTACAAGACGCTGATCACGCAGCTCTACTTCGAGGGTGATCCGTATAATGGCAAGGACGAGTTCATCCGCCCGTCCTTGATCATGAAGGTCGTGCCGGCCACCGCTAATGGCACCACCTACGATACCGTCACCTTCGACATCGTGCTCAGCAAGTAAACTGCGCGCCTCCAGGTTCCAGATCTGCCCTGCCCAGCGGTGGGGCAGATCCAGGAACGCTCGTTTTATTAGACTGGCATTGGATTCGTTTCTCTCGCCACCGGTTCTATGATACTGTATAGTATTACTTCCTGCGGACTGTGACCGGCCAGGATGTTATGTATTGCAAAATTGAAAATTGATGCCGGGACAGGAGGGGACAAATGCTGAAAGAGCGGCTCTATCAAGGCCTTTCAAGGTAGATTAACAAAGTTTCACCAACCTTCTTGATGGCAAACGGCTCCGTTGAAGTAGCCAAAATGCAGCAGTGCAGCTCCCGAATTGAGTCGAAGGAGCGCCAGGCCAGCCTGTCTGCAGGCAACATCGAATTTTGAAAGTTATGCTAAATGTTCGGCTGCGAGGGCACTCGCTAAGGCAGCAAAGCCCACCAGCACTGCAACGATCCCTCTTCAAAAGAATATTGAGACTGGAATGGAAAAGACAAATCTCATTCTCTACATCTCGGGCTCGTCCTACAGGACGCAGAATGCCATCGACAGTCTGCAATCTCTTGTATCAGATTGCGGCAATGCAATCGCCTACCAGATAGTAGATGTAACGGAAGAGCCTGAGGTCGCCGAACGCGAGAAGGTATTCGCCACTCCCATGTTGGTCAAAGCCAACCCACCTCCACAAAGGAGAATCATCGGTGATCTAAATGATAAGGATCTTGTCTTGAGTAAACTCGATATCAAATTGATGAGTAAGTGAATGTCGCTGTTTCAGGAAGGTAAAAAATAGAGACGACGAGACATGACACAATCTAAGAATGTATTAACTGACAAAGGAACGTCGGAGCCAGCCTCGACCAAGAAGAAAAGGACTGGCATATCGGGATTCGACCATATCTCACATGGCGGTTTGCCCTTAGGCCGGCCGACCCTGGTGGCCGGCACCGCCGGTAGTGCGAAGACGCTTTTCGCCTCGCACTTTCTTGCCGGCGGCATCCAGCAATTCAACGAACCTGGTGTGTTCGTGACATTTGAAGAGCCGCCGGTTGACATACGAGATAACCTCACCGACTTCGGTTGGGACATCTCGGCATGGGAACGAGATAAGATGTGGCTCTTCGTCGATATATCTCCGAATCTTGATGTCGACACTTATGTTAACGGCGATTTTGAGATGTCCGCGATTGTGGCGCGCATCGAGCATGCCGTTCGCTCCATTGGAGCCAAGCGTGTGGTGCTCGATTCGATCAGCGCCTTGTTCTCGCAGTTCAAGGATACACTGACCGTTCGCCGCGAACTCTTCTCCATCTGCTCGGCGTTGAAACGAATGGGCGTTACCTCGATTGTCACGGCGGAGCGTACATCCGATTATGGCGAAGTGGCCCGCTTTGGGGTTGAGGAGTTCGTCGCCGACAGCGTCGTTCTGCTTCGCAATCCCCTGGAATTGGAGAAACGGCGACGGACAATCGAAGTTCTCAAGTTCCGCGGCTCCAGCCATCAGAAAGGCGAATGCCCATTCACCATTCTCGATAAGCAAGGATTGGCCTTCATACCGCTATCGTCTATTGAGCTGACTCAGAAGTCGTCAATGCAGAGAATTCACAGTGGCGTCAAGGAGCTTGATACCATGTGCGGTGGCGGCTATTTCAAGGATTCCATCATTCTCCTGTCGGGAGCGACAGGTACCGGCAAATCTCTCACAGTGACGCATTTTGCTAAAGGCGGCTCGCTGACTAAAGAGAAGACACTGATCTTTGCCTTCGAGGAGAGCAAAGAGCAATTCTTTCGCAATGCCCGGGGTTGGGGCATGGATTTCAAAGAAATGGAGGAGCAAGAATTGCTCCAGGTTCATTGCCAGTATCCCGAGAGTGCCGGGCTTGAAGAGCATCTCTTCGTAATGCAAGACATGATCGATCACTTCAAACCACAAAGGGTTGCAATCGACAGCTTGACTGCTCTGGAGCGAATATCGCTGCCCAAACCATATCGCGAGTTTGTCTTGTGCATCAGCTCGTTTTTGAAGGAGCGAGAAATAACCGGACTGTTCACCTGCACTACACCCACATTGCTCGGGGGCCCTTCCATAACGGAATCGCATATCTCAACGATTACCGACACGATCGTCTTGCTGCGCTATGTCGAGCTAAACGGCGAAATGCAGCGGGGCATCACTGTGATCAAAATGCGCGGCTCCGAGCATGACAAACAAATACGAAGATTCGTTATCGATAGTACCGGAATGCATGTCAGGGAACCATTCGAACACATATCCGGAATCCTGGCTGGTCATCCGGTCTACGTCGGTGCTGATGACCTGGTCAGAATACAACAAATGTTCAACGAATGAGCATCATGTTAGCGGAGCTGAGAGTAATGGTTATAACAGCGGACGCGAAAAACGCGGACGTGATCGCGCGCGATTTAAACCGCTCCGCTCGCATAACGGCAGACGGCATTGCCGAATCGAGGCTGGAACAAGAAATCCAGCACCTGAACGGCAAAGCATACAATGCCGTCGTAGTTTCAGATGCAGTCAGCGGCGACTGGATGAGGTGCAAGTATCAATTGACCGGCGGGCGCGAGGTGCCGGTCCTCACTGTCAAAGAGTCCTGGGAATCGCCTCAAAACGGCGATTCGCAAGCTCGTAAACTCCTCGAGCTGACGGAGAAGATTTCGCTTGCCAGAGCATTGAGTCAACGCGATGGTGACATGCGCCGGATCATTGAAACCAGCTGCGACAGCATCATGATCCTGGACGGCGACGGACGGATTCTATTTTTGAATCCAGCCGCCTCCGAGCTTCTGGGAGGCGACGTCTCGGTGGGAGATTACTTCGGCGTTCCGCTCGTCTATGGCGATCGCACCGAAGTAGACCTGTGCGCCAAAGGCGGGGGATGCGTGGTTGCGGAGATGCGGGTTGTGCCAATCGAATGGGGCGACATCGGCGCTTCGCTCGCCATTTTGCGTGACGTCACAGCGCGCAAAATCACCGAGCAAATGCTTGAGGATCTAGTCAGGTTGCGCACCGAGGAGCTGGAGAAGGCGAATGAGCGGCTGAGCAAGATGTGCGAAGTTGCGGAGAAGGCCGTGCAGGTGCGCTCGCAATTCATCGCCAACGTCAGCCATGAAATTCGCACCCCGCTGAATGGTATCGTAGCCGGTGCCGAGATTTTGCAGATATCCAGAAAAGAAGAGCACGTAGAGGAGCTGGTCAACATTATCTTTGATTCAGCCCATCGGCTTCTCAACCTGGTCAACAAGATTCTCGATTTCTCCAAGGGCGAGCGAGGCCTGATCGATGTGGATGAATACGACTTCGAATTGGGCGAAATCACAGCAGAGCTTTTGCACCAGTATGCACCACTGGCCGAGCAAAAGGGCATCGACCTGACCTGCTCGATAGATCCGACATTGAACCGAACTTACCGCGGAGACGCAGCCAAGATCAGGCAAATACTGCTCAACCTTCTGCACAATGCCATCAAGTTCACCAGTGAAGGCGCCGTCCATCTGATTATCGAGCCCGATAGCAACGGCCATATTTGCTTCGTCGTTAAGGACACCGGCATTGGTATCACAAGCGAGGAAGCCGAAGTCATTTTCGAGCCGTTTGTCCAGGCCAATAAGAATATTCAAAAGGAATTTGGCGGATCAGGATTGGGCCTGGCGATATGCAAACAATTGAGTCGCGCCATGAAAGCAAGGCTCGAATTGAGGCCAATGGACGAGCCGGGCGCCTGTTTCGTTTTGATCGTGCCCTTACTTCCGTCTGCATGAACTTACTTCATTGTAGCCAATCCAACATTTAGAGCCACGATTACGTCAACAGCGTTCTGATAGCGGTCTTCGGCGTTTTTTGCCAGCAGTTTTTGGATGATGTTCTCCAGCCAATCGGGAACAGCAAATTGTTCCGGCACCGCAGGTGGTGCTTCCTGCATTTGTTTGAACAAAGTCGACATGATACTGTCGCCCTGGAAGGGCGGACGCCCAGTCAAACATTGATACATGATACAGCCAAGCGCGTACAGATCCGAGCGTTTGTCCATGCGCTTGCCTTCGCACTGCTCCGGACTCATATAGAGCGGACTGCCGAAAACCTCACCGGTGTGCGTCAGTTGCTGTCCGGCTTCCTCGGTTACTTTGGCAAATCCGAAGTCTACGATTTTGGGCTGCAAACTCGACTCCTCATCGCTCGGCAAAAGCATAACGTTTCCAGGCTTCAAATCCCGATGGATAACACCGTTTGCATGGGCATGGTTCAGCCCCTCGCAAATTTGTAAGAAGAGAGGAACGGCCTTTTGCCAGGGAATCGGCCCGTTCTGCTTGAGAAAATCACTGAGACTGGAGCCTTCGAGAAACTCCATGACCATGTACGCTTGCCCATCATCGCCGATGTTGAAATCGTGAACCGCAACCAGATTCGGATGCGAAAGCGAACTGGCAGCGCGCGCCTCACGCTGGAAGCGCTGCACCATCTTCGCTTCCGATGAATACTTAATCTGCAGCACTTTTATGGCGAAATCCTTTTTCATTAATTCGTGACGCCCGAGATATACGGTGCTAAGCCCGCCCGAACCAAGCTCACGCAATATCTTGTAGCGACCATCAATCATCGATCCGGGTCTCAGGTTGTCCATAATCTTTTTGAGAAGAGAGTTATCGTCGGGACAATGCGTCATAGTCATATTGTCGAACTCGCGCGCGCACTCGAGACAAACCATCTTCATCGGCATGACCCGACTCTGCGGCGCGCTCTGAAGGTTTTGAATCACTTGATCCTTCTGCTCGATCACCTGCCGATTTTGCTCAATCAGCTGCCCCTGCTCTACAAGAGCTTGCTGCCGCTTTTTTTCTTCCTTCTCCACCTGAGGCAGAGACCACCAGGCGAAAACCGCCAGCGCCAAAATGGCTGCCAGAGCCGTGCACACATTCGCCGTCATCTCATCGAAAACGCCACCGGCGATCAAAATGTGACGAGGCATCAACAGCGTAATCACCAGTAAGACGGCGGCCGCCGAGCGACGCAGGAGCATGCCGGCTGTGCTTCTCAAGGAGAAACCCTTCGCTACGCCAGTTTCCGGCTGCATGAAGAAAAGTCCATAACAGGTCAGCAAGAAAATAAAGCACGTAATCGGAGATAGCTTTACACAGCCGAAGTAAATGCAGAGGTGCGATTGACCGAGCATATAGAAGCACAAGACGACCAGGCTCGGACCAAAGACCAGACATGCGAGCAGTTGGGCAATCCAATCCTTCTTGAATAAGGTCACTTTGAAGGAGAGAGCACCGAGCGCCACCAAAACGAATGCCACCGACTCGTGAGGCAAGAGCGGTCCGGGGTATGTCAGGCCTCGTGAGTCCTCGGGCTTCCAGATGACGATGTCCGGCCAATAGAGCTGGAACGTATGCTCGATGTAGGTTGCTGCGCAAGCAATCATCACCACGACCGCAATTGATTTTGCCAGCACAACCCGCCAGGCCCGAGGGGTGCCGATGCTCAGCAAGAGAACCGAACCAGAGATCAAGAAGAAATCAATTGCTGCCGGTGACTGCAAACCGGGCTCGTCGATTGGATGCTTCAGCGCTTCAATACCAAATGCCCAACCGATCATCTCAATTGCAGCGATCACCAGCACGATTGCCTCCGCTGCCAGTGCGCTCGATTTGAAGCGGCTCAGCAACAAGCTATCGGTGCGATTCCAAAAGGACGGTGGTGATTCGAGATTTGAGGCAGGTACAGGCTCCTGCTTGAATGAGTCGTAAGAGCCGCTGGCGCGTTTTTGTTCCGCCGGTGCAGCCCGGCGATTGCTACCGACCTGATGATCTCCGTTGCCGCGGTCAGGGCGAACATCTTCAGCCTTGCCGCCATTGCCGGTGCCGCCGCTCTTCTCGCGTAGAGTATCGCCGGTACGCGACTCGCGCAGGGTGTCGCCAACCCGATTATTGGTACCACCATCGCCGGTACCAATATCGGCTGAATTCGGGTTGGAATCATTGACGCTGAAAGTACCGGAAATAATCGTTCTAGACTCTTCCAATTCCGCATCTGTTTTTTTTGATTTTATCGACTCATCTGCTGAGGACATTGATGGCGCCTCACTCTTTGAGAACGTTTTTCAACTCGGTCTCATACACATTAGTCGGCTTCGGTCCAACGAGCTCTTTGCACAACTTGCGTTTCTTGTTGAATATAGCCACCTCGGGCACAACATCGACTACATCAGCCAGAACGCCGGCAATCTTCAATCGTTTCGCCTCTGCCTTTGCCTCCTGCAACTTGGCAGGAGTGACATCAATCTCGGCAAAGTCGACTCGATCGGAGTATGTTTTCTTCAAATCCGCCACCACCGGTCGAACCATCGAGCACCATTTGTGGCAGTTTTCGTCAAAGAACAAGACCATCAAAACCTTGGCTTCACTCTCCTCAGGTTTTGCTGTCGCCTGCAGGCAAAACGCCGACATTAATGCAAGAGCGGCAATGCAGATCCGTGCTTTGATCATGTTTATCCCGTCCTCGGGTAGCGTCAGGTGGCCAGGCGACTTGCTTACAGCTAGGATACCAGCACAAAGTATATCTAATGTCGATGCCCGGCGAGCACTTAGATCAAAAATCTTCGATGATTCATTAGACTAGCGCATCGAGTCATTCACGCCTTTTGCTCAGCCCCGCTCAAAAGGTCTGAACGCAACGTAATGACACAACCGCTTTCGGGACCATGCCCAGATTATTATTTGGATCAAATGGAGCCACGCCCAACGATCCGCCGGGATTAACGATCAAATCTGGAATAGCGCTCTTCCTGGGGTTTATGTATCTGCTGAAAACGAGCGGCACCTCGGCAATAAATAGGGTGCGTTTGTAAGCATAGGTAAAGCCTGGAGCCACCGCCAGAATGTAGCCTGGTTGGCGATAGCCATCGCTGCGTCCAATGAAGTCTCGATCAGGGATACCTTCGATGTTGAACGTCACACGTGCCCGCAGTCCGGCCAAAACAGGCTTGTCCCAGGTCCTGGGTATTTTGATCGATGCTCCGACCTGGGCGTTGTAGGAGTCGGTCACGGAGTTGGTGAGTTCCGTGAGAAACTGCGGAGCCAGAGGCACACCCTCGCTCGACACTATCGATTGCGTTCCATTTGTATTGGCCGGATTGGACAGATACGAAACCGAGCCGAAAACTGTGTTGCCGCGCAGAAAACTCTTGCGGAAATTCTTATATCCGTTGACACCGAGAATGATACCAGTACCGCCGTCACCCGGCATGATGGCAGCGGGATAAACGGCTCTGCGCGTGTAGTCGAAACCAGCCAGGTTAGGAAGATTGGCGCGCACATCCCAATTTCCGGTTGGGATTTTCATGCCGACACCGACCGCAAGATTACCGAAAGGATGCTCCTTAGGCTTTAGCAGATAGCACTGGCTAAACAAAGACAAATCGCCGATCCCGTACGAGTTTGCACCATATCTGGTGCCCTTTCCGGGTCCGCTGGGAGGGTAAAGCATGGAAAAATTGTTGTTTAAGAACGGCAGAGTAGCCAGAATACTGATGCGCGGCGTGACAATATAGCGAGCGCTGACGTCAAGAATGCTGACGCGTTCGAACGGTCGCCATGTCGAGTCGAATTCATGATTGACATGCGAGTGAATAAAGCTTTGCGTCGCCCTTCCTTGGCGCCAACCAATCGAGAGTTGTAATCGAGAGCCAGCAGTCGAGCCTAACCCGGGCACGATTCCACGAGAAGCGGATCACCCCTGGGCGAAAGCGATGGGCGTTGCAAACAAGAACTCCGTCACGACGAGGAGAAAAACGATTCTAAGGAAATAGCCGATAGTAAAATACAATTTCAGGGCCGATCCAGCTCGACTGAAGCCGATGGCAATTGTACGTATTCAACCACCGCAGTTCAATCGTGCATTGCAGACTAAACTGTCGACTTACCCATGCCATAAACATAGCGTTCATTCAGTGGAATCTCCTGAGCCAATCATATAGCGTTCGTTCAGGTGGATTCTCCTGAGCCAATCATATAGCGTTCGTTCAGGTGGATTCTCCTGAGCCAGTCATATAGCGTTCGTTCAGGAGACGACTCGTCGGGTTGTCAACAAGCAAACCTCTTTGAGCCTTTGAGCGCAAGATTCAGATAGCGGCGGACTGGCGCAATCCGGACAATAAACCATGAGCAATGGGAAATTTGCTTTGGAGGCGAGAAAATAATGCTTAGAGCCAGTTTTGAAGAACGTATTTCCAAGGGCAGCGACCAATATGAGGAATTAAAGCCTGTGAAGAAAACCAATCCCCTTAATGATGAGGCGATGTGGAAGGCAGTCGTCAATCGAGAC
Organism: Pseudomonadota bacterium; assembly: GCA_021324135.1. Taxonomy (GTDB): domain Bacteria; phylum Cyanobacteriota; class Vampirovibrionia; order Obscuribacterales; family Obscuribacteraceae; genus JAJPJO01. The sequence goes on from JAJPJO010000570.1 coordinate 11,390, forward strand.
GAGAGCTGCGATGGTCAATTCGTTTATGCGGTTAAAACGACCGGAGTATATTGCCGCCCCTCGTGCCCGGCGAAGCGGCCGAACCGAGACAATGCAATTTTTTATGACACCACCAATGGTGCGCGCCAGGCCGGCTTTCGGGCCTGCGCGCGTTGTCGTCCTGATGAGGATCTGAGCAAAGCCGAAGCGGTGGTTGCGCAAGTTCGCCGGTATATAGAGGAACACCTGGATGAAAAGCTGACCCTCGAAAAGCTGGCTGGCGTGGTGGAGCTCAGCCCATACTATTTGCAGCGTCTATTCAAGTCTCGCTGTGAATTGACACCGCGGCAATATGCCGACGAGTGCAGATTGTCCGCTCTTAAGAAGCGTCTGAGCGCCGGCACCCAAGTAACGGAGGCAATGTACGATGCAGGCTATGGATCGAGCAGTCGCTTATATGAACGAAGCGCGCAGCAACTCGGCATGACTCCTGGTTCTTACAAGAAAAAGGGTGCCGGCGAGCAAATTAATTTCGCCTTCCTCGGTTCCGATCTCGGTCTGATCGTCTTAGCAGCCACCGAGAAAGGGCTCTGCTTCTTGCAGTTCGGCGATAGTGAAGAAGAGTTGATCGAAGCGCTGACGAGAGAATTTTCAAATGCCACAATATCAAAGGACACAAAAGCGCTCTCAGCCTGGCTCGATGCCCTGCGGCATTATCTGAGCAAATCTACCACATCAAACGACGAGACAATAGAAGCGATCGACGTCGACTTGAATGGCACCTTGTTTCAGCAAGCAGTCTGGCGTTACCTTCGCCAAATTGCCCCCGGACAGACGAAAACGTACTCAGAGGTTGCCGAAGCGATTGGCTATCCAAAGGCAGTGCGCGCGGTCGCCAATGCCTGCGCCTCAAACCGGATTGCCATTGCCGTGCCATGCCACCGAGTTGTCCGCAACGACGGCTCTCTGGGCGGCTATCGCTGGGGTTTGCAAAGAAAGCAAGAATTGCTCAATCGTGAAAAGCAGAAATATCAAAGGACCTAACGAAGCAACTTCAGCACTGGTTTAAAAATTAGCAATCGATACCTTTCTGCTGCTCTTGCCGCTCGGCGCAAAGACTGTAGAGCCAGGATGAAAGCGGCTGGGGACCGCCATACCTGAAATGTCGATGAGTATTCTTTTCAATTACATTGAGCAATTCGATGCAATTGCCAAGAACAGGATTGGCTAAGGTGTGGGTCCTCGTTTGTCTTTGCAACTGGCATTAAAAACACTCACATCCGTTCCTCACCCGATTACAGATCGCATATGCACACTTGTTCGACAAGCGAACTTGGTGCTTGCCATGCGCGGCTCACATTCCGCGGCTCGGGGGTAGGACCGTTGGAGCGATAAGGTGCCAGTTGTGACCAAACGACCGGTGCAGTCGGATGCCCATCGCGGTGATGGCGGCTGCGCTTTTCCTCAACCTGGAGGTTTCGATGAACGAACTGATCGACATGCTCGATCGTCGCGTCAAGGACGGTGAGAACGGGCAGAGCCTGGTTCCGCTCCTGGCCGCACTGGCCACCGCCTTCGAGCGCAGCGACAAGCCCGCCTGGCACGACAATGCTCGCCGCCTCCGCGCCGGCATTCAGAGCATCTCGCGTGGTGGCACCTACGGTGGCTTCATTCCCGACCGGGTGCCGGCCTGACTAGCAGGCCGTTCCACTACCTACAGACCTGCGAGCGCCGCCTGGATTGCGGTCGAGGGCTGGTTCAGCCAGTCGACTCGACCGCTCCAGGCGGCTCCGCCACACCTCTTTAGGAGCAGTGTATGCCAAACTCAAGTACTGCCGCCCTGGCGGCAGACCTTCCTTTCAGAGCCGCAGGCAGGGCCGTCAACCTGGGCGGAGTCGCTTTCACGGCGACCTGCCTCGCCATGGTTGCCTGCCTCAGCCTGACGGCTGTAGAACGCACCGGCGTCGGGCTCGCCATGGCGGCAGCCCTGATTGTCGGGGGCGAATTGTTGTCCCGGCGTTTTCGTTCGGAATGCTTCACCAGCGGGGCTGGCACCACTGGCAGCAGCAGCGACGACAGTGGCTCGGTTCTTGCCGCTCACGGTCGCAGCTCCTCTGCAAGCGGAAGCCCCTCAAGCGATGCCACCACGCGTGGTGCAAGCTTCCGCACGGCATACGCCGACCAGTTGTGGTTCTTCGGGACCGCGCTACTGGCCGCCGGCTACGTGCTGGCAGTGTTTTTCACCCAGGCGACGTACTATCTGCACAATCTCTCCGCACTCAGCGATCCTTACCTCTGCTGGGTGCTTGAGGTCGTGCTCGGGTTCGCCGCCGCACTGCAACTGAGCAGCAACCGCATTCTGCGCTGGTTTTCGGTGCCGCTCGGCCTCTACTTGATCGGCAGCGCGCTCTTGAGCGGGCTTGCCGACTCGAGTGGTATCACCCTGTTCGGCGTCGCGGACATCCCCGCCACTACGGCTGTGTGCGGTGTGCTGATCCTCGCCGGGCTCTGCGCCCTTTATCAAAAGCTGCGGCTTCAGATGAAGGAGCGTCTCGACGAGTCAAACGAAGCCAAAGCCGTCTGGCTCCTCTTCAGCGCCAGCCACGAGCTCTACTTCGTTGCCGCTGCGGTCATGGCCCTGGCCCTGCCGAAGTACTGTGGCTCCATGCAGTACGCTCCGCTGTGGTGGGCGGCGGAGATGCCGCTCTTGCTCGCCGTCTGCCGGCTCAGCAAGAACTTCCTCAAGCACGCGCTGGTCATGGGCGTCTGGGCACTGTCCGCGGTGCTGCTCCTGGTCGGCGAGCTGAACCTGGCGACCATCGTCCTGCTGGCTGTACCCGTCTCGGGTATGGTGATGGCGCTCACCTACCGCACCGTCCCGTCGCGCTGGCAGAGGCTCACGGGATACCACTTCTACCTCTATGGCTCGGTCCTGCTGGCAGCGTTGCTGCCCGGGCTGAAACTGGCTCCGCAGGAGGCGCTGCCCTACTGGTTGGTGGAGGTGCTGGTCCTGCTGCTCCTGGCGCTGAAGCTCTCGGACCGTCTGCTCCAAGCCGTTTCAGCGGTTGGCAGCATCGCGGCGCTGGTGCTCTTCGCTGCCGGCTGGCAGGAGTGGGGCTACGTGATACCGTGCATGGTGGCAGCGGGCTGCTACGGCATGAGTCTGCTGTACGGGCACATCAAGAAGATCGGTGGCCTGGCCAAATCCGATTGCTCGGTGTTCCCCGGCAGCTTCGCGCTGAGCAGCAAGGAGGCTGATTGGCTCGAGAAGATCAGTGCCGGTCTCGGCTACATCACCATGCTCACGGCCACTGCCAAACTGATTGACAATCCGTACAATACGGCGGGTTGGGCTTTCGAGGCACTCGCCCTGATTGGCTTCGGCTTCCTGACACAAAAGGTCGGGCACCGCGCCTGCGCCTTGTTGACGATGGTCATCCTCTCGACCAAGTTGACCATCTTCGACTTGTCCGGCTCGGGAGCGCTGTTCAGAACGTTCGTCACCTGCGGTGCGGTCGGCGCTTGCTTGATCGCAGCCGGTCTGTTCTACGAGATCGAATACCGCAGGCTGCGCCGTCGCGACAGGGGTCAACCTGGAGGCACGGTCAACGGCACGGCCTTGCCCGCAGACACGCCTGAGCCCGGTTCTACCGAGCCCGGTGCAAGTGCCGATGAACGGCAAGGAGGCCAGCCGGAGTGAGGCTCTGAGTGAACGGCGGTTCGCCGCAGTCAGGGCTCAACAGACAACCATCAGTTAACCAGGCAGGCAAGCTGCGGGGGTCAACCTGCCGGCAGCTCCTGCTGAAACCTCAATTCGGTCACGGCCCTTCAAGCTCCAGTCTTGAAGACCGGAGTCGTCTCAAGCAACGATTCGGGTCGCTAACCTTTCCGACGGCCGCCACCATGCGTGGTGCCCGCCCGGAATAACCTAGCCCCAGACCAGGGCGATGGTCGCCAGGTCTGCGCAACGAAAAAGGGCAAGGTCCAAACGGAAGCCGATGTGCAGGCATTCCGCTCACACAACTCTTCAGGAGTTCACGCATGACTACTCACAATGCTCAGGCATCGGGTGCCGAGCATCGCGAAATCCGGACCGTCGGTCGCATCTACAGCACCGGCGGCGTGGTGTTTCTGTCAATCATGGTCGCGCTCGGCGCGGCGCTCTACGAAGACGTCTCGGCCGTCTTGCGCACCGCAGTCGGTCTGGCCATCGCCGCCTCCATGGTGCTCGGCGGTCAGCTCCTCTCGCGGCGGCGCAATGCCGAGCAGTGGTTCCCCGTCACCACCGTGACGGTCGGCTACGCGCTGGCGTATTTCTTCTGCTACAGCACGTTCTACGTGCCCGGGCTGCAGACGCTCGAGACCCCCTACACTGCCTGGGTTCTCGGACTGACGCTCGGTCTGATCGGCACGCTGCACGGCAGCATCAACAAGAACCTGCGCTGGATCGGCTCAGGCATCACGTTGCTCGCCACTGGCCATGCCACGTTCCATGCCCTGTCCAGTCAGCAGGTCGTCAGCATCGCAGGCATGCACGTCCAGGTCGCCGCTCTCGGCTGCTTCGTCGGCATGCTCTGGTGCGCGAGCCTGTCCTGGGTCAACAACCGCCTGGCGCTCCGCCAGAACTGGTGGTGGAACTACGTCCAGCATGAGGCGTACTTCGTCTTCGCGGCGCTCAACGCCATGGCGCTGCCGCTCTTCCTGTCCAGCTTCGAGCAAGCCCCGATCTGGTGGTCGGTGGAAGCTCCGATCCTGCTGTCCATGATCTGGCTCATGGAGCGCTCGCACGAAGAGGAGCGCACTGGGTGGCTCTGGCTCGCCAAGTACTTCAAGCACGGAACGGTGGCCCTCATCTGGGCGGCTGCCGTCATCAGCTTGCTGGGCAATGCGGCCAAGCATCCGGTTGAGCTGGCTGTCCTGCTCTCCGTGCCGCTCTCGGGGCTCGCTATCGGTCTGGCCTATCGCTCCCGCTTCACTGCGAACTGGCTCAAGGAGCTCAGGGTCGGCGGCTACTGCCTCTACCTGTATGTGGGTATTGCGGTAGCGCTCCTGGCGCCTTACATCGAGTTCGGCAACGTCTGGGACGCGATGCCCTACTGGATGATCGAAGCCCTCGTTCTCTGCGGGCTCGGACTGCTGCTGCGCGACTTCTTCGTGCACCTCGCCGGCACGCTCGCGGCGCTCGGTGCCCTGGCGTTGTTCGGACTCAAGTTCAACACCTGGACTTGGGATCTGGTCGGTCCGGTTGTGGCTTGCTCCTACGCCCTGAGCGTCGCCTACAACCAGCTCGGCAAGCGGCCGCAGTGGCGCAAGCACACCAACTTCCTGCCCTTCGACGTGCCGGAAACGGTCTCGGCCGATGCAGCAGAGAAGCTGGAAACGCTGTGGAGCTGGGTCGGCGGCTTGACCCTGTTCGTCGCCTCCTACGTGCTGGTCAACCACGCCAACACGGTCATCTACTGGTCGCTGGAAGCCTTCGTGCTCGTCGTCCTCGGCTTCCTCGCTCAGAAGATCGGCTTCCGCCTGCAAGCCCTGCTTGGCTTCACGGCTGCGGCCGGCAAGCTCGTGATCTGGGATGTCTCCGGTGGCTCGCTCGGTTTGCATGCCGCTGAGCCGGTGACCCTGTATCACGCGTTCCAGTTCGGCGTCCTTGGCGCCAGCATGCTGGCTGCGTCGTTCCTCTACTTCCGCGAGGAAGCGCGCCGCAAGCTCCTGGATGCCCAACGCCGCGACGGCAGCGGTGAGCCTCGCACAGGAACGCTCGCACCCGAGCAGTCCCTCGACTCCCCGGTCAGCGAGCAGCCCCGGGCTGAGGATGCCAACGGCGGCAATGCCAGCGGCGCCAATGCGCGCGACGGCGGTGATGCTGACGGGCGGCATACCCGGGGTGATGGCACCCGCGACGCTGACGGTGGCGGGGGCGTCCACCCGGGCGAACGGCCCAGCGACGGGCCCGAAGACGGCAACGACAACTGATCCGACACCTTAGGGTGCGGACTCAGTGGGGGCGGCGGGCAGCTTCGGCTGTCCGCTGCCCTTTTCATCCAAAGTCTGGCTACTATCCTGTATCGTTTCCAAAAATGCCCGATTTCGATTCCGAGGATCAACGAGTGTCGACGATACTCTTGCACAGGCAGACAGCTCGATGTGTCCAGACGAGAGCTGAACGAGCTGCGCTAGCGACCCGGGATCCTACAATATTGTCATTTAGCTTCAGCTAGCAATATTCATAATCCCTTTAGGATCGGCTTCATGGCTCAGCTTGACAGGTTCACTTTTGGAAAAAATTGAGATCACAACCTTCAATGTAAACAGATGCTGGACATAAAGGAACTGTAAGAAAGCCTGATCAACATTGAGCCTCGTCAATTCTTTCTGTTTAGGTCATAGCAGTCTTATCGTTTCTCTCAAACAAACCACAAGCGACGCAATCCAGAACCGCCACGCATAAACCAGCTCCAAGAGCGCATCTTCGCTTTCCTCAAATGCTCGTCGGTTGCCTTGATGCTCTCACTGACGCGCTCGCGCCTTGATTCCTCGTAATCGATGTTCATCTGGTTCCGCGTGTATCGATGCTCGTTTACGTGCGCTGATCTGTATTCGCTTGTTGATGTTAAGTAGTTTGTTTTGGGGGGAAACGAAAGGACTGATCGATAACCCGCTCATTCGATAACCGCATGAGCATTACGCCTCCAAGGAGGTTTCATGAGTAGAATCAAGCCTACCGACGAACTGGGCGATATCATCGGCAAGATGGCGCAACAAGTGCCGCTTGCCTCTATTGCCCTGCAAGCAGCGTACACGCACGGGTCGTGCATCGAGCCGTGTGGATGCGAAGATCAACAGGTGGGCAGGCGCGCCATCCAAACGCTCGACCAGGCGGGGATCTATGGCGAAAGTCTGGCTTGCTTATTCACTGAAATTTGCCAGTGCGATCCGGTCAAGCTGCTTGCTGTCTGCAAAGCCGTGGATCTCGGCATACTGCCCATCGACTCTCTCACCGCCCTGAGACAACCAGCCGGGCCGAGACTCGATGCGCAGGCGATCCTGACTAGCGTGCGAGAGCGGCTTCCCAACTTCGGCGAGAACGCACTAGCAGCGAAGACGCACTCGAAGAGCGGCAGTGGCGCAGAGTTGCTGACTGCAGCAACACGCGCCGAAACTGATTGGGACGGTCCGTAATCAGCCAGTTCCCGAGCAACGGCACCTCGTAACCGGCAGGGCTATGCAGCATCAGCTTTGCCAAAACAAAAAACCTATAAACAAAATTCAGCATATGGAGTCTGAAAATGAAGAGATACGCTTCTTCTGACCTTACTGTCACTACGTTTAACTCGTGCGATGCTAAAACACGCACGCAATTCGAAACACTCGTTCGCCAGCTCATCCCCGGGCTGGACAACGAACAAGGCGAAGGTGATGATGGCACCTGGGCGTGGGTGCAGGAGAACAACCTCGAGTTCGCTCCTGACGGTCCGCATGCCACCTTCATCTTCAAGGATGCCGCCACGGAGGAAATCGTGGCCACCTGCACATTCACGCCCGATGACCGCGGCCAACTGAGGAAAAACGGCTTGAAGGGTTTGGGCGTCTGGGGATTCGTCAATGTGCTGCGCCGCGACCTGCGCCGTGGCGCCGGCATCGGCTCAATCGTCATGCAATTCCTGGACGATCACATCCAGTCCTGGGTTGATGCCGACGGCAACGCGCATGACGTCTACCTCTTCACGGAAGACACTTCGCCCTACGAACGCTTCGGCTTCGCGGAAACCGGCACCGAAGTTCCGTTCCTCGGTCACGGCGAGGCGTTGATGAAGAAGACGTATGCGCCCGCAAACGGCTAGGGCACGACGGCCTTGAGCCATAGCGGTACACAATGAGACACGGGCGGGGAGAGTCGAAGAAGCATCCGCGCATCATGGATGCTTCATCACGCTCCCCGCGTGTCGTCACCTCGCTATCCCTGTCTTCACCCTATTGCAGGTGCTCTTGGCGCGGAACTCGGGCAATCGTCCTCGCTCTTTTTTGGTTTTCTTGAGATACTACTTGCTTATATAGTATCTCTATCCGCTAAAAAACAGGACGAAGAGACCCACCTGGCCCTTCGTCCTGCGGCAGTTACCGACCGAACACTTCATCCGGTCTGCGCCTGCCTGATAAGCGCTAAGCGCTTACTTAACCGGGGCGCTGTTGTCCTGCTTCATGAGGTCCTTCAGCTCGGTGACGGCCGCATTGAGGTCAGCCTTGAGCGATTCCTGTGCGGCTTGCTTGCGGGTCTTGATGTCCGCGGCTTTCGCCTTGTAGGGCTTGAGGACATCGTTAATCTGACCTTCGATGGTCTCGACGTCGTCGTAGAGCGGCTTGGTGGTGGCCAGTCTCTTCGCCTGCAGTGCGGCGATCTCGTCGTTGAACGGCTTGGCGATTGCATCCGCCTTGGCTCTCGCCGCGTCGATGTCCGCCTGCGGCGCATTCCGGTTCTCGAGCGCGGTCACCTGGGCGTTGGCGTCCTTGGCGGCTGCGTCGCGCTTGGTCACAACCGCATCGATCTGCGATTGGAAATCGGCGGACGCCTGATCAGCCTTGCTCTGAGCGGCGGTGTACTTACCTTCCAGAGCCTTCAGACTGTCGAGGTTGTCCACCTCCTTCTGCAAAGCTGCCATCTCTTCGTCAAACGGCTTGCCAGCCGCGACGAACTTCGCCTGGAGTTCCTTGATCTTCTTGAGCGAGTCCATCTCCTTGTTGGCGAAATTGAGGCGCTCGGCAATGAACGCGTCGATGTCGGACGGGTTGAAGTTCTCCTTGACGTAGGTTTCACCGATCTCCGGAACGAAGATGATCACGGCCGGGAGTGAATTGCTCGGCGCACCAAGCGCCTTGCCGCTGGCGTGCATGAATTTCATCGCCGGCGTTTGCTTGGCTGCGAACTTCGAGCAAAGCGCGCACCTGCCGTCGCTGACGATGACGAGAACCGGCTTGTCCGCCTTGCCGAGCTCGGTCGAAGCGTTGGCCTTAGTGAGCTCGGGCAGGGGCGACTTGCTGTTGAAGTTCACGAACATCACAGCAACGACGACCGCCGCAAGAATGGCAAGACCGAAGGCAACATACTTTTTCGACATAGAATCACCTGTCTTTGAGTTTGGGGTTCACCCGCCTGCAAAGCGGGCTTGCAATAAATCGCTTTTGCTCATCCTCACCCGCCTCCGCAGCGCATGAAGATCCGTTCTCCACTCGCGAAAAACGCAAGCGCAGCTGAAATCTGCCGAGAGAACTGGATTTTTTCCTAAGTGTGTTTGCTTAAGAGAAAGAGCAATAAGCGATAAGTGTGACTAACATTTAGGCTGCTTCTACTTCAAGAGAGATATCATTCACGATATCGATACATGTATGCGCGCTGCGGACAGTAAACGTCTGGTGGATCGTCTTTCCGAAAGATCCGCGAAGCTAGCGCTAGGTGAGCCAGCCCAATACTTAATCGTTGCTTAGAAAGACCCGGCGCGAATTCGCCGGGTATGGCTTAAGCTCGCTATCGGCTTAGAATCGATTTAAAACGAGCGACCATCTCGCCAAATTCATGCTCATCGCAATGGGCGAAGGCGACGAGGAATTCGTTTCGACCGGCTCCATCAATGTACCTACCGGCCATGCTGGTGAGCGGGAGCCCGCTCTGGCGCGCCGCGACAAGAACATCCTCAGCGGCTACGGCATGGCTGAACTGCACGAGTACATGCATGCCCGCGCTGAGCGGACTGATCTTCAGGCGCTTGCCGAAGTGCTTGCTCAAGGACTGAACCAGAGCGGCTCGGCGTCTGGCATACAGAGCCTTCGTACGGCGAATGTGCGATTCTAAATGGCCTTCGTTTATGAAATCAGCGAGCGCGCGCTGCTCGACAATCGGCACATCTCTCTCGGTCAAAACTCGCGTGCGCCAGACGGCCGATGCCAGCGGCTCAGGCAACACCAAAAAAGCGATGCGCGCCATCGGAAACAAAACACGCCAAAAGTTATAGCGATAAATCACCGAACCGGAGCTGTCCATGCCCTTCATCGCCGCTACCGGTCTGTCACCGTAGCGGAATTCACTATCGAAGTCATCCTCGATAATGAAGGCATCATGCGCCTCGGCCCACTCAAGAAGTTGGCGCCGGCGGCTCTCGCTCATCACGACACCGGTGGGATCGTGGTGCGATGGCGTTACCCAGACAATGCGAATGGGCTCATTCATGCCCTCGAGCTCATCTACGACCAGTCCTTGCTCGTCTACGGGAATGCCGTGGATGACGGCGCCATGCATTTCAAAAGACAACCGGATGGCGGGCGATCCCGGATTCTCCACCGCGACGTGATCGCCTTCTTTTAGCAATAAACGGCAAAGCAGATCGGTACCACCCTCGGTGCTGGTGAAAACGGCTATCTGCTCTGGTGAACAGTTGATAAAGCGCGATCGCGCAAGATAGCCGGCGATCGCTTCGCGCAATGAGAGTAAGCCGAACGGATCGTTTATATAACAAAGCAGTGCCGGATCTTCAAGTTTGGCGCTGTTCTTCAGGCAATCTCTCCAGCGCTTCAGCGGCAATTCTTCGAGCATCGGAGCGTCGAAGTTCAACTCGGGAGCAACGTATGCGCCCGCTACAGACAGGCCTTCCGCATGCACGATCCGCTCACCAAAGGCTGACAATTTTATGCATTTGCCCGCGCTCGGCGCCTGCAATCGCATGCTTTCAGCGGATTCGCCGCCGGGATCGATCGCACCGTCGCAAGCAGCAAATCGCCGGCTGACTAAAACACCGCTTGCCCGGACGATCTCCACATAGCCCTGGCTTGCCAGATCGGCGTAGCTTCGCGAAACGCTGTCGCGCGAAACGACGAGCCGATCGGCCAGCGCACGTGAGGAAGGAAGTTTCTCACCAGGCACAAGCTCCCCGCTCAAGATCGCCTGGCGGATGGCGTTGAAGATTTGCTTGTAGATTGGCACTTTGCTGTCAAAAGAAAGTTTTATCGCAACCGGCACGGCACCTACTCCTTGCCGATGAGTTGATTGGCCCGCTCTTCATCCTGCCGCGCCCGTTCCTTATCCCCGAGTTCGGCATAAACTTTCGCTCTTGCCAGATATGCTCTGGAATCGCCAGGATCGATCTTGATTACATTGCTGAAATCGGCGAGTGCCTGCCTCCACTCTTTCAGCGACATATCCGTCTGTCCGCGCTCAAACCAGATCCATTTGTTGTGCGGATCCAGATTGGCTGCCTCAGCAAAAGCATCCACGGCTTCATGCTCTCGATGCAGTTGAACCAGGATTTCACCCTTCTTTTTCATGCGCCAGGAATTTTTCTTCAGGGAAAGACTCTTGTCCAGCTCGCGCAGCGCATCTTCGAATTGACACAGCTCGATGTAGCAGTCGGCTCGATTATCATAGAAATACTGATCAGCGAGATCGGGATTGAGCTTGATTCCCTCTTCGAAATTTCTCAACGCTTCCTCGGGATTTTTTTCCAACAATGCCAAAGCCGTGCCGTGCGTAATGTAGGCACTGCCGTCGCTTGTGCCCATCTCAATAGCGCTCTGCGACAGTACGGCCGCTTTTGCATAACGTTTGGCGGCGATTGCTTGCTTTGCTTTATCGATCAGCACGGCCGCCGAATCCGATGAAGCACTCTGCCATTGGACGGCGCTTCTTGCCGCCGCGCTCTGGCTTTTCTTGCCGCTTGCAGAGTGCTTCGCTGTCTGTTCATTCAGAAGCGAGTAGAGAAAGAGCACCATCGCTGCGAGCACTGGTATCATGCACAGTGCCAGCAGCGCAGGCAAAGGCAATCGCTGTGCCGAGTGAGCACTCTTGCGGGAAGCGCCGATATCGGCAGCCCTTTCGGTTTGCTCGAAGCGGCCTTCAACCGGGCTGCTATCGTTGCTTTCGCCGCTGTCTCCTTGCTTTGCAGCCAACCCTTCAAGCCCTCCTAACCCTCACCGCCCCTGGTGGCGCCCAGCAATTATTCTCTGAAATGAGCGTTCGGCGAGTTCCTCTTTAGTCAAACCTATTGCAACAAGCTCCTTCTCGCCAATAGCACCGCAATTCAATGCCATCAAAAAATAGTTTAGCAATCCTTGAGCAGTAGCGGCATCATCGAAATTGTTGCCGACCAGATTCGCCTGGGCAGCCTTGTTGAGAAAGGCATTAAGCCTGAGCGAGGCAGCCTCCAGACTCTGCAGAAAGAAAGCGTAGCATGCCGCAAAGCGCGCCGGCAATTGCGCCGGGTGCAGGTCCCAGCCCTGGTAAAAGCCGTTTGTCATCGAGCGATAAACATTTCGATAATGGATGCGCCAGGCTTCATGAACTCTGCCACTGCCGCCATCTTCACCAGCGATGGGAAGGATGGTGGTCGCCCCGTCCGACAGCCAAATACCCGTGCCCGCAAACGCCATTTTCATCGTATTCCTGGCGAAATCACAGAGATTGTGGTCGGTTGTTTGATGAGCGGCGCTGATACCGCATTCGGCGGTGAAATCATAGGTTCCGAAATGCGCACCCCTGATGCGGTTTCCGCCTGACTCAGCCAGTTCCTCGACCATTCTGATTGCCGATGCCGTTTCAATCATCAGCTCAATTTTGATCGAGCCGCTTCTCAAGCGCTTTTTCTCCTCAAGGATGCTCAGAAGATTGCATAACGCCCGGACTTGCTCCGGGATCGCAACCTTCGGAAGCGTGACTACGAAATTATCGGGAAGAGCATTGCCGGACCGATCAAGCAGATTGGCAATGAAGACATCGAGGGTTCGCAAACTGCGCCGCTTACTTTCTTGGCTAAACGGTTTGATGCGAATGCCGAAGAATGGAGGCAACTTCTGAAGCTTCATCGCCTCTGCCGTCTCCGCGGCGCAGCGCTCTGCATCCGCATCTTCTTCGCCTTCGCTTCGATAGCCGTAGCCGTCCTCGAAATCGATGCGAAAGTCCTCGATGGGCTCGCGCTTCAACTTCTCGATCACCCGGGAGTAAACGGCCAGAGGCAGACATTCCTGAGGAGCTGCCCCGGCCCCTTTCGCAAGTTCCTCGACCTCTTTTCTCGACGCCGCCAGGCTTTCATACCCCGGCAATTCAAGCACTTCGGCAAACTCCTGGAAGCTCGGCGCATGAGCTGCCATCGACTTCAACGCCAGCTGACCCAATTTCTCAATGGTTCCCGACTTGAACAAGTGAGCGCCACCATATACGGTGTGAACCGGTTGCCTCTCAGTTCGCTCGCCGGGGAAGCGATTCGCCAACATCGCGTTTGCCTTTTCAAGCTCCGCCAGTATTGATACTGCCTTTTCATCGCCGAAAAAAATCAGCTCATCATCTTCATCACGGCTCTGATCGCCCGCGTGCACTGAGCCGTTCGCAGCCCCATCGTTGCGCGGCTCAGACATAGTTTCCGCTTCCATCCAGAGGCTTTTCCGATGATAACGATGATGATGTTGTTGTTGCTGCTGAGTTATTTGCGGCTGCGGCGTTTCTGTAAGTGCGCTTGAGTAAATCGAACTCGTCAGGCGTGCTTGAGAACGGCTGCACGATGGTGACAAACTTGTCGACCAATTCTTTGTACGCCGGCAACAATTCGAGTATGAGCTTATGACGCTCATATACCAGTTGCTCCGGGGTGTAGCGCTGCGACGAACGCCGCTTGACGCGGCGGATTGCCTCTTCCGGAGTGCACTCGATGTAATGCATCTCGACGATGTAACCTTTGGATTGCACATCGCGAATCAAATCGAGATGCAGCCTGGATGAGGCGCTGTGGTCGAACAGAATATCGCGTCCGCCCGAGACCAGTCCATGGAAAAGCTCGTAGCCGATTACTCTTGCCTGCAGTTCCCAGCGCTCGAACGCCTGCTGCAAACCAAGCCTCGACTTATCGATTTGATAGCCCGGCAGTTGCTCCATGACGGCGTCGAACTGCAAGCAGGCGAGGTCTCGTCTCACCTTGTGCAAAGCATTTGCGTAAGTGGTTTTTCCGGCACCGGGTATGCCGCAAAGATGAATCAATGTCGGTCTGATCATATCCACTAACCTATAAAATCCCGCAATTTACCCGGTTCCTCGTTCCACAAACAAAGCTCGAATCCCTTTCCGTTCCTCTGGAGCAGACAAACCTTGCCTGTACCGACCTTGAAAGAGCGCGATTGCAAGCGCTTTTCAAATTCACCATCAATCAAATCGAGAAAGTAACGTAACTTACCGTTGCTGCTTACGATGAGAACGGTGGCGTCCTGAGCGTGTTTCCCCTCAATCTCTTTGATCAGATTGCAAACATCGGCACGCACGGCCATCTCGCTGCCCGACCATCCGCAGTTGCCGGGCCAGGCGCTTTTCTCGATCCAATCACGCAAACATTGCTCGCCGAATTTTTCTCTGATCTCGTCATCAGACAAGCCGGACCACTGCCCGTAATCAAGCTCCGTCAGCCGCTCATCAATAATCAGGTTAGGTCGCGAACGTGCTTTTTTGATGGCGATTTCGGCAAATTCCTTCGTCCGTTTCAAGGGAGCGGAATAAACCGCATCTATCGATTGCTGGGACAACACATCGGCGAGACGCTCCGCTTGTGCCACGCCCTGCTCAACAAGAGGCAAATCGTTTTTCCCGCCAACGTAAAAGACTTTGTCTCCGGGCCGAAAAGTGTTGCCATGGCGTGCCAGAATCAATTTCATGGTGGCATCACCTCATCGCTTCGCCAGATCAAAGAGCTCGCCCTGAGCCGCGATAATCTGCTCCACTCTGGCAACATCATCGGGACTGTCGACGGACCAATGCGTTCGTCCTTTATAATCGACCGGAACGATGCGAATCGGAATGCCGTTTTCCAGGGCCCGAAGCTGCTCCAGCCCCTCCGCCTTCTCCAGGGGCCCGGCCGGCAGCTCGAGATATTCTTTCAGCGCAGCCCAGGTATAACCGTACAATCCGATATGGCGATAGAACGGGATCTCCGCTCCAGCAGACGATTCCTGGCGAAGAAAGGGAACAGGCGACTTGGAGAAATAGAGGGCGTTGTAACGCTTGTCGAAGACCACCATGGTACCGCCTACGATACCACGCTTCTTCTGCTCGACCATATCGTTATACTGCTGCATCGTCATTCGCGTAGCCGGCGTGGCAATTCTGATGCTCCTGTCGGAACGCATGGCCTTGATCAGATCGCTCAATATCCAGGGCGGTGTCAGAACGGCATCGCCCTGCAGGTTCAAAACAATATCGGGCTCTGCGCCTAGTTGGCTCAGAGCCTCGTAAACACGCTCGGTCCCGTTGGCGCAATCATGACTGGTCCGCACCGCCTCAGCCCCAAAACGGCGCGCCAGATCTTCGATACGCTCGTCATCCGTGGCGATGATCACCTGATCTGCAGCCGCTTGCCTGGCTATGCGCCAGGTTCTCTCCAGCATGGGCATGCCATTGATTAGCGCCGTTGGCTTGCCCGGGAAGCGGGAAGAGCCGTAGCGGGCAGGTATAACTATGACTGATTTCATGTTCGTCGATGCCCATAGCCGTTGCGAAACGACAATGGTAGCAGCAGCCCCGGCAACAAACCTTATCTGCATCACTTTTTTGCATCCAAATCATTCACGGAGCCGCCGGCTCATGCCTGGATCGTCCCGAGCATCTGCTTGGCGCGCGAATCGTTTTTCCAGAGAACAGTATCAATCATGTAATGGTGGGTGGACAGGAACAAGTATGCGGTCAGAAAAAAGAAAGTCGGGCTGATGCTGCGCGCCACTCCTGTGTGATCGACGGCCAGGGGAACGCCGATGAATGCCATGTAACCGGCCGCAATAAGCAGAACCGTGAGAAGGCACAGATAAAGGGGAGGCAAGAGCCGGTGCCGTTTCACCTGTTTGGCGACCAGCGGATCGAAGCCGGCGCCCTCGACCCGGTAGGCAAAGTAAAGATACTGCGCGCCGTGGGCAATCGGCACAACCCATCCTTGACAGCCAAAAGGTTGGCAAAATGGCTGCAGCCAGACCCAGACGGATACCACAGGCAGCACCGCTAGCAGTGGCGGAAGCGATTTCTTGTCCTGGTAAACAGGAATTATTATATGGGTAAAAAGCAGGACGATGCTTGCCGCAAACACCAGATAGGAAGCGACGCACAACCACTCTGGAAATCGAGCCGGATGGTAGGCGAATGAGCCGGTATTGATCATGGCGAAGAAGGTGTAGCCGGACAGAAGGTTCATAAACCAGAGAGCGTACATGTTGGCGCGCAAGATGCGTTTCTGCTGCGCTGATAGAACATAACCGGCTTCCTGCCCGCAGGCGACGGCAACACCAAATGCCTGGAAACAAAAGTGATGCCCCGACATTATGATCTGCATCACCAACAACGCCGCCAGCAAAATATGGCCGCAACCGGGATAAGAACTCAGGTTCAAGTTCATGCCCAAGCTTGCCAGACACTGGTTCATCTCAAGGAGACAGGGAACCTGGACAAGCGGAACGTTCCATGTAAGCAGGCACAGCCCAAGGAAAGAGAGAAAGGAGAGAGGATAGATCAGCAAGGGCCATTTATGGCGCAAAATAAATCCGGCGCCCTGCTGGAAAGCAAACTTGTAGGAGAAAACGAAGTGCGGGTAACTGAGCACCAGCACGAAAAACAAGGTCGATGTAGCGGCCTGCTGCAAGAGACAGCGGACGCCGTCATTCATTATGAAAGCAGGCGACCGCAAAACGAGCAGCACCAAAATTAGTATCAGGCTGCCCCCGCCGAGCATGAGAAATGCCACCGTGTATGATGCCATTTTCCTGGCCACAAGCGGTACGCCCTGATCGAAAATGCCTTGCTTGGCGGCGGTTTGCGCAGCATCCGCCTGCCGGATATCGATCGGCACAGAATTGCCTTGCAAACCGGTTACCTCGTGGCTTAGTGCTTGTGATGCACACAAGGACGATTTTTGGCGATCATGGCGGCCATTGCTTCCATGCGCTTCTGCTCGCTCTCATAATATGAACGCTTGGTTTCTGACTGCGTTTTTCCCTCAGAGCAAAGATTGGCCGCGTCCTGATAGCGACTCATGATAATCATGGCCTGAATTGCCTTTGTGCGAAACAGGTCGTTTTTCGGTTCCTTTTCTACCGCCTGCTTGTACATATCGGCTGCCTGACCAGGCTCGCCCAGCTGTTCGGACGCCATAGCCTTCAAATACAAATCGATGCCCATCGGATCTCTTATGGTCTTCAGTTGGTCGAGCGCTTCTTGTGGGCGTTTGTTTTGAATCAAATTGAAGCAGTAATACCGCCGGGTAACGTTCGGATCGTTACTCCTGGTCGCAGTGGCGGTCTGAAGCTCCTTTTGTAAAACCGAATCGCCCGAGGTGTTTTCCTCGGCCGAGGCTGGGGAAGGGCAGCCGCAGAGTAAGCTGACAAGGATGGTTGCCGCAGTCAAAATTCTAGTTGAGAACATATTTAGTCCTGATGATCGGGCTTGTGTAAGTCTGGCTGAATGTAAACTGGTTGGTGAATGACGAGCCGAAGAAATAAATTGGCGCCGGAAGAGTAACAACGACGGATGTGGTCGCTTGAACGTAAGGCGTTTGCCCGGGCGGCGGATTGCCTCCGAAATCTTGATATGTCAGTCCGTTCACCAGTTGAATCGGACTGACGAAATTGCCGTCTGTCGTATGCATTTTCAGCTCCGCCTGAGCGAATTGCAAGGCTTGAGCATATGTCGGTTGCTTGGCCGCAGCCCTGACTACGTCCCGGCAAGCCTTGTCATTGACCGAACAGCCAAAAATCAACAAGCATATGTTCACCGTCAACACCGCCATCAGGACGATGAGAAACGCCGAAATCGCCACCTCTACGAAGCTCAATCCCTGAGCCCGACGTGCTTTGCTGAGAGGTTTGTCTGCCATCTTCATTGATTCAGTCCCTGTGGTACTTCACATGTGTACTGCGCTCTCACGACCACCGGATATGGCCCGGTCAAGCCGGGCACATTGGCGCACAGTCCCATTGAGGACGGCACCAGAGGATCGATCTGGCCGCTCAACTCGACTTGAATGTCGTAAATGTTCGCCACCGTATCAGCGGCATTCGCCATCTTGGTATTAGCCGGATACTTCGTGGTCGTGCCGGAGAGCACGTTTGTCTCGAGAATATATGTGTTTACGGTGTTAAGCGTGATGCCGCTGAAGGCGTTGGAGGCCTGAGCAGCCATCGAGTTTGCCGTGGTCACCGATGAGAGTCCCACGCTCGAGTCGGTTTGAAACGTCTGGCATTGCGCTGCTCTTTGAGCAGCCTCTCTGCAAGCGTTCCAGAAGAATCCAAAGCGGATCATTTCAGTAGCGGCGATCAAGAGACAAAAGCACATGATCAAGATGATCCACAACGCTACAGGCATCTCGGCAATCGTCGTGCCCGAGCGGCGCCTTCTCCGTTTTTCCAAAGTCCCCTTCATTGAGTTACCCCGCTAACAGACTCATCAGTTGGCGCACCAGGTTGTTGAAATTCCCCGTCAGCGCCTGGGTTGTGCCGGCAGCGTTTACAGGATTGCTCGTGGCGGCGTAGTTATTGACATATAAGACGCCGCCGTTCCCAGCCGTATTCACCAGGCCACCAGGAACGGTATCACTAAACTGGGTCTGGAAAAAAGGAGTCATAGTGCCATTTTGATCGAGAGCGACGACGAAAATCGGTATGCCTTTGCTGTGGCAACTCGTCGCTACGTTCATCGCATCGTTGAGAGCACCGGTGTTGTTAGCCGGCGAGGTGTAGACATTATTAGCCAGGTCGCGATCGGGCACTTTGTCTGTGACCACCACTATTGCCTTGAAGGACCCGCTCCTGGTATTCGGTCCGGTCAGGTTCTCATAGGCCTGTTGCAAACCGGATGCCAAATTCGAGCCGCCATTTGGCACAAAGAGCGGCGCTCCGCCTCCGGCCGGACCGGCAACCGGCGGAGTCAACAATGTGTTTATGCTGCTGAAATTGTTGCTGTTCACATCCAGAGGAATCTGCGGCAGGGCGTAAGCGGTATTTCCGCCGGCATTGTAAGCCCATGAGACCGTCGGCGCCGTATTTGTATCCGTGGGTGATAAACCGGCGCGGTCGTTGAAGGCGATGAAGCAGAAGTGACAATCGCATGATTGCAATATCTTGGTCATGAAGCCCTGCATCGCGGTCTCCACCGATATTTTCGGCTGCAATTGCCGATAAGCCAGACACTGATATGCGTTTTGATAACCCGGCTGGCAATCGTTCTCGAGATTGACATCGACATGAACGTTTGGAGAGACGTTACCGTTTTCCATGTTGCCACGCGACGCCTCAACCAGATAACTGATGTTCTTCCATGGATAGTTACTGAACGCGCCCGGATCTTGATAGCCATTAAAAACGTTGTTCCCATCCAGGTTTACAACCAGATCGGTAAACATGGTCTGATCGGCGGTCCAGGGATTGTATGTGCCGCTACCCGTGTCGTAAACCGACGTATACCAGGCATATGCCGGCTGCTCCAGGTGCAAATTCGACAATTTGAAATCAACCCGATGCCACCACGGCACATGCTTGGAATAATCAGGGGCGCGATAAACCAGAGAGTGTTTGATATTTCCGGGTCCGACGTTTAACGGCAAACCGATGCCGCCGGAGCCGTTTGGCGCATCGCCCGGAGGACTGCCTGTGTCGGTAACGCCCCGGAGCGGAACCGTTTTGCCGTTAGGACCCGTCTCGCTGAATTCTTTGATGCAGTTGCTCTGGGTCGGATCACCGGCAGCATCGAGATTGAGCGGCGGCAAGCCGTTGACCGGCGAGCCGAACGGATTTGGACAGGTCAACGATGAGATCGTGCCGCTCTGCGGATTGCCGCCCGGGTTGGGGATGTAATAGGCAATGGCGGGCACGGTCGGATCCCAATAGCGCCGCACCATGGTGGCGGGCGTTTGATCGTCCATGGCCCCATCGTTGCTGTAGACAATCGCCAGATCCATTGCCGGCAGGCCGGCCGTCGCCTCGGCTTGAACGGTGCAGACTTTTACGCCAATGGTTCCGAACCCTCCGGAAAAAAGCTGGTAGGTGTAGGCGCCATAGACGTGAAGAACATTGCCGTTGGGCGAAGGCTGGTGCGAAATCGGATCGTCGAATTCGTAGAAGACGCACACCTGCTGCGCATTGGGTGTAAGTTGAGTCGGGCTGGCCACCACCACCACATTATTGGTGAGCGATTGACCCAAAATGGAGTTCATCTTCAAAACGTTCGTCGCCACATTTGAAGCTTCCTGCTGAGCCGCCGGCCCGTTCAGCGACGTTGATGCCATGGTGGCACCACCGGCAAGCGCGGCAAACTCGAGATCGTGCTTGAGCTGGTCGCGCGCAAGCAAGATGCAGCTTATTTCAAAAGCGACGAATCCAAGCGAGCCAACAACAAATACTGCGATTAATAGATTTAACGTCAGGGCTACCTGACCATAGGATCTGCGCATATGTGGTTCTCCGCGGGAAAGTTTGATACCACTTCATGCCAGATGGAGATGACACTTCGCTACTCAACAGGTGGTTTCGAAAATGTCATCGCGGACTCAGCAAGCAAGGATAAATCAAAAAGCGAGAAACCCGACCCAAAAAAACTCTGCCTCTAAATCAGCGCGCCATCTGTTCGGGTTATACCCAAATAGGGTTACGATAAAGCATAAAGAAAGATCCAAACGGGTAAATAACTCTCGGGGTTCGATCACCCATTTGCCTGATGGCATCTTGTTTTGAAGGAAGCTTAAATGCTTGGCCGGCGCAAAACCCAGGAGCAACAGAACCGGAAGATTTCCCAACTTCCGCATCAGTTGGCTATGCCGACGATCAAGCAGCTTCAGAAAATGCAAGACGAGACCCTGCACGGCAC
>JAJPJO010000571.1 GCA_021324135.1 Pseudomonadota bacterium
CAAAACTCAACCGATATCGGTTGAGCCCGCAAACCACTAGCCGCCCATCAGCTGTTTTAAAGTTCGTCCAAGAGGATGATCAGCAATCATTCTGGATAGCAATGCGGTCAAGTTCGCATTCAATCAGAATGGTTATAAATAAGAGGTATTGTCTTTGAAAGCCCTTGACACCACGCCAAACAAAATTCCACGTATCTCGACATTACGTGGAATTCTCTGCATTCTGGCAGCCATAGGCGTATGTCAAGGACACGCGAAGGCAACAATGACAACACCAGATCAACACTCTTCGCAACTCAAACAAATCGGAATCACCGTAACCGTTCCCGACCCAAAAGATTCGCTCTCATATACCCAGGCTTACCGTCTTTATCGAAGAGGTGATTTCAATGCCGCTAAAGAGGTCTTCATAAACCTTGCTTGCTACAAACCTCGTTGCTATCCGCTCAGGTATCTGCTCGCCAATACCTATCTGAGATTGAGAGATTACGAAGACGCTAAGCTCGAGTACGAGACATGCCTGGAATTATATCCGGACAAGCGGACGGCGTTGTTTTGCCACAAGGGCATAGATTACATAAACGCCTACACTAACAGTCCGCCAGATGAAGAAGGCGATCGCCAGTACGACAGGTTGAGCGGCATTTTGGCCAATCAGGTAGAGTTGAGAAGGACGCAAGCCGCAGCTAAAGCAGAAGAACGCCGCGTTGAGCTTCTCGCAAAAGCGGCAAGCAATGCACGTTCCATTCGCGAAGAAGCGAAGCAGCGACTCGATGAGCTTAAGGAAAATGCGCCCTGGCCGTGGTTTCGTTATGACTATGACAACAGCCGTTTCTGCGTCATTCCAGATTATGTTCAGTCGGAAGCAATAGCCGAGGATGCCGAGTCGAGAGCGCAAAAAGTTTTGGCTGAAGCTCAGAAGCGAGCCAGCCAGATGACCGCTCCCGATACAGAATCAATTGGCGAAGGGCTGCTCAGCCAGACGCGCATGAGAGGCTACAGCAAAACGCACTTGTTGCCGGGCCTGAGCGACATGTACGTGCGATATTATGTTCACGGAAACTCGAATTTTGCCGTGCGCGATCCTGAATCGAAGATGCAGTAACGAGGCAAGCGAAATTAGTGAAGGTTTTCTCTTTTTGAATTTGACCTGCACTTATCTGGCTTCTTCGGCGCGATAGCGAGCTCAATGTCCTAAAATTGGATTGGAGCGCTATCGTTTAAGTAATGTTCAAACACTTATCCAATCTCATCCGAACTCTTAAAGACCGGCTGCTTGGGCTGGGTCCAAGCGATTTTGCCGTAGACGCAGGAACTGAAAGAGCGCGAAAAAAAACATGGCGGAGCAGTGCGGACGATGAAGCAGATGTTCTTGAGAGACTCTATGCAGCCCTTAACATTTTGAGCGATCATGCCGTCCAATCCCTTTCTGATACTGACCTTCCTCAATACAATTACCTGACCCGCCGCTCTATGTGCTACGAACTGAGGCTGGCCGAATATCTTGCTAAGCAAGATCGAATTGATCCAGCCAGGGTCAAAGTCAATGATGAAGCAGAGGCAGTCCAGAAGTATAAAGAGGCAATGGCTCTCTGGCACGGACGCGGAGCCGAGGCATTTGATGCCGGTGACAAAGAGCAATGCGTTTATGCACTGAGACGAAAATGGGAATATGAAAAGCGCCTGGCAGTTTTTCATCGTAAAGCTGCACCTATTCGACCAGAACGACCGGAAGAAGCATTTAAAACTTAGGTTGTCTCACTCATCATTTTTCTTCAGACGGAACCGCTGGCAATGACGAGCTCCGGTTTTTTGTTTGACTATGGCTATCTATCCAGGCAGTTAAGCCATCCAATAAAAGCTTGGGCTGCTCCGGCGTTTCAAATATCAGATGCTCTGCAGCACCTACAAGGATGAGAACCTTGTCGGTAGAGTGGATATTCTTGAAGATTTCGTAGGTGCCATCAGGGATTACCAGCCGATCTTTAAGGCCTTGCACAAGTATAACGGGCGAATTGATCGATTCGCATTTCTTCTTCGTTCCTCTCATGAAGAGGTCAAATTTGAGCAGCTCGACGGGCGATAACTCCTGCTTGGCTCTTGGATCTCCCTTCCAGAGTTTTCGCCACTCATCATTGTTTGTAGCCTGCTCCTCCACTCGGCTGGTGATGTCGAACGGCTTATTAGGATTGCGCATGAATTTAACAGCTACTTTTGCTGCCATGCTTTTGTTATGGTAGCGCTCCGCCGATGGAACCGACGAGATGATTCCGTTTACCTCATCGCCGAACTCCGCGCCTGCTCGAAGCACGATTGCTCCTCCCATAGATTCTCCAAGGAGAAAGACAGGCACCCCGGGATTCATTCTTTTTATTAGAGCAACGACGGACCTGACATCAGACAAAGCGCGCTTGAAATTGACACGTTGCTCACCATACTCCGCTTGCCAGGCACCGAATCCTCTCACGTCAATTGAGTACAGACCAAATTGCCGCGCCGTCATCGCCCTGGCAAATGGAATAAAGGCTCGGTTTTCCAGGCCCAGTCCATGCACGCATAGAACGATTGCTTTAGGAGGACCCGCTTTCGGCATCCAGTTGATTAGCGGCAGCGACCTGCGCCTGAAATCGCAACTGCACCACAGATAATCTGCCATTGTCAGCGGCTTGCATTCGCCTGCGAACTCTTGCATCATACTCTGTTGAACCGTTTCATAA
>JAJPJO010000037.1 GCA_021324135.1 Pseudomonadota bacterium
ACGACCAAGCGCTACACAAGCAATCAACCCAACAGCATGGATGTTGCTCAGGAAGTAATGGAGGACCTGAGCCGCGTGCCGACGTTCGCGTATTAGCCGAGGCATGGGCGGAACTGCCGGGCTGTACGAGACTTTGCTGAATGGTGTCCTTCCCTGTCTGATGGTTGACTCATCCCTGTTTGATTGACGACTCATCCCTGTTTGATTGACGACACGAAAGCTCTTATGAGCACGGGATCACGAAAAGCGTTCTGCTGTTATGCAGGACGCTTTTTTGCAGAGCGAACGACTGTTTCGCCGGTGTTGAGTGATACTTCGGCTCGCCGCGCTAGCTGTTGCAAATCTGATTGCGCTCTCATTTCTAGCTTGCGCGAGATAGGCTTAGCGCACTAATAACTTCATCGCAAAGCAGAACCGTCAAGAGTTGACGGGATCAGGCCAATCAAAGCATAGAACCGCTTGCAATTGATTTAAGCTGAAACTGATCATATTTCTTATTATCAAGAGGTCATGAAAAGTTCAGTAGTCAGATCTTGAGGCGGTTGTAAATAAGAACTGGTTTTTGCTACTTTCAAGCATTGCTCCACACTATCAACCAAAGGCTTAATTCCGGCATTAGATCAAATTAGCCCCTAATCTGAACTCTAGATGCCTGCCTGTTTCGGTTGTGTGGAGTGGTTCAGCTTCTGTAAGTCCTTCAGATTGTCCAAAAGCGGCTTCTACCGCCTCTAAGACCTTCCTGAGGGAGCGTTTCAACTTGTGGTTTTCCTTGGCTCCAAAAGCAACTCGGGGCTCAGCAAGACCACAAGAGAAACCGGATTCTCGGGTCGACCAGCTCAATCCGAGAAGTCGAAGAAGTCGTAAGCATCGGCAAGATCACCAGCAACGGACGTTCCGACGTGCCGCTGCAGGGCGATCGTCGCCGGATTTCCTAAACGTAAACGCGCCGGAAGCGGCGATAGAAATGGAGATAAACCATGTCAACTTCAATCACCGTGAGAGCTGCTGCCTGCAACATGGCATCGCTCGTCACCTGGAAGATTTCCGGCGGTGCTGTGAAAGGCGCGCAGGGACTTCGGATCACCCGCATCAGCGCGGATGGTACCCGGACGATTCTGCCCAGCCCGACGCCGTTCCCCGGAGAGACGGGCAGCACGCAGCCGTCTAACGTGTGGCCCATTCAGAAGAAGGGCCGCTACTTCGATTTCGAGCCGCCGCTGGGTGACTATACCTACGAGGTCGCCCTCATGGTCGGCACCCCGAAGAACCTCCAGGCGAGCACCACCGTCATCGCGACGAGCAACAAGGTCTCCGTGACCACGAAGCTCAGCGACTGGATCAAGGCGTGTTTCAACTGGGGTATTCTCTCGACCCAGTACGTTTCTCGCTGGATCGAGGAGCACTGCGGTCAGGGAACGCTGAGCGCCTACATTGCGGCGGAAGCCAAGGCCGCTGCGGCTGCCGACGCTGCCCGCCAGTCTCACCTCAGCTCAACCTCGCCTCATGCGCTGCTGGCCGGCTCCGAGCCGCATGATTTCGGCGGCTTCCACCTGGACGCCTTCGCCGGATTCCATCCGGATGCGTTCATGGAGATGCACACCGAAGGCGCTGCCGAGGCGTTGATGAACGGAGCGCTTGCGGCCTCGAAGCCCACGGGCGACGTGCCCCAGACGCCCGCTGACAGCCTCGCCGCAGCCGCTCAGGAAGCCTTCAAGGCGCAACTGGGCAAGCTGTCGCCGCTCGTCCAGGCGGTCAAGACGCCCGGCAACCCGCTGCGCGAATCGCTCGCGGTCGGTATCATCGACTTCCTCCTGGAGCCGATGAGAACGGCCAAGGCCGAAGGCGGTCACATCCATGACCTGTCCTACGAGGTGACCGACCAGCAGTGGATCGACGCGTTGAAGGAGAACGCCGATCTGCTGTCGATCATTCTCGCCGAGATCGGTGAGGAGAATCAGCCGGCCTTCGATGCTCTGAAGGACACCACGGCGGAGCTGATCGCGCGCAAGCTGGCGAACAAGTTCGCCATCGCTCACAGCAAGATCCAGATCCGCAGTGACAAGGAGCAGGTCGGGCAAGAGGTGGCTTCTGGTGCGGCGAACAAGACCTCGGCTGGCTTCTGCGGACAAGTGACCAACGCTATCCGCGTCCTGTCGCAGGTTCTGGCGGCGCAGTACCTGGCCTACTACGAGGCTATCCTGGCTGACACCAAGGACGGCGCCAAGCAGGGGCCGGCTTTGCGTCAGTTCTGCAACAAGTTCCAGGAGCCCGTGAAGTTGCCTGATGGCACCACCATTCAGGTCATCTTCGCGCCCAACAACCTCTCGGCCTCCAAGCCGACGAACGGGCTGACGCCCGGCATCGGTTACATCTCCAAGATCATCGACGATCTCGAGGACGGGGATGTGGTCGCCGGCAACTTCTTCATCCCCGGCCATCCGTCCCTGCCGGATCTGCTGGCGGCGGCGAAGATCAAGAAGCCTGGCATCGTCATGAAGGTGGCGGTGAGCGACAAGTCGGCTCTGCCGGCTCAGATGCCACCGACTGCTGAAGGCGAAGAGCCGGTCTTCGTGGTCGCGCAGGCCATCAAGCATCCGTTCGCCAATCTCATCCCCGAGATCCTCGGTCTGCCCGGTGCTCACGCGTATATTCACAGCAAGACCCTCGTCGTCTACAAGGCGAGGACCAAGACGTGGATCGTGATTACCGGCAGCCACAACGAGGGGGAGAAGGCGGATACCAACAATGACGACAACATCCTCGTCATCAGCGGTTGCACGCTTCTGGGGCTGGCGTACTTCGTGAACAACCTGTCTGTGTTCGACCACTTCCTCTTCAGGTACCTGGTCAACACCGGCAAGGCGGGCACGGGGTATCTGGACACCGAAGGTGGATGGCAGACGCTCAGCGACGCACAGTCGAAGGAGCTCGACGCCATCATGGCCGCGCTGGCGTCGCTCGATGATGCCCCGGTGCCGTCCGATTCCAAGGACAGCGGCACTACGGCGCCTGCGCCCTCTCAGCCGGTTCCGCCGGTTGAGCCGGGTGGGGATGATTCCGGAACGGCCAAACCGCCGAGCCGGAAGAAACCGACTCGCCGCAAGCCGACGACCACGAAGCCAACTTCGCCTTGCCCGCAATCCGACTCGGACGGGAAGACCAAGTCTCCCAAGAAGAAGACGACGACCGGCAAAGGCAAGACTTCGACCAAGAAGAAGTCCACGGAGTAAACGGCTCGGCAGCCGAGGCGCGTGAGACGGGGCAGCCGAGGCACGGGTGAGGCAGTGCAGAACTTGTTGCAAAACGAGTTTCTGTGCTGCTTCACCTATTGCTTCGGCTGTCTTTTTCGGCCGGTCAGCTCTTAC
>JAJPJO010000521.1 GCA_021324135.1 Pseudomonadota bacterium
GCATTATGTTCTGCTCGGCAGCCAAACCCGAGGCGAAACACAGCCCGTAAGTCGCGCCCTCCAGAGAGGCCAGACAGGCTTCCAGAGCGGTTCGCGTCGGATTGCCCGTGCGGGCGTATTCGTAGCCTTTGTGCTTGCCGATCTCTTCTTGCACATAGGTCGATGTTTGATAAATGGGCGTAATTATCGCACCGGTAGAGGGATCCGGCTCTTGCCCCGCATGTATTGCCCTGGTGGCGAATTTCATCGCTTCACTCCTGCTTCGGATTTTTTGCTGCTATCATCTTTTGAAGGCGTACTGTCCTTGCCGGACTTGGCGCTTTCCTCATGCATGCGAGCGCGCAGATGAGACATGATGTCGAAGCGCGTCAGCACGCCGCAAGCCTTGCCTTTGTCGGTGACCACGACCATGGCGTTGCCCAGCCGGAAGCTCTTGTACAATTCATCAATTTCGGTGCGCAGCTCCAGCTGCGGAAACGGCCGCCCCATCGTGTCGGCGACGCGAACCTGATCGGGATCGCGCCGCTCGAAAACGACCTGCGCCGCTACCACGTCATTGATGTGCCCGACGTTGTGTCCATCCTTAGTGACCACCGGCAATTGGTCGATATGATGTTTCTCCATCAGATCGATGGCTTTGCGCACCGGGTCCTCGGGCGTCACCGTGATCATGGCAGGGAACTTGCCGCGACCGGCTTTGCGCTCCAGCAAGTCGCTCAGGTAATAGCTATGCTCAGGTGTAGGCAGGAAGCCGTTTTCTCTCATCCAATCATCGGAGAAGATTTTGCTCAAATAACCCCTGCCACCATCAGGCATTAGAATCACGATCACGTCATCGGCGCTCAATCGCTGGGCGATTTTCAGTGCCGCCACCGTTGCCGTTCCCGAGGAGCCGCCCACCAGCAGCCCTTCTTCATGAGCCAGGCGGCGGGCCGTTTGAAACGATTCTTTATCGCTCACCCGCACGATCTCATCGACGATTTTCATGTCGACGTTGCCGGGTATGAAGTCTTCGCCGATGCCTTC
The DNA here is from genome assembly GCA_021324135.1 of Pseudomonadota bacterium. Classification (GTDB taxonomy): domain Bacteria; phylum Cyanobacteriota; class Vampirovibrionia; order Obscuribacterales; family Obscuribacteraceae; genus JAJPJO01. The sequence continues at coordinate 1,027 of JAJPJO010000521.1, forward strand.
CACCTTATACGAGCGGGCCATGTCGCCTGAATAAATGGAGCCTTCAGGATCGGCGCCGATAATGCGAATCTTGGGGTTCTTCTCCCTCAAAAAACGGGCGGTACCAGATATGGTGCCACCCGTTCCCATTCCGGCTACGAAGTGCGTAATCTTGCCGGCTGTCTGTTCCCAGATCTCGGGGCCGGTGGAAACGGTATGAGCCATCGGATTGTTCGGATTGGCGAATTGATTCGGTTGAAAGGCACCGGGAATTTCCATGGTCAGCTTGTTGGCCACGGAATAGTAGCTCTCATGCGAACTGGCGGAGACCGAGGTCGGCACGATCACGACTTCAGCGCCGTAAGCCTTAAGCAAATTTATCTTCTCGGGCGCCACCTTGTCAGGAACCACCAGGATGCAGCGATAGCCACGCACTGCCGCGATTTGAGCCAATCCGGTGCCGGTGTTGCCGGAAGTGGGCTCGATTATGGTCCCGCCCGGTTTAAGCAGTCCCGCCTTCTCGGCTTCCTCGACCATGCGCATGGCTGGGCGGTCCTTAACCGATCCACCTGGATTGAAGACCTCCATTTTTGCAAGCATTAGCGGTTTCAGACCAGCGCTGATTTTGTTGAGCTTGATCATCGGAGTGGAGCCGATAGTTTGAAGAATGTTTTCGTAGTACTTCACCAGGGGTGAACCTCCCGTACAATTATGCAAGGCGAACACACATTATACGACTGCAAACGCCAGAGCGGATGAAGACTGAGCAATACATCTTTCGCCCCGACGATCTCGATTCATTCGATGTCGACAGCAAGCTGGGCAAGCCGGGGCAATACCCATACACGCGCGGCATCTATGCCGACATGTACCGCTCGCGCCTCTGGACCATGAGGCAGTACGCCGGCTTTGGAAACGCCAGCGAAACGAACAAAAGATTTAGATATCTCTTAGCTAACGGTCAAACCGGATTGTCAGTTGCCTTCGACTTGCCCACCCAGATGGGCATGGACAGCGATGACCCGATGGCCTTCGGCGAAGTCGGCCGCACGGGCGTGGCGATCGACACGTTAGCCGACATGGAGCGATTGTTCGATGCCATCGACCTTTCAAAGGTGTCCACTTCGATGACCATCAATGCGACCTCCGCTATCCTGCTCGCCATGTACAGAGCGGTGGGCAAGAAGCAGGGCGTCGAGCCGAAGAGTTTGAACGGCACCATTCAAAACGACATCCTGAAAGAGTACGAAGCGCGCAACACCTACATCTTTCCGCCGCAAGGCTCGATGCGCCTGATAACCGATATCTTCGAATACTGCCGCCATGAGATGCCGAAGTGGAACACGATCTCGATCAGCGGCTACCACATACGCGAAGCGGGAGCCACAGCCACACAAGAGCTGGCCTTCACCTTCGCCAACGCCATTCAATATGTCGAAGCCGCTCTCTCGCGCGGTCTTTCAGTGGATGATTTTGCGCCGCAGCTGAGCTTCTTCTTCGTTGCCCAGATGAATTTCTTCGAGGAGATTGCTAAGTTCCGCGCCGCGCGCCGCATCTGGGCGAGCATCATGAAAGATCGCTTCAATGCCAAAGAGCCAAAATCCCTGACGCTCAGGTTCCACACGCAGACAGCCGGATCCAGCCTGACGCAGCAGCAGCCGGAGAACAATATTGTTAGAACGGCTATCGAGGCTATGGCTGCCGTTCTTGGCGGCACGCAGTCGCTGCACACCAATTCAAAGGACGAGGCTTTGTCGCTGCCCACCGAGGCATCGGCTCTGACGGCGCTTCGCACGCAACAGATCATTGCCCATGAGACAGGCGTGACTCAGGTGGTCGATCCCCTCGGCGGTTCTTATTACATCGAAGCGCTGACGGACCGGATCGAGTCCGAGGTGCGAGATTATCTGCGCCGCATCGAGGAGATGGGCGGTGCGATCAAAGCCGTGGAATCCGGATTCATTCAAAAGGAAATTCAGAACTCAGCTTATGACTATCACCAGGATGTAGAGAGCAAGCGGCAGATCGTGGTCGGCATCAATCAGTTTCAAGACGAAGCCGATGCCGAGATCAATTTGATGAAAGTCGATCCCAGCCTGGAAGAAGAGCAGGTGCGCGACCTGAAGCGCATCAAGCAATCGCGCGACAACGCTCTGGTCGCCCAAAAGCTCGAGCTGCTGCAGGCTGCCGCCGCCGGCAGTGACAACCTCATGCCGCTCATCTGTGATGCGGTGGAAGCCTATGCCACCGTGGGTGAAATCAGCAGCAGCCTCAAAAAAGCCTTTGGTAAATTCCGGCCGGTGGTTACCGTTTAGTCATGAAAAACCCGCCAAGAGTCTCGATTGTCATCGTCAATTGGAAGACGCGCGAGTTACTCGGGCGCTGCCTGCAGTCGATCGCAAACGATGAGCAGAGTCAGTCGTTTGAAATACTGGTCGTCGACAATCATTCAGGCGATGGCAGCGTCGAGATGGTGAAGAGCCGTTTTCCCCACGTGGTCCTGATTGAAAACAAAGATAACGTCGGCTTTTCCAGAGGATGCAATCAGGCAATTGCCCGGGCCACCGGAGAACACATTCTCCTTTTGAATCCGGACACGGTTGTCATAGAGAACGCCGTATCAAAAATGGCAGACTTTCTGGATGCTCGAGCTCAGTACGGTGCTGTCGGTCCGCGCGTGCTCAATCCGGATGGCACCCTGCAGCTCGCTTGCCGCCGCTCGTTCCCCTCCTTGAGAGCTTCATTATTCCGGCTGACTTATCTGTCGCGTTTGTTTCCAAAGAGCGAATTGTTTTCACAATACAATCTCACCCACGCCGATCCTGATAAAGAGCTGGAAGTGGACGCCCTGTCAGGCTCATGCATGATGGTGCGGCGGTCTGTTATTGACAAGATTGGTCTTCTGGATGAAGACATCTTCATGCACGGCGAAGATCTCGACTGGTGCTGGAGAATCAAAGAGGCGGGTTACAAAATTATGTACATCCCGCAGAGCGTCGTTTATCACGTTCATGGTGCATCGAGCCGCCAGCGCCCCATAGCAACCACGATCAATTTCCATAAAGGGATGCAAATCTTTTACAAGAAACACTTAGCCAAAAAGTACTGGGCCCCGTTTAACCACCTGGTGTATGCTGCAATTTGGAGCCGGGCCGGCCTGGTCATCCTGATCTACTGGATTCGGGGTTTTCGTTTTGGCCGGTCAAGCCCGCAAGCTTCTGACAGCCTTCTGTCAGAAGCCGCTGTGTTGAAATCGGGTGGACAAACGGCTGACAGCCCCAGAGCTGAAGCCACGAAACTATCCAACTGAAGCCCTCCTGATTGAAACCGATAAACCAAAATTCGTTTCCTAATTCTTTACAACCAGAACAGAATCAAAAATGGTATCCAATGGCTTAAAGAAAGTGCTCGTCACCGGAGCGTCCGGAATGATCGGTCGGCAGGTCGTGGCGGCGCTGCAGAGCACGAGCTTTGGGATTGTCAGAGCACAAGTGCGCGATCGGCTGCAAGCTCGCGACAAATGCGGCGATGTCTTTGATTTCGCCCTGGCGGAGATTCAGTCCGCCGACTTCAGCCGCATGCTCGAGCAAGACCACCGCGAATTGAGCAAAGGATGCAGCGTCGTCATTCACTGCGCCTCTTTGTTGCATCAACCGAATCTTCCTTACCAGGAGTACGAGGTGGTGAACGTCCGCGCCACGCAGGCTCTAGCCGAGGCGTGCGCCGCCAATCGCGTACATACTCTTGTTTTCTTGAGCTCAACGGCTGTTTACGGTCCTGGACCATTTTCAAACGTTCCGGAAACAGCCACTCCGAAAGCCAAAACACCATATGCAGTCTCGAAGGCGGCGTCCGAGACTTTCCTGAAAACGCTCCAAGGTATTCCGAGAATCATCGTTTTGCGAGCGCCGCTGGTCTACGGTGAGGGCGACAGCAACGGCCTGATCCACATGATTCAGGACATAAAGAGCCAGAAATACAAGCACATCGGCGATGCCTCGACCGGGAAGAGCTTGATTTATACCAAAGATGTAGCGCGTGCCGTCTTGCTTTGCTTGCAGAAGGTACCCGAGGGTTATCACGTTTTCAACGTTGCCAACCCAGACCCCGTGAGCGTCCACGATCTGGCCGAGGAGATCGCCAGGTGCCTGCAAATGGACAAGAAGATTCCATCAATGCCTGCTGCGCTGTACAAATTCGGAGTCAAAGCGGCCAGCATGTTCGGCAAGAACACGGACAACGAGTCAGTCGAGAAGCTGACCACGGAGACGACCTGCTCTGTGGCCAAACTGGTACAGATGACCGGATTCAAGCCTCGAAGCACACTGAGCAATGGTTTGAAGGCGGAGATTACCTGGGCTGAGGCTAACAATCTGCTCTGAGTCCTGAATTAGAGACATCCAACAAGCTAAAGTAGTTAGCCTGTCCTAAAATTGTATTGGTGGCAGTATATATAGTGTTGAGGGAGCGCGGCTCGATCCGCAATCAATGGAAGGCAGGTATGAAGTCAGGGAAAAGCGCGAGCCGGCTGAACAGGTTCATGTCACTGAGATTGGCAAATGGAGCCAGGCTGCTCATGCCTGCCGTCGTCGCATCGCTTGCCCTGCAATTCGTTTTGGCAAACGGCGCCCTGGCGGTCAACGACGCAGCCAAGCAGAGCGCAGCCCCGGCGCAATCAGCCGAGACACAAGCGATGGAGGCTATCAAAAACGAAGAGACCAGGTCGCATCGCCCCATCAAGGATAAGTGGGCGGTGGTCATCGGCGTCGACGATTTTAAGGATAAAGGCATTCCGCGCCTCCGTTTCTCAACCAAAGACGCCAAAGACTTCGCTAAATTCCTGGTCGAGAAAGCCAATTTCGCC
>JAJPJO010000374.1 GCA_021324135.1 Pseudomonadota bacterium
CGCTACGGAAGCCGGGCGCATGGGCGGCAATATTTATTCCGACATGCAGCGCTACGTCAATCAAATGGAATGGCGTTTGACTTTCGAGTCATGGAAAATCATCGTCAACAGCAAACACATGCTGAGCGAGCTGGAGAGAAACTTCAACGTTCCCCACGACAAAATCGTCATCGTGCCAAACGGCACCGATCCCAGCCATTTCGATTTCGCCTTCGATCCAAAACCGCTGCGGGCCAGTTTTGCCGCCGAGCATCAGAAGATTGTTCTGTACGTCGGGCGCCTGGTCAATGAAAAAGGCGTTCAAACCTTGCTTCATGCCGCTCCCATGATCCTTTCTCATTTTCCCGGAACGCAATTTTTGATTGTCGGCACCGGTTATTTCATGGATGAGCTCAAAGGCATCGCCGCCGGGTTGGGCATCGATCACAACGTCAAATTCCTCGGTTATGTTTCCGATGAGGAATTGTTGCGGCTCTACAAAATTGCCGATGTCGTCACGATTCCGAGTCATTATGAGCCTTTCGGCATCGTGGCGCTGGAGGGCATGGCCGCCAATGTGCCGGTGGTCGTCTCCGATGTCGGCGGACTGCGCGATTTCGTCGAGCATATGGAAACGGGCGTCACCACCTATGCCGGCAATGCTCAGAGTCTGGCCTGGGGAATTCTGGAAGTGATCCGCAATCCGCAATTGGCCCAGAAGCTGCGCAAAAATGCCTATGAAAAGGTGCACAGTATCTACAATTGGAAGAGCATTGCTCGCGCCACCTACGATGTCTACGGGCAAGTTCTTCACGCATCCAGAGCGCTGAATGCCGGAGGCGACGGGCGCAAAGCCGATGCCTCGAGAGCCGGGGCGGCAAAAGTTGGTTTGAAAGAGTGAGAATGTTTGATGAGCAATGCTTCCAATCCATCAGCAAAACGGCATGAGGAGCAAGGGCTCACCAATTCACACTTGGCACCAGGTATGGAGGGCGGCGCTACTTCTACATCGAAACGGCGCGCTCGCAAAGCAGAAGATTGATAATCGCTTCAGGAGGAGTGGATGATGAAAGCTGTGATCATGGCAGGCGGATCGGGAACGCGATTGAGGCCTCTGACCTGCAATCTGCCCAAGCCGATGGTGCCCGTGGCCAACAAGCCGATGGCGCTGCACATCGTCAACCTGCTAAAACAGCACAACATCAAAGATGTCGTTTTCACCCTTCATTACCTTCCCGATGCGATCAAAGATTACTTCGGTGACGGCTCCGAGTTCGGCTGCCGGGTCGAATACTCGGTGGAGGAAGGGAAACCGCTGGGGACGGCGGGATGCGTCAAAGCGATCCAGGACAAGCTGAAAGACACGTTCCTGGTCATCTCAGGCGATACACTCACCGACATCAATATTACCGAAGCGCTCGAGTTCCATCGCAAGAAAAAATCGAAGGCTACTCTGGTACTAAAGAGAGTGCCGAATCCCTTCGAGTACGGTCTGGTGATTACCGACAAAGACGGGCGCATACAGCGCTTTCTCGAGAAGCCGAGCGCCAGCGAAATATTTTCCGACACCGCCAACACAGGCACGTACATTCTCGAGCCGGAAGTCCTTAAATATATTGTTCTGGGACAGGAGCAGGATTTCTCCAACGATCTCTTCCCGCTTTTGCTCCTGCGCAACGAGCCGATGTACGGCTACGTCAGCGACGCTTACTGGTGCGATATCGGCAATTTGCAGATGTATCGCCAGGCGCACAAAGATTTGCTCGAGGGCAAATTGAAAATCGATCTGGATGTGCCGACGGCCGAGGAAGACGTCCTCATCGGCGAGGGTACGACAATCGATCCGAAAGCCAGACTGCAAGGCCCGATCATTATCGGCTCGAATTGCCGTGTCGGCCGCGATACCGAAATCGGCCCGTATACGACAATCGGTGACAACGTCGTCATTCAAGAGCAAGTCTCCATGAAGCAGCCGGTGATCTGGTCGAACGTTTATATCGGCAACAACGCCCAGTTGCGTGCCTGTGTTGTTTGCAACAATGCCACCGTACATGATGGCGCCGAAATTTTAGAGGGCGGTATCATCGGAGCTAACACGACCGTCGGACAGGAAGCGACGGTCAGTCCCGATGTGCGTGTCTGGCCTGACAAAGTGATCGAGTCGGGCTCGCGCGTTCTGACATCACTCGTCTGGGGAACCAGGGCCCCCCGCACCTTATTTGGTGCCCACGGCGTCAGAGGCCTGGCAAACGTCGAAATCACTCCTGAGTTCGCGGTCAATCTTGCCGCCGCATATGGTGCGACTCTCAAAGGCGGGCCGGTTCTCGTCAGCCGCGACTACTGGCCGGTGAGCCAGATGATCACCCGGGCGGTTATCGCCGGATTGGTTTCCGTCGGCATAGAAGTGCAGAACCTCGAGGCAACGCCGCTGCCCATCTCTCGTTATTACATTCAAACCCAGCGCGCCGCAGGCTTGATTCACGTGCGTGTTTCGCAAAGAGAGTTCGACAAAATCACCGTCGAGTTCTTCGACAATCAGGGCATCAGCATAAACAAAAAGCTGGAGCGCAAGATCGAAAATACGTTTTTCAAAGAAGACTTCCCGCGCTGCAAGCCCTCCGAGGTGGGCAACATCGTTTATCCAAGCCGCGTCAAGCAGTACTACAAGGAAGCATTCCTTGAGTGCATCAAAGGTCAAGTTTTCGAAGAGAACAAAGTGCCCTTTTGCGTCATGCCCGGCTCCAACTTCACTCGCCGCACGAAAGCCGGCGATTTCGCCACCCAGGCGCCGAAAGTGGTCGTCGACTATGCCATGGCCGAGACGGGCGTCATCCTTCCCGACCTGCTCGGCGAGCTGAGTATCGAGACCGTGGTTTTGAACGCCTCCATTCGCGTCAATCCACCCAGACCTGAAGAACGGCTGGCCATGCGGAAACAGCTTGCCGACGTCGTGAAAGCGCTCGGTGCCGAGATGGGCGTTCAAATCGGGCGCAACGGCGAGCAGATGACCCTGGTCGATGACACGGGTCAGATAATCAGAGGAGAACTGCTCCTGGCGCTGGTTGCCGACATCATCTTGCGCGACAAGCCCGGCAAGACGATCGTCGTGCCCGTCAATGCCAGCTCAGTGATCGAGCGCATCGCCGAAGAGCACGGCTGCACGGTAGTGCGCTGCAAGGCGTCCGAAACCGAGATCGGCAATACGACCTCGAAGACGAAAGACGCGGCGCTCGGCGGCAGCTCCAGCGGCTGCTTCATTTTCCCCGAATTTCAAAACGGCTACGATGCGCTCTTTTCAGTTGGTCAGGTGCTCGAGCATCTCACTTATCAGGGCCGATCTTTATCAGAAGCAGTGAAGAGCCTGCCGCCGCTGATCTATCAGGTCGACTCCGTGCATTGCCCGTGGGAGCGAAAGGGACAGGTCATGCGGCTCCTGGTCGAGAAACATCAAGACAAGCAGGTCGAGCTCCTCGACGGCGTCAAGATTCAAACGCGACCCAACCACTGGATTCTGGTTTTGCCCGATGCTGTAGAGCCTCTGGTTCACATCTACGCCGATGGTTGCGACCTGCAAAAAACTTCTGCTGATTTGAATGAATACACCGATTTAGTTCGCTATTTGCAGAAAGCTTGAAAGTCTCGGCTCTCTGACTATCGGCGCCGCTTCCTGCCATCTTGTCACGTTGATGGATGTATGAAAGGATGGATGTCAGGAGTGGAGGGCAGGGGGAAACAAGCGTAAAATTAATCTTGTTTAGAAGCCAGATCCTATTGGACGCAAGTGGCGTTGATCCAGCTGGATAATGGCTTTTGATCGTGATTGGACTTGCCTCTGGCGGGGCATATCCACACTAGGTCGTCAAGGAGGCTCTATTAGCTATGCGCCCAGGGCAGTCTTCTAATAAGAAGGACAACCAGCCTAACCGGAAATTCATCGATCGCCATACCGCCAGCCCGCAGGGGCTGCAGCGAGCCATCGATCGGGCGGCCTACGGCACAGGCGATAAAACAGTAGACGGGGTGAACGCGGTCGACTGGCCCGCCGGAAACGCCGAAAAGGTTATCGTCTACCAGGATGCAGGCACCGGCGGACCGGGCGGCAATACTGATTGGATGAGCCAACTGAAGCAAAACTCAATGCAGTTTCTCGCCGATCAGCGCGGCGTCAACATGCAGGAGATTTATAAGCAATCGGTTTATCGCACAGGCATCGCCATTCTCGTTGATAAAATTTACGGCCTTCTGCAGCGTTACACCTTTGAATTTAACCAGGTCGCAGCCGGTACGGATCTGCACGTCGCCGGCACCATATCTGGTGACGTCACCGAAGTGACAAGAATGAATCGCATGCGCGAAGTAGAAGAGACAGCGACCTACTTCCGCTGCCGATTCTCCACCAGACATTTCGCACTCACCGTCAGAGGCTCGGAAGATACGGTCGAGGCATACATTCTGCCCGTCAATCAGGTCATGGCGCTGAGCCAATCTGAGAATCAGTACACACCACTGTGCGTCATCCAGGTAAAAATAAGCGAGCAAGGGATGATGTGGCGAATGCGAGACGGCGAGCCGCCGATCGATACATTGGACCAGTTGTGCATGTGGCTGTTCACCAAACTGATCGAAGAAACGAAATATGTTGTCGACCGGATGCAGAAGCCACCCGGGATGTGAGGAATTATTCTTTCCCCCGGCGTTTTGCTGGTTAAATTTCATGGACAGTGGTAATAAAATGATAGGCGCTTTCTGCGTTTCAAGTCTCGTGAACAATAAGAGGCGTCTATCGGCGGAAGGCACTGTTACACTGCCTGAGCATAGACCTAGATGACAACAAGGGGTTCTTCCTGACAATGGCCACAATCAACCCAGAAATGCTGAAGCAGCTTCTCCAGGAATTCGAGGAGAAGGAGCTGGTAACTCAGGAAGAAATTAATGCCATCAACGAGCAGATCAAAGAGCTTGAAAAGCGAATCATCGGATCCAAAGAAAGATTGGAATCAGTCGCGAAAGACCGAGAAAAAATTGCTCAAATGAAGGCTCGCTATGCTGAGGGGGATTGGTCCTCGGTGCTCAACGAGATCAAGGAGAAAAACGGCAGACCCAGTGCGCCCAGCGCCCAAAGCAGTGCGCCACAAATGCTCGCCGATGAGATTGTCGCTCAGCAGCAGGCTCCCGTGGCGCCACAACCGGCTTTCAGCGCTCCAGTCGCGCAACCGGCGCCCGAACCTGCGGTCGCTTATGGGCAAGCAGCCCAGGAGGTAATCACCTTCGATAATTTGCCATCCGTAGCACAAGCCGAAGAACAGGTCGCCGCAGCAGCCGGTGCTCAGCAATACGAAGTTGCCGCCCAGGCAGCCGCCGATCAAGCCGCCGCACAAGCCGCACACGATCAAGGGCAGCAGGCCGCAGCACCGCAAGATCAATCTCTATCGAGCGGCTTGTTTTCGTTCAGCAATCAAAATCAGCAACAAGGACAAACAGATATTCCGTGGGCGCCACCACCTTCGATGACATGGGAATCGGTTGGCAGCCACTCAACCTTCCCGACTCAAGATCAGCAATACGCATATCAACAGCAACAACAACAGCAGCAGCAAAATGTTTATCAGCAGGCTGCCCCTGGAGCCGCACCCGTTCAACCTCCTCAGGGCCAATCTCCGTTTGCCGATCCGAACGCTTTCCAGCAACAACAGTACGCACAAGCCCAGACGGATGCGCAGGCGCAGGCGGAAGCTCAAGCACAGGCGCAAATGCAAGCCCAAATGCAGGCACAGCTGCAAGCTCAGATGCAGGCCCAGGCAGCGCAAATGCAAGCGCAAGCAGCACAAATGCAAGCACAGCAGATGCAACAACCAGGAGCCGCTCCCCAAGCCGATCCGAACGCACCGCAGCAACAGTCCGTTTTCACCAATGCATATGATGAAGAGTTCGACATCAGCGAAGCATTGCGCGGCGAGGAAGAGCAGGGACAAGACAAGTCGGGCGGCGGCGAGAGCGACAAGAAAATCAAAGACGCGCTTCGCGGTCTCTTCAGTTAGTCATATTCTCGGACCTTCTTAAGCTGTGCCGTTAGCGGCTGCGATTTCAGATTGCAAACCCGTAGAATGCGGTGCTAACCTGATAAAACACAGGTCATAATCGAATGCGCCTGCTTTGATACCATAAATGGAGGCGCCTTCTAATGCTGAAGCGCCGGAGGACTCTGACTTTGCAAAGAGTCTGCATCACTGACCGAGATCCGGATGTAAGGATGGAGCGCGATGAAACAGATTGCAAGCATGATGGCCGGTGTAGTTGTCGAGATCCTGGTAAAGGCCGGCGACAGCGTTTCCGATGGAATGGAAGTTGCCATACTCGAGTCGATGAAAATGCAATTGCCGGTGCAGTCAAATCAATCGGGAACGGTCAAGGAAATAAAGGTGGCGAGCGGAGATTTCGTCAATGAAGGCGATTTACTCATGGTGCTCGAGTAAGTCCGAATCAGGCGATGCGCGCCAGGCGTCATAAATTCTAGCGAGCGGCAAGGAGAAACATCGTGTTCGACAATTTGCCGAAGAGGGTAAAAGTCGTAGAGGTCGGGCCGCGCGACGGTCTGCAGAATGAGCCGAACCAGGTGCCGACCGCCGACAAGCTCAGGCTGATTGAAGCCTTGTTCGATTCGGGCTTGCCTTATGTTGAGGTGACATCCTTCGTTAGCCCGAAGTGGATTCCGCAACTCAGCGATGCCGGCGAGGTCGCCGAGGGTCTGCGCTCGATCAGGCGGAACTCTGCAACTTGCCTGACGCCGTCATTCACCAGGAGCACAACCACTTCCTGCCTGGTTCCCAATCTCAAAGGATATGAGCGCTTCAAAACGAGCGGCATTGACGAGCTTGCTCTGTTCATGTCGGCGACTGAAAGTCACAGCAAGAAGAACATCAACAAAACGATCGATCAGGCGTTCCAGGCGCTGCAAGAAGTGATTGATGCGGCGAAGCCCGACGGCTTTCGCATCCGTTGCTATGTTTCGGTTGTGTTCGAATGCCCCTACGAGGGCAAGACCGAGCGCGAACAAGTTCTCCGCGTTACCGAGCGGCTTGCCGGCATGGGCGTGGATGAGATTTCACTGGGTGATACCATCGGCGCCGCCACACCAAAAGATGTTTACGACATAGTGGATCACGTCGCCAAACACGTCGATAAGAAGCATCTGGCTCTTCATTTCCACGACACGCGTGGAACGGCGCTGGCCAATGTCTTAGCAGGGCTGGAAGCGGGTGTCACCATATTTGATGCCTCAATAGGCGGCATGGGTGGCTGTCCGTACGCACCAGGAGCCGCAGGCAATCTGGCTACCGAGGATCTCGTCTATATGCTTCACGGCATGGGGATCGAGACCGGCATCAATCTCGAGAAACTGGTGGACGCCGGGGCTATTGCCCAGGAGATTGTCGGTCACACGCTTCCGGGGCGCTATCTTAAGGCCGCTCTTTCGACGCGGCAGAAAACGGAAGACAAAGCTGTACAGTCATGCAGCGAAACTTCAGCGAAGCACAATTGCGCCTGAAAACAGGTAACGGGAGAGAGGAGCATGAGTAACGTGGTGGCAATGAAAGATGATGTTTTATTGATCGAAGTCGACAAAGATTCTCCGCTGGCGTGGCTGAAGCTGAACCGCCCCAAAGTGCACAACTGCTTGAACCGAGACCTGCTCCGCGCCATCATCGCCGCCTGCAATGATCTGGCTGACAATAAGGCGGTTCGTGTCGTAGCGATAATTGGCGCTGGCAGCAAGGTCTTTTGCGCGGGCGCCGATCTGGCTGAGCGAAAAGGAATGAGCTTTGGCGAAACGCTCGATTACATTGCCCTGATTCAAAAGACAATGAATGCTGTCGAGGCGCTGCCGCAGCCCGTCATCGCAGCAATCAACGGCTCGGCATTTGGTGGTGGAACGGAGTTGTCTCTCGCCTGCGATTTGCGAGTGATGATGGACGATGCAACTTTGCGTTTGACCGAAGTGAAGCTTGGTATCATCCCTGGTGCGGGCGGAACGCAACGACTGCCGCGACTGATCGGCAAATCGAAAGCCAAGGAGATGATTCTGACTGCCGCTCCAATCGGTGCCGTTGAGGGGAAAAACATCGGGTTGATTCATCGCGTCGTCGAGCGAGACAAGAGCGAAGAAGTTGGCGATGGCTTCAGCAAGCAACTAATGAATGAAGTGCAAACCTGGGCGGAGGAAATTGCAACCGCCGCACCGCTTTCATTGCGCCAGGCGAAACGAGCTATCGATGAGGGATTTGACAAAGACCTGGATGCCGCGCTGGCAATGGAAACGCGGGCGTACCTCGAGCTGATCAATACAAGCGATCGCCTGGAAGGGCTTGCCGCTTTTCAGGAGAAACGCAAACCTGTTTATAAAGGCGAGTAGCTCGTCACAGTTATATGGAGCTGCGATGTAAGAGAAAGACCCTTAAGATGACCGCACAGCAAAGCCACCAGATTAGCGAACCGTTGCCATTGACGGCAATGATCTTGTGCGGCGGCAAGTCGAAACGCATGGGCAGACCAAAAGCGTTTCTGCCGTATGAGGGCTCCACGATCATTTCGCACATCGTCAATACTTTGAATGAGATGTTCGTTCGCACCATACTGGTCAGCAACGAGCCCGATGCCTATCAAGATCTGGGCGTCGACGTAGTCAAAGATATACTGCCCTACCGCGGACCGATGGGCGGCATCCTCTCAGGATTGCTGACCTCTGAAACGGACTACGCATTTGTCATGGCTTGCGACATGCCGCTCGTTCCCGAGCGCCTGATTCGCGACATGGTAGCCGTGCGCCAGGGCTACGATGTCGTCGTTCTGGCGCATGAAGACGGGCTGGAGCCGCTGCTCGGAATCTACTCCACGTCGTGCATAAAACCGCTCGAGGAATCGCTCTTCGCGGGCAACTTGAGCGTTCAAGATCTCATCGGCGGACTGAAGACGACTACATTTCAATTAGAAATCGGTGAGTATGCCGTCGACATTTTGCCACCATACTTCAATGTCAACACACCGCAAGATTATTCACGCTTGATCACCAAGCCAAATTCATCACTGCATAGATTTCCCGAACGCCGGAAGTGAAAGAAGGCATTCGATCGCTTACGGAGTCACGTGCAACTCCTCGCCCAGAGAGTGCAATGCGTTCATGCCGGTCGCAGCGATGGCAAGAAAGTCAGGATTGATGGGACTGGTGTCCTGGCGAGTGATAAATGAATAGCGTCTCTGAAACTCGGCTAGGGGCATTCGCAATTCGCCGTCACCCACATTGGTGACGCCGTCTGCAGTGGTGCCGTAGCCACCAATTGCGGTACCATAATTGTGTCCCCACGGATTTCTCACTGTGACAGTACCATCGCTGTTATACGAGACGACCGTATAGGCATGATTCGGTACTACAGGACTCGATGGGGAAGGCCGGTCCTCACGTTCTCCCTTGTTCGATCTGGGACCATGTGGAGTGGCTGCCTCCACGATTCCTCCCTGCGATAGCGTTTGTCTTATGTCTGCAGCGAGAACGTTGAGCGGTTGGGCACCGGTCACTTCGTTCAAACCCACTCTCCCGGTAAGGAGTTGGATGGCCTCAGCCATCGAGCCGCCGTGCTCGCCCTGCTGGGGAAATCGTTTCAAAAGCGCTGCTTCTAAGACAGACGCCCAGGGAGCGTAGTTATTTAAATTGTCCTTTTTTATGTCCGCATCAGTCACGTGCACGGGATGGCTCGGATCGCCGGGGAATGTCACTCTGTAACCCTCCGGTCCCATCGTGATCATCGAGGCGATCGCTTCAGGACCATTGGGGCTGTTTGCCAGACCAGCCAGAGCGGACTCGAACCAACAATCGCCGTGACGGGCTTGATCCACGCCAAAACCGCGACCCTCTCTGCGAACACTATCGGCGGTGAACGGATGATACATGCCGAATTGTCTTGCCGTTTGATCGAGCAGGTTTGCGCCCTCGGCGATAAGTCCGCCAGTGATTCCAGCCACAGCGGCTTCAGCCTGTGCCTTTCTTATTGAGCTCGCATATATGTCTTCGACTGAGAAATCGAGAGCCTGAGGGTGCGCGCCAGGCTGCTGCTGAGCCATTCCTGCATTTTGAGTTCTATGTCTTACTGAATCAACTTGACTGTGAAGCTCGTTTGTCAAACCATGGTTTCCAAATTCATGCCGTGAGCCGCGCTCGCTTCGATCGAGGGAATTATTCGCCATTTTTCTACACCTAGTAAAAGATAGGAACGACAACCGGTTCGGGGTGATTGGTTGTACTCTCACTTTAAGTGCGAAAGCTAATGAAGTTATAAAAACGGAAGGGGTCGCTAATTGCGCAGGCAATCCCGCATCATCGGTCATGCAAACCGAGCGCTATTCGTGCAAATTCGACCGAGCACCAGACCAATCACCATCGACGCCGGTGCTGCCGTAAATGACCTGGCAGTCGCGTCTGGCGGCTTTGAATTCGGCAATAGCCGCCTGAGATACTTTGCTGCATCCTGAAACGTCCAGGAACTTGAGCGTATGGATCTTCGATAACTGCATCAAACCTTTGTCACCGATCGCTGCGTTTTTCAACTCCACGCTGCTAATTTGGGGAAGGCTGGCCAGAACGGCTAGCCCTCGATCGCTTATCCGACAATTGTCCAATCGAAGTATTCTTAGCTTCTTGAGCGCGGACAAACGAAGGAGCCCGGCGTCGGTGACCCGTGTTGCATTCAGACTCAGCGTGTCCAGGTGCGGCAACTTTCTCAAGGTCTCGCAACCCAGGTCGCTTACCGGGCAGCCGTGCAGGTCAAGAACCTCCAGCTTCGTAAGAGGCTGCAATTGGTCAAGACCGGCATCTGAGATCTTCGTGCCGCTAAGAAACAGCGTATCCAGCGATCGCAAAGTCGCCAGCGACGGGCAGGCAGAATTTGTGATTCTGCAATGTATCAGGCAAAGCCAGCGAAGTTTTTTCAATCCGGCAAGCAGTTTGACACCATCATCGGTGACCATGGTGTCGGTCAATTCAACGGATTGCAAATCCTTCATCTGACTCAAAGGAATACAAACCTTATCGGAAAGCTTGCAGCGCGCCACATGGATCTCGCGCACATTTGTAAGTGGCGCCAGATGCGCAACAGCGGCATCGGTGACGTCCGAGTCACTCAAGCGGATGACCCGTATCGTTTTCATCTTACTCAGTTTTTCGCAGTTCTCTTCAGTTACGTTTTTTGCAAAATTCAAAGTGGCCGCTAGACGCTCTTTCTCGGGCATGGCTGCTAGATTCTTGATGAGGACGTCCGCATCTTGCTCGGACTCGAACCCTTTTGCATAAGGAATGAATTTTGCTTCGTGCTCGGGGAAGGCTTGGAAATCTGCGGCGTTTTTTTGCGATCCGCTCGAAGGTGTGGTGCCGGATTTCACTTCATTAGTCTTTGGCTGCGTGGAAGCGTCGGTTGTAACGGTCGATTCCTCGTCTATAGGCAAAAGGCGATCTAAAGGTAAGAAACGAGACAGAGCAATCAAGGCGCTTCCAACTGCTATGACAGACGCTGCGATTACAAACGGTCGTTTTCTCGCCGAGAATCCCCAGCCCTCCGGCGTCGCTTTATCTTTATCAGATGCAACATGACTGCCGACACCGGAATCTGGCCCGACTTCTCTAAGTGCGGACTGCAGCTCGTCAACGGTTTGGAAACGTTTACTCGGATCTTTGGCTAGCGCTTTCGCGACAATGTCTTCTAGAGGCTCGGACCATTTGCCTTCTGGGTGCCTGCTTTGCAGTGTGGGGGCATCGCTGGCAACTTGTTGCATCAACAACTCCGCTGCCGTTCCAGCAACAAAAGGCGGTGAGCCGGTCAGCATCTCAAAGAGAATGCAACCGAGCGAGTAAATGTCGGTGCGCGCGTCAGCTTTCTCGCCGCGGGCTTGCTCCGGGCTCATGTAAGACGGTGTGCCGATGGGTATTCCCGGCCGCGTGATGTCCTGGTTCCGGTCGCTGTGCTTAGCGAGTCCGAAATCGAGGAGCTTTATTTTCGGATTAGCGGATAATGCGCCGACAACAAGAATGTTTCTCGGGTTTAGATCGCGATGAATGATTCCCTTTTTGTGCGCGGAGGAAAGGACGTCACAGATTTGCAACGCCATTCTGATGGCAATGCCTTCAGGAGGAAGACTCTCGGACAGAACTTTATCAAGTCCTATCCCTTCCACATATTCCATGACCAGGTAAGGACAATTATCTGAAACTCCGAAATCGAATACAGCGACAAGATTGTCGTGGTGAAAACCTCCCATCAATTTCGCTTCTTCTTGAAACCTCATCGTTTCTTCTGCATTCAAAGATTTACTGTGCAGGCGTTTCAAAGCGACCGTTTTTCGCAAATAGGTATCTCTGGCTTTATCCACCGTGGCGCTGGCGCCTGTACCGAGGCGCTCGAGAACCTCAAATCTGTGCGCGAACGTTTCTATCACGCCGGAAAAAAGGTCGGGCACGGCGGAAGGCATGCCACCAGAGGTGGTGAGGACGGTTCCGTTTGCAGCGGTCTTTCCGTTTCCGTCAGTGGGCATATCCTTTCCAAGTCTGCCTACTCCAACGGTAGTATCAGTGGCGATGCTCGCAGTCTTTGCCTCGATCAGCGGCTCAGCACACGAGCATGGTTCTTTGCGAAAAATCCACTGTGTGATGGAACCATCATGGCGCTCAGCGACTCGTTTCCCGCATCTCTCGCAAACTCTCCAGGCTGAAACGTCAGGTTCATGCTCTGCCGATTGCAGTAGTGTCTTCTTATCACACAGGCAGTTTTGCGTTCTAAATATCCATTGCGTGAGGGTACCGCCGCGGCGCACGGGGATTGGTTTGCCGCATTGCTGACAGAGCTTGTTGGTTTGGTTCTGACTGTTCATACCCCAACCGGCATCAGCCTGGTCTGTGATTTGTTTATACCCATAACGAGAAAAGCTAATGTTCCGCATCGTGCATAGGAAAGACTACTTATTCGACGGTTCCCTCGATGGCTCCTCTGACGAATAGAGACGGACGCCGCACTTATATAAGGATTATCGTGGCGAAAAATTCGCTGTTTCGATCTTTATAACTTCACTAGCTTTTTTGCCTAAAGTATCGACCATGCACAGTTCGCTGACTGCTGAGAGTGAAATCTCGTTACTGCTTAAGCCGATGGACAGCGGATCTACCCCCTCTGTTCAACGCAAAAGAATGGAGTTGAAAACATGGTGAATATATCTGATATTGGAGCTGAAATGGGATTCGAAGTCGGAAAACATCTTGCGACGACGAATCTTACGAAAGAATACGACCACGAAAGTTTCAAGGACAAACTGTCCATTTTGAAACAGTCTGATGCGAAGAACCAGAGCGCCGGTAACAAGCACCTGCATGGTTGTCCGATCGAAGGTGGTGAGAAACCTGTGGCAAACTCAGGCGCGAAGGAGCTGCATAAGGACAAATCGGACAACAAGGAAACGACTATGAAAAAAGAGTTTCAGTCGAACGAACCAAAGCATTCTAAATACATAACGGGGTATGGGGTGAAGAGATAGAAGGAGCTCTTTATACATTCCGAATCTGCCTTGACTAGAAGGTCGTCTCCAATGGGGGCGACTTTCGTTAATAGCCGTCAATGGTCACAGCAATTTCAATCGCACGCTATTCAATTCAGCTCGCACACTTTTCTTGGCGATGTCGACCTCGGTTAGTTTCTTGCTCAAGTCATTAATAGTATTCACAATCTGCTCGCTTGCTCGATCGAGCTCCTCATATTGCCGCAACAAATCTCGCTCTTTGGACTCTAACTTAGCCCTGTCCGAATCTTGCATCCAGCGATCGCTGTTCACATTCAGCTGAGCGCGGCTGCTTTGAGGTGGTGTCGCCAGTAGTGCACTGATCAGCAGCACAGCGACTGGTAATAAAGATCGGGATCTCACTGTTTCTTTCCTGTGAATTGGAGATTGACCGGCTCGAGCGGCGCGAAGCCCTCTTTCCAAATATTCGTCGATGCCACTTCCGGACCGACTGGATGAAGCTCGACATCACTGGTCCAGATTTTGCCTGTGCCATAGAGCAAGAATCCGAAGCTGACTTTGCGCGCTTCGGCAGGAACATCGAGAACCACGCTGTACTTCTTCCAATCATTGGTGCCCTTGATCGGTCGTGTCTCCATGTTGTCGAAAGTCAGCACCTTGCCTTCCGAACCATCCACCCTCATCCATAACGCAGCTGCGTCATCCACCTTCTCCGTCTTTATCCATGCCGATAATTGCAGGCGTTTATCATGATAATGATCGGCGAGAAACCATTGGGTCACTGTGCCAAAGCCGGGATTTTTGTCCGCGATCGATTTTAGATAAACGGAAGGCTTGCCATCGTGTGTGGTGGCATTGTCAAAACCGACCTCATACCTTTCCGGAGAATCGCCTTTGAGCGCCCAACCCTCAGGCACTGAATCTTGAGAGCCTGACTTCAAGTTGGACTGCAGGTTTTCCCGCAAACGGATTTTCCACTCGGCACCATTCGAGACGTTATAATCGAAAGTAAAAGTTATATCGACATCAGCCGGCGATCCGTCCGGCAGGGGACGAAAGGGAGAGGCATTCTTGACGGCGGCAAGAGCAGCAGTATCTGCTTGCGGGCTGCCCGAAGTTTTCTCGAGTTTCAGATTGCTCATTGTGCCGTCATCCGTCAGTTTGAACGCGACCTGAATTTTCTTGCTTTCCTGGCCCTTTGGCGGGAACCAGGCTCGCTTTATCCTCCTCTGTAAGTCAGCCATGTACGGCTGAAATGAAATATCCTCGGAAGAAACACTAATCTTTTTGGGATCATTGGAAAGCGCAATGCTCAACTTGAGCGGCGCGGCTGGAGGCGCGCCCAAGGCGACTTGTTGCCAGACCGCCGCAACCGCGGATTTCCCATCTTGCTCGGAAACTGATTTGTTGACCGGCACATCGGCAAGTTTCACATCGGTGATGTTGCCGTTTGCATCAACTTTACAGACGACAATCACCTCTTTTGTGGTGATTGGATTTTCCTGTAGCTTTTCTTTGAGCTTCGTCTCCACGCGCCGGCAATAACTGCTTACCGGTCCGGCTGCATCAGCTCGGGGACTCGCATAGCAAAGAATAAACATCAACAAAAAAGATAATATGTATGCACGCATAGCACAGTCTCTCTCAGCGGAGTCACGGTCTATTGGCCCGCTCACGCCAACACAAGTAAACGTTTGTGCCGGGCGAGTCAGACCCGGACAGTATACAACATGGCTGGTTATGAGAAGATTTGGCGCGGTTCAATTTCGATGCGCGGCTTCAACGATGGAAACCAGATCGCCGCCAACCGGGATGATCTCCAGGCACTCGAGCCCGGCCTCGCTTAGTAGTGATTTCCACTGAGCGGCATTTCGTTCTTTACCACCGGTGACGGCCAGCATGTTCAAATCACTCATCAATCGCTGCTCAAGCTGGGCGTCGGCGTGATCGACGACATCAGGCAGAACGAATTCAATGATCAGCAAGCGTCCGTTTTTTGGAAGAACGGCCTTGCAATTGCTCAAGATTCCGAGCGCAGCTTCATCCGTGTAACCATGCAAGAAATGCTTCATCATATACACATCCGCTCCTTCGGGAACGGACTGACACAGATCGACAGCCAGAAGCCGGCAGCGCTCTTTCAGCGGCTCGAAACGAGCCTTAGCGCTTTCAATGGCAGTCGGTCTATCAACAAGCATGCCGCTCACTTGCGGATAAGCCTCCAGAACCGCTGCAATAAGCGCGCCGCCGCCACCGCCGAGATCGGCCACGGTCTTGTATCTCGAAAAATCCCAGGCACGTGCGATAGGCATGTAGTCTTCGGCGGGCGCATGACCCATGACTGCTGTAAAAATCGACATGGCATTTGGATCCTTAGACCATCGCGATGCAATTCCCTCGCGCTCCATGATGCGCATGGCGTTTTCACCGGAGCGAATGCACTCCGTTAGATGCGACCAGCTGTCCGCCAACAAATCGGCCCAGAAAACAACCGCCGACCATTCAGAGTCAGGAGCGTCCTTGCGAAGCGGCTGACCAAGCCTTGTCAGAGCGAATATTTCCGGCGAGCGTTCGACCACGATGCCGAAGCTTGCCAGCGCCCGCAACAGTCTGTACAGCGAGTCCTTCTGCGCACCACATGCCTTTGCGAGGTCATCGACGGACCGCTCACCCTCGCCGATGGCATCGGCAATCTCGAGGCGAGCGGCGGCGCACAGAACTCGACTGCGCGCATAACCCATCGCCATCTCGGTCAAGCTCTTGTTCTTAATTACATTGCCAATCGCCGCACTGGATTTCATCTGCTTTCCTCCGCTCGGAGGAGGAGTATACACTACCGGCATTGCCCGCTCCCATCGTTTCACCAGACTCTGATATCATGAGCCCGGTATCAGTAATAACTGAGAGCACCATGTTTTGCAGATGTGCGATGCCCACGGAAACGTTTGCCAATTCGAAGAAGCACGACTGCGGAATGATCTCATTCTGCCTGGCTTTTCTATTCGTTGTTTTAATGCTGCTCGGGCAGGCGCTTCCCTGCCTGGCCGAACAGAAACAAAGCATGTCGCCCGCGGCAAAAAATTATTTGCTCAAAGCACTAAATATTATCAAGAAGCAGGCATTGAACAGTGAATCAATGGACTTCAATTCTCAGAAATTGAAAGCTCTTGAGCTGGCACGTGGAGCCAAAACTCCGCAGGATACTTATCCGGCAATTCGCCATGTGCTGGCAGAGCTGCCCGATCATCATAGCG
The DNA here is from genome assembly GCA_021324135.1 of Pseudomonadota bacterium. Lineage (GTDB taxonomy): Bacteria > Cyanobacteriota > Vampirovibrionia > Obscuribacterales > Obscuribacteraceae > JAJPJO01. Next base: position 16,782 of record JAJPJO010000374.1, read on the forward strand.
CTCTTGTCGTTCCGCAGCCTGCACCCGAGACACCGGGTCGCTTCAAATTACCGGTGCCAGCCAAACAGCTCGAGCCTTCCGGACAAATAATTGAGGGAGATCACAAAGTTGCTTATCTTCTGGTTCCCGGACTGATCGCCTACGATACAGCTGACATTATGCGCTATGCAGAGAGACTTCGAGGTATTTTAGTAAAACTGGAAAACGAAAAGCCCGAAGGATGGATAGTTGACCTGCGCTCCAATACCGGTGGGAACAACTGGCCGATGCTTGCAGCGCTTGGACCATTGTTTGGGAGTCGAGTGCTCGGATACTTTCGCTGCCCGAAGACCAAGCCTCATCCCTGGATTTACGAAGATGACAAAATCTCTGTTATGGATTCCTCCAGACGATGGCTTCACAGTCCAATTTCAGCCAGCCGAGGTGGTCGTCTTAACATCCGCGAGCTGCCACCAGTGGCGGTGCTGATTAGCAGGAATACGATTAGCGCCGGTGAGATTGTTTGCATAGCCTTCAAGGGACGCCCAAACACTAGATTCTTCGGAAATGACACGTGCGGCTTAACAACAGCAGTGTACCCTTTTGAGCTACCTGACCATGCGGTGCTGTTTCTGGCAGTTGCAAACGATGCCGACCGGAATGGGCATTGCTACCCGGGCGGCATTTCTCCTGATCAGTACATAATGCAAGATACACAGGGGCAAAAAGATTCAGCGGTTGAATCGGCAAGAGACTGGATTTCAAGCAAGATAGCGGAATCGATCAGCCATCAGGATAGTTTCGCCGCCACGCAAAAGGATTAGGTTCTTTGCCTGGTGGTGAAACCTTTTGGAATCTGCGCCGTCCATTTTTGCCGGAGATAAAACACATCATTTTAGAACTGGCTAAAGGTGCTGCCTTTGAGCGATTCGCTTCAAAACTCTGCTATCAGTAAGGTTCCCGAAGTCACATTGGGCTTTTGGACTCTCAAGATTCTTGCTACAACCTTGGGTGAGGTCGGCGGGAACGCAGTGACGATGACACTGGGGCTTGGTTACCTCGTCGGTACAGCCATATTCGGAACTCTGTTGATAATTGCTGTGACAGCCCAAGTAAGAACAAAGCACTTCCACCCGATTCTCTACTGGATCGTCATCACCTTAACCACTCTTGCGGGGACGACTTTGGCTGACTTTGTCGACCGTTCGCTCGGAATCGGCTATTTTGGCGGATCTTTAACGCTCTTTCTTCTCGTGCTCACGACCTTAGCAGTCTGGCACCGTTCGCTGGGCTCCGTCGATGTGGTATCAATCACATCGAGGAAAGCTGAAATTTTTTATTGGACAACAATCATGTTTTCACAAACTCTAGGCACCGCGCTCGGTGACTGGATGGCAGACAGCACTGGCTTAGGATACAACGGCAGCGCACTGCTAATCGCTGCCATCCTGGTGTTTCTTGCCTTCCTATACTTTTTCAGCAAGACAAATCGTACCTTCCTGTTTTGGGCTGCATTCATCCTCACACGCCCGCTGGGCGCAACACTAGCCAACTCTCTGGATAAGCCGTTATCAAAAGGCGGACTAGCAATCAATGATATTACCGCTACTGCTGTGATTGGCGCAGTCATGATCATTTGCCTGTTGCTGATACCACAACGGCAAAAACATGCTGCGCGACTTTGATTTTGCCATTAAGAGAAAGTCCCACTTTTCCGATTTGATAGCGACGCAGGCGGTGCCGGAATAAAAGATGCAGGGCAGATGGGGAAGTGACTCTCTACATTCTGAGCCTACTCTGACTATGAAATGATAGTCAAAGAAATGAAGTTTTCGCCGAGCGATTGGAGCTGAACGGGATCGCTATGGTGTGGTCACGGTCATCAATTGACGAAGTTCATCGATCTCGTCTTTGTACGCAGGACCGAGCGTCTCACCATTCAGCGGAATGGTTATCAAAAGGCCCATCATTCCATTGCTTTCGTCATTAAACAGACTTAGGTAATACTCGGGCGCAACCTTGGCGTGATGCCGGGGTTGATTAAGAATCGGATAAATGTTTCTGAATATCCATTCCTTTGTTCTATCAAAGGATTTTTCTGTGTAACTCGAAATGACTGCAGTCTTTTTGTTTGAGTCTGTCGCACGATACAATATCGCCTGCTTACAGCCTAGAATTACTGCCGGTCCGTAGGCAATATCATCTGCAATTTCCACAGGCTGAAGCTCAGTTTGAAGGTCTTCCTTCGGACGGGTTGGTTGTGCCTTCAACGAGTTTCCGACGCACAGAAGGATCGCTCCTAAAGATATAAGCAATACGAGCAGCCGATGGTACATGCGTCTGTTGTGTCTTGTCATGCGATACTTCACTCCTATTTGGCAGGTCAGGGCATTGGTTGAATTGGATATGGAATGCCTGGTGCTGGTGCTTTAGCCGCTTCCGTCCAACCAGGAATGCTCCCCACGCCCCAGGATGAACGTTTCCGCTTTTGAATCCGTGACCAAAAGCGTCGTCAACATTCACAGTGCACTTGGGGCATCATAACATTGATATAATCGCAACCAATATTTCAGCGCTGGTGTGCGATGAACGTTTGGATCCAATTCTTACTATGCGCAGCATTGATATTCTTCGCCGGGCACAAGCTCAGTCTTTACGGCGAAATTATTGCTGAGCGCACCGGCTTGGCGAAGAGCTGGGTGGGCATAGTTTTGCTCGGCGTGATTACATCCTTGTGCGAGCTGGTCACAAGCGTTTCCGCCGTCACGCTGCATGACCTCCCGGATATGGCTGTCAGTGGAACGATTGGCAGCTGTCTGTTTAATTTGATGGTAATTGCACTGCTTGATGTTTATTCAAAGAAGCCGGTATCACATGTGGTGGATCAGGGTCAGATTCTTTCGGCTGGGTTTGGAATTGTTCTGATGGGTCTTGGCGTAATCGACATTGTTTATGGCAAGTACCTGCCGGTCCTCACTTTCCTGAACAACAGCGATCCGCTCAGCCTGGTTTATCCGCTCTTGTACATCCTGGCGATGAAGCTGATTTTCTCATATGAATCTGCACGCGAGGCAGCCTCGATCGTAAAGCTGGCAGAGGGGGCGCCTGAGCAGAAGCGCTCGATGGTGGCAATTTTGATGCCTTTCACTTTTTATGCCGCCCTAATCGTGGGGGCGTCTTGCTATCTACCCGAATTGGCCGAGCAAATCGGCACGGCGACCGGCTGGGGACAAAGCTTCATCGGCAGCTCTTTCATTGCCATAACCACTTCATTGCCCGAGGTAGCCGTTTCCATGTCAGCTGCTCGACGCGGCTCATTTGATCTGGCGGTCGGCAATTTACTCGGCAGCAATCTTTTCAATGTGGTTATACTTGCTGTAACCGATTTTTGTTATGCCAAGGCGCCGCTGTTGCGAACCATATCGGAATTAAACGCACTGCCTGCGGTGGCATCGATAATCGCGACCGCCATAGTGGTCATCGGATTGATGTATCGATCGGAAAAGAAGGTCCTGTTGCTTGCCGGAGATGCTATCGGCATTTTTCTGGTTTACTTCTTAGCTAACATTCTCTTGTTCAATGCTCACTGACCGGGTGTCTGCGTGTCGGTCGCGACCCTGGGCGTTTTCAAATCTTGAGCGCGTTTTACCAAACCGACGAACTCGGATCGGTAACCGCCATTATCTCTGCCTTTGGCGCCGTCCGCGAGATTGACCACCTGCGCATAGTTTGCACTGCCCTTATACTTCGAGTCATGCAACAAGAGCGCGAACTCGGCTACTGCTGCTGACCAGCGGAAGTTTTCCGAGGTTCCGCCACGCGGGTTTAATTGGCTGCCGACAGTGTAGCTGAGCTTCTTGCTTTGCGAACCATTCGGTTCCTTATATCTCAGCTTCACACACATCAGCTCGTCTGCGCCCGGTGCGCCACCAACCCAGTACAGTTTTTGATAGCGGGAGGCATCCACATCGTCGCGCACTTTTTCCTTAGACTCAGCCGGGACCAGCTCATAGAGTGCGGTTACATGGTGGCCCGAGCCGAGCTCGCCTGCATCTTTCTTGTCATCATTGAAGTCTTCGGCAGCGAGCATGCGGTTCTCATAGCCGATCAATCTGTAGCCTTTCACAAGTTTTGGATTGAATTCCACCTGCAGCTTGACGTCTTTGGCGATCGTAAACATGGTGCCGCCAAATTCGCTGACCAGAACTTTTTTGGCTTCTTGCAGCGTGTCAATGTAAGCATGGTTGCCATTGCCCTTATCGGCAAGCGTTTCCATACGAACATCTTTGTAGTTGCCGGTACCGAATCCGAGCACCGTCAGAAAAACACCGGAGTTACGTTTCTGCTCAATCAAACGCTCAAGCTCATCATCGCTCGATAAACCAACGTTGAAATCTCCGTCGGTTGCCAGAATGATTCTATTATTGCCATGGGGCATGAAGTTTCGCATGGCAACATCATAGGCAAGAACGATACCTTCACCACCCGCGGTGGCACCACCCGATTCGAGACGATCGAGCGCTGCCAATATGGTGCTCTTATCTTTCCCTGATGTGGGCGGCAGCACAAGGCCGGAAGAACCGGCGTAAGTAACGATGGACACACGGTCTTGAGGGCGCAGCTTCTCTACCAGCATGGCAAATGATCTTTTCAGCAAGGGCAACTTCGATTCATCCGACATTGATCCCGAGCAATCGATGAGGAAAACCAGATTCGAAGGCGGCAAGTTTGTCGATGCAATTTCTCTGCCCTGAAGTCCAATATGGACCAGTTTATGCCCCTTTGCCCATGGGCAGTCGCCAACTTCTGCGCTAATCGCGAAAGGCTCCTTGCCCTTTGGTTGAGGATAATCATAGGTGAAATAATTGATCAGCTCCTCACTTCGAACGGCATCCGGCGGCGGCAACTGACCATCGTTTATAAAACGCCTGACATTGGCATATGCCGCCGTGTCAACATCAATTGAGAAAGTGGAAAACGGATTTTGTTTTACCGCCAGAAAATCACTCTCGACGATACGCCCATATTCCTCGCTGCTCACCTCGCTCTTGCGCGCGGAAGGACTCGGTGCTGCACAGCATTTCTGTGCGCGCTTCGTCGCAATGCAAGGCTTTGGAGACGGAGCTTTCATCTTCTGCTCCAAATTCACCACCTGCTTGGGCACCGTTTCGCATTGTTGGAGCGAACCGCATCCTGCAATGCTAAAACTGGAAGCCACTACCAATGCCAGGGCTAAAGACCTTTTGTTTTTGCACGTCATAATTTTTTTCCCGCGACAACGAATGCGCCTACGACCAATTTCATCGTAGCGACTCATGTGCGGGGCAGACACCGGACTTACCCTGAGGTGGAACTGCCCTTAACTCCAAATCGACGTGAGCACGTGTCTTGCAGACTTTGCCGGACTGCAAGATGTCTTGCTATTTAGATTGTTGCAAAAGAGGGGCTTTATGAAATGTCTCAACCGTGGTACCGGAGTCATTGAACTCATCCAACCTGACGCTGTACTTGCCGATTCCGGAGCACAAGGAAAAGGCAAGAGATAGAGCCAAAAGCCATAGTATGGCAACATAATAGGTAGCGGCTCTCGGATCGGCTCGACGGCGGATGCTCGTGAAAAGAAGCGCGTAAAAAACAACAGCTATGGAAAGCGAGCAGATACCGCTTAGCTGGAAGCAAAACTCAGCCGAGGAGCCTTGCGCTATGCCGGCAACGAGCAAGAATAGCCCGACAACAACTCCAAAGGTCCAAAACTTAGGTTTTCCAGTTGGTTTCATAAGACCACTTTAGCATGTCTAAAAACAAATGGGCAGCAGTCGCTATTTGTTCGATAAAACGATTGATTGTGCACCATATATAGTACCATCTCAGGTCTTCGGTTCTCTAGCATAATCCAAACCTCAGCGGTCTCCAGGACCATCTGCTGCTTCGTAATCGAAGAGCACCATCGTTCGCTTTGCTTTGCCTCCCGGGTTGCCCGGCGGCGGCAACTTCAAAAATCCCGCCTGGCGAGCCACTGTCTCCAACAAATAGTTGGTGTCGGGAGCACGTGTTTCGCCTACCGCATCGAAGAATTGACCAACGTGCCGTTGCGAATAGAGGTTACCCACTTGCGGTTGCATATAGGCAAGCCACTTTGGACCGCCGGTGCCATCGACTCGCAAGACCGGCGGCTGACCCTGGACGGGAGCCGTCAGTGGAATGATGGGGCAGTCGCGCACTTCGCTCTTGCCATCGGCAGAAAATACTCGCGTTCCCCAGGAGTTGTTCCAGCGACCATGGCGTTGGATCTTCAGTACGCATCCGTTATCGAGCGCTACTGCAATCTGGCTGTTACCCATGAAGACTTCGGTCGGACGAACACCAGTCAGATGTTTCTGCAGGATGTCGAGAAGTATTTCTTGAGCACGATCGACTTCGGCCTTCGACCACTCATGCGTGTCGAGTCCGCGCTTGGCATGCGAGAATGCATCGGATGCCAGATCGGCAAGCTCCTGTTTGGGAACTTCGGTTCGTCCCTCGGTTGTCGGCACTTTAAATTCCGGCGTCGGGCGACGATCGTAGATCTCATTGAGCGTATTGCGAATCTCATCCAGATTGCGCCTTGGATTGTTCTCCAGATAGAACTTGAGCGCTTGTCCAAGATCCGACTTGCGTTCCGTCTCGCTAAGGCGAAGGATCTCCTCGACCAATTCCATACGAGTCGGGTCCTTCGTATTAACTTTGCCGAGCAGCTGTCTGAGCGCCGGCTGTTGCTCGGCCGGCATCTTAGCAATGTCGCACAACGCTTCAGCAAAACGTATGCGCGTGGTCAGCTGATTGCGGGTGACTCCATCGCTGAAGAGCTTGGCGTTGATTCCCGCCTCCTCAAGATGCGCATCACTGAGACGCAGCAAGCGCTCGAATAAAGGCAACCGTTTCATTTGCTCCGGAGTTTGCGTCTGAGCATCTACGTACTTGGCGAGCGCCTGTTTAAGCGGATCAGGCAAGGTAGAGTCGTTGATGCGCTTGAGAAGATCTTGCTTGCGCTGAGCCGGATCATCGCCCGGCCGATCATCAGGACCTTTCTCGGGCGGCTTATCGGGAGGTTTGTCCGGCGGTTTGTCCGGCGGAGCCGGCTTCTCGGGTGGTTTATCGGGCGGCTTATCCGGCGGCTTCTCAGGCGGTTTGTCCGGCGGCTTATCCGGCGGCTTGTCATCGCCCTTTGGCGCCGAAGGCTTGGCGACGACCGGAGGAGTGCGTAACGGCACCTTGGCTCCGGGCTTAACGGACAAAACAGGTGTGTCCTTTGGTAGCGCCGATGGTGCAATATGGTGGTGAGTAAAGCCCTGCCATAAGCCCAGGATTTTCGCCATTTGATCGCGCTTGGCGACGAGATCGCCGGGGCACTCACCGCCGCGCAACTCGTTTATGTGGACGACTCGTTTGCCGTCCTGGCTCAAGCACCACGGATTGCCGTCGAATCCCATAATCGGAGTGCCGTCCGGTGCTACCGGTATCACCAGTGGTGTCTGTAGCAGTTGCGGTCGAATCGCTCCTTGCGCGTTTACCAGATCGTTGAGGCGGGTTCTCTCGCCCTCGAGTTCTTTCGGGCATGGCTCACCCATCAACTCTTTTACATGGACGACTTTGGTGCCGTCTTTGTCGAGGCACCAGGTGCGACCGTCGATATCGCCGATTGGCTTGCCGGCTGTGTCCACCGGGACACGGAGCGGTTCACCGTTTGGTCCAAGAACATTTACCTTAGTGTCAGGAAAAACTCTTTCAACTCGAACGTATCCGTTTTTATAATTTACCTGGTGCGACTCCATGTGATTCTTCGGCTGCATAATACGGTAACGCAGATACGATCCATCGGCAGCTTTCACATGATCGGCATGCAGTATGATGCCGCGGGGCTCGCCGTCGGCACTCGGGCGGCCCAGTTCCACGCGGCAGCCTTCCGGAATCTGGACACGATACGGCCGACCATCAGTGCCGATCATATCGATTGTCATGCCGGGCGTTTTTGGCCGTTCGGCATTGAAGTCGGGGGGCTTGCCGGCTTGATCTTTGGGGATGGTTATCTTCGGGCGCTCGCCATTGGCTTGCTTCGGTCCCTCCCAAACCATATCATCGCCTTGCTGTTTTAGCGTGTTGTTGCCGGAGTTGTAAATGCGCTCCTGGGTCAAGCCCTTGAGCAGAACCTGCCGTGTTTGAGCCAGCTCCGTCGCCAGATCTTGATAGCTCTTGTTGGCGGAAACATCTCTGAGCCCTGAAGCCTTATTGGTTACTGTAACCTCGCTTTGAATGCGTTTGAGACCATTGTTGAGGTCCTTCAGCCCTGCCTTCAAATCATCGAAACTCGTCTTACCGTCGGCAAAACTTCTCAGCTTGGCTATGGCACCGTCTATGGTATCAGCAGTTTTCAGTATCTCGTTAATCCGGCCCAGTCGTCCGGCTTCCTTCCTCGATTCATTGAGGAGATCGCGCAGGTTCCTTTGCTCCACAGGATCTTTGACTTGCTGGACGTGCTTGGCGTAATCGACGGGTTTGTCTGCAGGAACATCAATGCCCAGCTCAGCCAGACGCGCGCGCATATACGCATCGGAGTTCTGTAAATCAGCGGCCAATCTGTCTCGCGCCGCCCTCAGCCCGTTGAAGCCCTGGTCCGCCAGATGAGGATCAAGTTGAGCGCGCAGGGCTTCTAGAGACTTGATCAGATCCGGTGCGGCCTGGCGCATGGCAGCCTCACCCTGCATGCCGCCGTTGAGGCGCAGTTGAGCCTCAGCCAGAGGTCCCAGTTTGGCGCGCATCGCTTCGAGCGCGCTTACCAGCTCCGGATGAGTGGCTTTCAAAGCAGCTTCTTTTGGAACCAATTTGCTCATCGTGTCCAGGACTTCTGTCAATGAGTTCGGACTGCGTGCCGGGTTTCGCAGCTTCGCGACATTGCCGCTCAGCTCGCGCAAGAGCGGCTGCAATTCGCGCGGAACGGGCTGTCCGCCTTTGGCACTGAGCGCATCTTGAAGAGTCGTCGCCAGAGTCTCGAGCGATTTGTTGAGCTCCTGGCCGTTGAGATCGTTCAATCTTGCAAGCGGCACCTGCACGCGAACGGCATCGCGCACGAGCTGGTTCCACACAGAACCCTCCATCTGGGTTCTCAATTCCTTGAGGCGAGCGATTTCCCCAGCATGCGTTTCGCAGAACGTTTTCAAAGCGGCAGGGTCGCGAAGCATATGCTCGAGGGTGCGCAGAGGAACGCAACCGTCCTTGAGGAGGAACGACAATGCATCATTGGCTTTGGCATCGAAGTTGGCTTTGGCGATATCGGCAAACAATTTGTTGTAGTCGAAGCCTTCTTCTTTCGGCCCGCTCAATATGGCATCAGCCAGCGCTCTGGCCGGCGGATTTTCCGCGAGCTTGACGAGAGCCGGCAAATCAGCCGGCTTAATGAAGTCGTTGCCGATCGCTCTCAAGCAAAGATCGCGCACGGGCGCATCCATGCCGAGCAGTTTGCCGAACATCTCGGCGCCTACCTTCTGGTGAGCGTTCGCCAGTTGCTGAGCTGCATCGGGTGTAATCGTGCCCTTGCCCATCGCGTCCACGAGCGAGTCGGCGGCGGCGCGTGGAATTTGATCCTGGGCAACCATGCGAGTCAGATCCGCCTTGACACCCTCGGCGGTGACAGGCTTGATCGGGGGCTGAGCATCCACGGGCTTGGCGTCGCCGGCAGGCGCCAGTTGTGCGCCCTCGGGAATTGGCACGCCGTTCAGTCTGGCCAGAGCTACCTCCGGCGCGACAAAGCGCATCTCGATCGTTCGCCCGTTGACATTCCAGCGCACGTTGCCGTTGGGCAACTCCTGATAAGAAACCTTCGGCGCATCAGCCCCCATTTTTGCCTGAGCCGCTTTATACTCAGCCATGAAAGACTTTCCATCCACCGGCATTTCTAGAACCCCAGGTCTCATCCAGCGTGGTTTGAGCCCGCCGAAGCCAAACTGCTGCACATGGTGAACGCCTTTGGCTGCTGTCACCACCAGCAGTGCGGCGCCGATCTGAGCCACCCAGTCCTTGGCATTGAAACCGTTTTTCAGAGCATCTTCAGTGGCATTATGACCGATGTAAAAGCCGCCTTGCTCGAGCAGTTGAGCGCCGAACTTCTGCCAGAAGGTGCGCTGCGCCGCCGGAATAGCCTGGCTGGCCACTTGTGCCTCAAGAACCCTCGCCATGTACTGGCCGTTCTTGCCTGACGTCTCAATCAGCTTGCCGAGTGTTTCAGCAGCCGCTCGCCGTTTAGCAATGTCGCTTATGCCCGTGACCCAGCGCATGCCTTTGCCTACATAATGACCGAAGCCCATCAGTCCAAAGTTCATGAGCGTTTCAGCCCCAAACTGGATGCCATAATTCCCCAGCGCTTGTAGCGCCGTGGGTGGTACCGTAAAATTACCGCTTTTCTTGTCATACACGAGGAAGCCATCGCCTCGAAAAGCATCGCAGATCTGGGCGCCGCCTGTGCCCGTCCAGTTGAGCTGGTAGGAGAGCTCCGCCCAACCTTCGCGAATCAGAAGACCGCTGCCGGCAATGGCTGCCGCTACACCCAGAGCGGCAAGCGGCGTGGCCGCACCGCATGTGGCGCATATCAGAGCTGCCGCGGCAATGCATGCCACAACAGGAACGGCATTATCGCGCAGCGTCCGCCAGATCGTGGACTCGTCGAAGCTGCCGCTGTTCACCAATTCGCACATGCGCTTGAATTGATTCATCGACGGGCTGCCCGGCTTGAACTGTTCGATCATCTCGGAAAGCGCCTTGATGCGCCGATCCAGTCCCAGTCTCGCTTCACGATCGGTCGTCTCCTCGCGGGCCTTCTTCAGCTCGTCGACGACCTTTTGCAATTTCGGCAGATTCTCTTGAATTTGCTTAATCTGAAATTCAAAGCCGCCGGTTAATTTCCCGGAGCCGTCCGTTTGCCGAACCAGGTTGCGCATGTATTTGACCAGCTCCGGTCCGCGGTGCCCGTTTACTCCGGCGTGGACCAGCTCGCTGAACTCCTGCCAGTTCTGAGTGAGAGCCCCGGCGGCGTTTGTCACCGCGCCGATGTCCGGATGCGTGTCGATGGCGCGCAGAGCGTCGTGCACAACGTACTCGTGTGCAGCATCGCGAAGCTGCTGCGCTTTTGGATCGAAACGGTTGGGATCGGACTCTGGTGGCTGAGCGCGCAAGTTAGGTTGTTTCAAGGTGGCAAGCGCCATCTCGAGAACCGCCGGGCTGCCGAGAGGATAAGCGCTGGGCGCCACAGGCATATCGGTATGCCCGTTCAGGAAGAGCCGTCCCCAGGCGCCTCCTTCCCAGGTGTTGGCGCCGACGCCGGTGAGGTTGGTCACCACCGATGGTGCAAATACCTCAAGGGCATAGCGTCCATGTTGACTGCCCATGGTGAGAAGCAATTTGTCCTGATTGAAGCGGTCACCATCGGCGGTGTAGGTAAATAATTTCTGGCAGTCCTGGGCCAGATCGAGCGCTTGATTGACAGCCTGCATGCGCCGGAAGCTGCCGGCAAGCTCTGCCAGCTTCGCATCCTGCCCGCGCAGCTGGGAAACACGCCTGGCTTGATCGCGCTCGAACTCCTGCACATTGTCGGCCCGCCTGATAAAGTAAGCCGGACCAAGAGCCAGCCACCACATTGATGTGCCATGGCCTTCTTTAGTCTTTTCTTTCAATTCTTTCATGGTCGCTTTTCGCTCATCCTTAACGGATTCGGCCTGGCGATCGGTGAGATTCGTCTGCGCGCCTGTGTAAGCATTGGTACGCATCTCGGCGATTTTCGCTTTGAGAAGATCGACATCAAGACCGCAGCGATCGGATATCTGCCGCATCATGTCATTGTTGAGAGCATTGATGCGATCGCTTATCGTGTTGCCGTTCAAGAAAGCCAGATCGCCCGTCAGTCCTGGCTTCTCAGCGGGGCTGTCTTTGAGGTTGGCGATCATTTTCTTGATGTCGATTTGCTCGGGCGCATTACCCTCGAGTTGCGGCAGCAAACTCACCGGATTGATTTTGCTCAAGTCCTTGTCGCCTGACTTGACCATCTGCTGCAGAACTTTTGGCAGCGAATTATAAGCCACGACGCGACTCAAGAGCTTGCGGAACTCTTCATCACCACCCGCTTTTTGAATCGCCTTGTCCAGATCCTCCTTGCTCACATCCTTGACGTTCATCATATGCAGGATGTGAGAGATTGGCGGGCGAATGCCGGCATCATATGCCAGCTCGCTGATCTTGGCGCGCAGCGACTCCGGCACGTCCTCGCCCTTGGCGAATTTCACCAGGGCATCCGAGACTTCCTTGCCCATACTTCGCGACCAACCGCAGTTGGCGAAGTGCTCGGCGGCTTGATTGCGGATCTCAGGCGTGGCACCATCTTGAATAACTTTTATCAACGCCCGCCCGAGAGCCACCTCGGTGGGTTTGCTGAGAGTAGCGCGGTTGTTCTCCTGAAAATCGGTAAGGGCTTGAACATCAGATGCATTCAAATGTTTAGCCAGATTACCCAGAGACTCGAGCGCCAGACTCCATTCACCGGCCGATTGCTGAGTGTTCTTGATCCGCTCGAAGATGCCGTCTATTGTCTGTCTCTTCAGTGCATCGGGCAAATTGTTGCGCGCCAGCTGGAAGCCGTTTGCAATTTCCGGAGTCATGTACCTGGTGACGCGCTCGACATCTTCTTTCTGCCAATGCTTCGACATCGACATCAATCCTGATACCGCCGATGCGTAGGTGGAGCGCAAATGCTGGTTGGGAACGCCGTTTTCCCTGACAGTTGAATCCAGTCCGCGACGAATTTCAGAGCGCGCATCATCGATCATCGATTGCGGCAGTTTGGCCTCGGGTTTGCCTGCTACCTCTCCAAGAGTGGCAAGCAAAGCGCGGCGATCGCCTGAGACCCGGTGCCGATCGATCAGCGCCTGGACGAATTCCTGGCGATGGCCGTCGCTGCCACCAAGGTTGGTGACAGCCCTTTGGGCCATACCGAGCACGTCTTGTCTCGTTTCCTGGCGGCCGAGAACGCCGGCGACGATGTACATCGCGTCACGATCGTGAGCGCTGGCCCAGGTCGATATGCTCTGGAACTGCTCGGGGAAATGAGCGTGATCGGCATGACTGAGATAGAGGTCGGCGATCTGGCGGCGTCCGGCCACCGACGGCTCGAGCCGCAGAACACCGAAGATCCCGTCCATGACAGCGTCTTGTTGGCGAGGATCTTTCCATGCCGATGCCAAAAGATTATTGGCGGACTCGAAGACGTCGGTATTTTTTTGCTCCGCGGCTCGACCCAAAAGGACGGTGATGTCCTTTACTTGTGCCTGGTTGAGTTGCAGCTTGCCGCTCGTGACCAGCTCATTGATGCCATCGAGAGCCTTGAGCGTCAGTGCCGTTCTCTCGGCGGGGCTGAGATGGCCCAGCTCGGGAACGAACGGTACTCTGCCCTCCACCCCCAGCTCGGCCTGAGCCGGTGAGTCGGCGTGCAGAAAAGCGAACAGCGCCTCTCTGGCATCCGGGTTGAATGAAGGCGGACCGGCTGCTTTGAGCAGCTCGTCCATGGCTTTGGCGCGATCCTCAGGTGTGGCCTTTCCTTCGCCTCTCAGTGTCAAACGGGCCAGGTTGGTGTTTGCATCAGTCCAGCTCGTCCACTTCCTGGCGCTCTCGTTGCCCTGGGCAATTTCGCGTGCCAGCGGCTCCTTCAAAGCTTGCAGTTGAGCAACGGTCGGCTCTTTGGCAGAGGCAACATCACGAACGATCGCCCGGCAGCGGAAGTCATCCATAATCTTGCCGGCATCGGGCATTCTCTCCTTGAGCACTTGAAACGCTCTTGATGCCTCGGTCTGGTTTTCACCGCTCATGAGCTTGAGCAACTCAGCAACATGCAGCTCGGGTGTTTTGCTGTCATCATCCAGCTTTCTGATGAAGTTCTGGGCGTGCGCATCGCCGTTGTCGGCGAGAAACTTGAGCTCTTGCAGAGCCCTGGCGGCAGAAGCCGGATCCTTCGCTTCCTGAAGTTTAAGCAGCTGATGAACAGCGCGATATTCAGGTATGCCGATTATGCGGAGGTCATCACCCCCGGTGGCAAATTTGTCGATCCCGAAGCGCTCGAGTGCTTGCACGGCTTGCTCTCTTTTTGCCGCCCACTCCGCTTCCTTGCCTTTTTCAGGACGCTTGAGAAAGTCTGCTTCCAGGGCATTGAATTCCTGATCAATTGTCGTTCGTCTTCCCCTGGCACTCTCTACCGCCTGAGCAATCTCCTCGGCCGAGATATCGGGCCGCAGCAGGTCCTGCCGCTTGCCTCCCGGTTGAGCCAGCTCCAGCTCACGGACAAGACGCTCGATCGCTCGCTTGTTCTCGGGCTTCTCCTGGAGCGTGCGAATCGCTCTGATATCTTCCTGCGCGCCGGCTCGATCGTTGTCCTTGAGGTGAGTAAGCAAGCTGTTCAACCGTTTCTCGCCACCCAGTTTGTCGATCAGATTGCGGCCGCTGGCCGTGTCTTTTACCGCGAGCAGACCGCTCACACCCGATGTGAGCAGCTCTCTGTCACTGTCGAAAGTCCAGCCTCTGTCGATCCATCTGGTCAGATCTTTGGCGGCCTGGTATGTTCGCAGCCCATCCAGCTGGTCTCTGTCTCCCAGAACACCGGATGAAACGACCTTTCCCTTTTGCTTGAATTCCAGTTTTCTCAAGACATCCACGTCACTGAGCGCCCGACGCGAAGCATTGTCTTGCAAGCCTTTGTCGATTGCTTTCAGAGCATCCGCGTCTTGCCCGCCATCCAGATGCTGCAGAATTTTCTTGATACCGTCTGCGCCACCAAACGCCTCGATCACAGGTTTGGCCATGGCGCTCGTCGACAGATTCGCCAGCTCGCCCAAAGCAAGACGCAACTGCTCGCGCCGCTGGGTTGGATCCTCATTACCTCGAGCCATCTCGAGTTGGCGCAGTGATGTATTCAGGCGCACCCAATCGGCGCCCGATTGCATTTTCGGATCGCCGCTCTGCTGTACGCCCTTCAGAAAGTCCTGGCGAATTCTTGTCAGATCGGCAAAGGTTTCAGGCTTTTCGTTGTCGGCTCTAAAGCGCTCTCGATTACCAAAATCGAGAAGGGCGCTGAAGGCTGTTTCGGCCTGGGTAATCCCTTCACGCCGATGCTTGTTGCCGGCGTCCAGATCCTTGAGAAGATTAGGGTTGTCTCTGAGCGTGTCACCCAGCAGTATCAGGCGTTTGGCATCCTCGCCCTGCAAACCGCGACGCAACGCCGCTATGGCATTGCTGCGTATGGTCGGGTCGTCGGACGCGAGGCTCGTCGATAGTTCCCTGACCTTTTCTTCGCCACCAAGGGCGGTGACAACGGATTGAACCGCCGGGCTCTCCTTTCTCGCCAGAAGCCCTGCCAGCGATTTCTGAATATCGGCAGGCTTGGCCGTACTGCCCTCCGCCACCTGTCCGGACAAACCTCGCACGGCAGCCATATCTCGCAGCACATCCATTTGCGGGCTGTAAGACAGAATGCCGGTCTTGAGCAGATCGCCTGGAGTAACAGGAAGCTCGCTCAGCATCTTCGCGTCGCTGAGAGCTTGCGTGATGGTCGGGGTCTTCTCCATCGCCGCCTTGATATCGCCGGCGGTGGCGGCCATGGTCTCCGGATTTCGGCTCTCCAGCCCGCGCAGCATCTTGTCGAGCCCTTCTTGCCCGCCAAACTGCTGAGAAAGATCGTTATTATTGTGGCTCTGGCAATACTGGCTGTATCCTTTGAAGGCAGCCGTCAGACGATTCGTCTTCTGCTCGTCCTTGTATGAATCCGGGGAAGACATGGATGAGAGCGCATCCTGGAGCTCCTTTATGGCAGCAAAACGCTCCACCCACTCCATGGTCGCGCCAGGCAGTCCGCTATCGAGCGCAGCGCGGCGGAAATTATCGAGAGCCTCTTTATTGGCGGAGGAGGAATTTCCGGGCTGCAAGAGATCGACAAAACTGCGACCGGCATCGAGCATTCCGGTATCAGCGCGCCTTTGCGCTTCTTGCCTGGCGATCACCATTTCGGCTCGGCTCACCTGAGGCTCATGCTTTTCATCGCCGTTCAGATAACGATCGATCTTTCTGTGGATGTAGTCGTTGCAGACCGGGCTGCGGTCCAGAGAAATCAGATCGGTCAGGGCGGTGCGCTGAGCGTCTCGATTGCCTCCCTGGCGTGCTGTTTCATATCGCTTAACGCAGTCGAGGTAGGCAAGGTCGAGATAATAGTCTGAAACTGACCCCTCGACAGTGTTATCGCCGCCATAAGCGCGGTAGGTCATAACCCGCAGCTCGTCCAGCGCCGTCGGGCGTTTGCCGGTCATGTAGTCGAATTGCATTTCCTGGAAATCGCGATGATGCCCGACGGTTTCTTCAGCGAGCGGAAATCTGTGCCCGTCTTCAAATTCGCGCTGCCACAAACCGTGCCAGGACAGATCGCTCGTCCGCGCCGGCCGCGCTCTGTCTCCGCTATCCGGACGAACCACTTCTCTTCGCTCATCAGGTTTACCTTCCGGCTTTCTCACCTCGGTCGTTGAGCCGCCACCATCACCGGTGCCACGGCGCGGGATGTGTTTATCAAGCGCCTTGAGCGCATCCTGGGCTTGCCTTTGTTGCTCGGCATCGAGCGGATCCTTTTCGTCGGCTCGATGCGCTAGAGTCTCGAGGATTGACTGGCGTTGATTTTCTTTCAACTTGGGAAACACTTCCTCAAGTGCTTTGATGGCGTCCGGGTTGAGCCTGGCTACGAACGCATTCGACTCGGCATTGCCCCAGTGTTCGGCAACTGCCGTCATGCCCTTTATGGAGCTTTGCAATGCCGCGGGATCGGATTGAGACTGCGCCCTTGTGTGCATCACCCTTAGAAATGAAGTGGCAACCGGGCGCCACTCGGTCGGCAAGTGATTAGCAACTACACCAAGGGTGGCCGCCATCTGATCCTTATCGCTGGTGGGACCGCCCGAGCTCATCGCTTTATAAGCATCGACGAGAACGAGAGCCTGCTTGGCATCAGGTTTTTTGGCCAGATCGATCAGGATTTCGCGAGCAAGGTCGGCATTTGATTTTTCGCCATCCTTGGGCCGGGAAAGATCAGCCACACCACCGGTGATACCAATGAGAACCTCAGTGGCGGCTTTACCACCGGCTTTGGCGGCGGTCTTGATTGCCTCAAAATCGATCTTGAACGACTCAGGCAGGGCGCCGTCATTTTTGCAGGCTTCCAAGCCTTTGATATAGATCGCCGCCAATTGATCCGATGCCTGGATCGGTTTTGCCGAGGAGTCTTCCTTGATCAGATCGAGCACGGCTTTCATAACCGTCTCGCGCCCCTTGCCTTGCAAACCTTTCTCGAGCAGCTCAGCCAGGTCCGTGGCGATCCTGGTGTGCTGGCGGGTGCTTATGGAGTCATCCACGGCCCCTGTCATTGCTCTGGCAGCCAGCTTAGCCTGCTCCGGCGTGAGCTCTTCACCACCGGCAGTGGCGGCCTTCAGATCGAGGTTAACGGCATTCCATAGTCCCATTCGCTGCTCAGGAGATAATTTTTCCGCTGCAGCAAGAACCGCATCAGGTCCGCCTTCTTCTTGCAGACGTGCATAGCGAACCATGCCCTCGGCCGTTTTATTTGTCTTGCTGAATTCATCTAGAAGGCGACCGGCCTCCTGCGAATCTTCCTCGAGCGCCGCCAGTTTTTTGACGGCTTCGAGTTGTTTCGCCGGATCGTTAGTCTGCGTCGCTTCCTTGAGTTGCTCCTGGATCTCCTTTAGACTCTCGTCCGGCTGATTGTATGAGACGAACTCGACTGGTTCGGCTTTGTCCTCTCGTCCATCCGGTCTCAGAAACTTGCTCTGATAAGTGAAGCCGCCGTTGTCGCCGGACTTCGTTTCGACCACCGAGGCGAGACCATCATCAGTAGGCGGATCAAAATCGATCTGGCGTCTGCCGTCCTTGAAATACGAGACCAGCTCTCGCTGCCCGTCTTCCCCAAACTGTCTCTGGAAGAGTCTGCCTGATTGATCGAATGGATTGAACTGGATGGTACTCGAGCCATCCAGGTGATCGATTTCCTTGTTTCCATTGGCAAGTATTCTTACTTTATTGCCGGCCTCATCTGCAAAATCGGCAATGACAGGCATCTTAAATTTCTGCTGTTCCTCTGCCGACACCACATATGGTTGCTCGCTCTTATCGGTCTCGATCAGAAGCTCACCGTTTTTCAATTGCGTGATCGACTTGATCCGCTCACCCCTGAATTGCGCTGCGGCTCCAGTTTGATTCTGAGGAAACTCCGTGCGCACGCCGTGCTCGCCCCGAAACTGCACAACGCCATTTTCAAAAACGAACTTTCCTGCCCGACCGACCTGACCATCGACAACTGGAGAAACGGCTACGCGGGGAACATCGGATTTCAAGACGAGTGCCTGTACATCCGACAGGCTCTCGGTACCGACAAAGAGAGGCGCCCAGGCAGCCCCCGAATCGGTCGGCACTCGCCCTGCACCCGATCCCGAACCGGCCGGTTTGGAATCGCCGCCGTCGTTGCCATCGCTTTTCGGCTTGCTTGATTTCGTGTCGGCGTCCGCCGCCAGGCTCAGCGAAGTCTTTACCGTACTGGTGTCGGGGGGATGAGTCTTTGGCTCGACCTTCTTCGAATCGGAATCATGGTTGCGCGAAGGCGGAGGAGGGGGAGGAAGTGCATCGCCTGCCATAGTGTTTCTCGCTGTTGGTGCTAAGAGTTTTGTACCCGCATATATACGCAGGCTGACCTGGTTGGAAACCATACAGGCGCACTGATTGAAGCCGTACGCAATATCACAAGAATGAAGCGCGGAAGGGCTAAAGGGGACGAGATAATTTGCTTGATTAAATCTGCCTGCCAGCCCATCGC
Source organism: Pseudomonadota bacterium (assembly GCA_021324135.1). Lineage (GTDB taxonomy): Bacteria > Cyanobacteriota > Vampirovibrionia > Obscuribacterales > Obscuribacteraceae > JAJPJO01. The sequence goes on from JAJPJO010000374.1 coordinate 35,686, forward strand.
CGGCCGTTCTCAAATAATGATTAAGGTTGTCAAGATTTCATCAACGCGGCGATAAGATGGTCTGCACATACCGCAGAGGTACAGCACATGGACAACAAAACAGAAGAATCAGATTCAGAAAGTCACTTATGGACGGCGAATTCCAAATCCGAGCCGTCTCACGACAACTCAGGCGTCGAGAACAATAAGAATTTAAAGAGAAGCCGAACGATTTCAGTACTGACTATGAGTTCAGTACTTCTTTATTCCCTGACATTAACATCCTGCTCGACTGAGCCGCTTCCCAAGCAGACATCAACAATGCCGGCCGCCGGCAAGCAACTGGCGCAGAAAGTAAACGATCCTAAGAAGAAAAAGAAGGACGAGGACGAGAAACAAAATCAGAGCACGTCATATCATGGTGGGCACGGCAGCCACATATACTTCCACGGTGGAGGCGGTGCCACCGCCCGGGAAAATTTGAAACGCACCGCTCCTGTCACCACCAATGGTGCAAGCAAGAGCACGTACGTTCCGACCGCGCGCCCGTCGAGCCCGGCCATCTCAACCGCCCATACGACATCGGTTGCCCCCGCACGCGGATTCTTCGGATGGGCCGGCGGCTTCCATTTCGGCGGCTTCGGCGGCTAGTCTTTCGAATTTGCGCAGCTCAGGTAGACGGCCGGACATGCGGCAATCAATGCCGGCTTTGCCGAAACGCTTAATGGTTGCAGGAGCAACAGGACTATGAGATTTCAAACGATTGAAAAACGCCCCAACTGGAAAAGCAGGGCGGACGAACTGGGCTATCTATCAACCATTCTCGATGATCCGCCTTATTGGGTCGAGGCTTTAGATCAGCCGTTTTGCGCGGTGTTTTCTTTGCACGAGATTGAAGATGTAATCGAGTCGGCGACTGAGGAGATAGCTGAGCTGGCTCTTCAAGCCGTCGACTACGTCGTCAACGGCTCCAGATCGGATGAGCTTTTCGAGCGCTTGAAAATACCGCCCATGTTCCGGGAGCCGATCCGGAAGTCGTGGCAGAGAAATGACGGATCGATTTATGGTCGCTTCGACTTCTCATACAATGACGGCCGGTTGAAGCTCCTGGAGCTGAACTTCGATACGCCTACATCGTTATACGAAGCGTCGGTTCTGCAATGGTTCTGGTTGGAGGATTTGAAAGCAAACGGCAAACTGCCCGACAGCGCCGATCAGTTCAACAGTTTGCACGACAGACTGATCGCTGCATTCAAGAAGAACTGCCGCTGCAATCAATTGCTTCACCTCACCACCATTCACGATGCACCTGAGGATGAGGAGACGGTGAGATACCTCGAATCATGCGCCATCCAGGCTGGTCTTCAAACTTCCTTTCTGCACCTGCGGGACCTCGGCTTCGATGGCGGCGGCCATCTCGTCGATCTCGAAGGCAGAAGAATCGAGCAGTTGTTTAAACTGTATCCCTGGGAATTCATCACCATCGAGGAAGCCTATGCTCAACGGGCGAAGGGCACGCGCGTCTTCACTCGCGTGATTGAATTGCACGAGACATCGCTGTTCGAACCACCCTGGAAGCTGATCCTGTCAAACAAGGCGGTCCTGCCGCTGCTCTGGGAGATTGCACCGGCTCATCGCTTCTTGCTTGAGTCATGCTATGACGACGAGTCGGGGGCTGCCGCCAAAATGCGCCAGCGAAAGCATGTAAGAAAACCAATTTTCGGACGTGAAGGAGGCAGCGTTTCGATCCGCGATCCCGCTTCGCCACTACCTGTGGTGCAGCAAAAGAGCACTTACGGTCGGGAGGGATTCATTCTGCAAGACCTGCATGAATTGCCGAAACACGATGATTATCACCTGGTGATCGGCAGTTGGGTTGTGGATGGGCAGCCGGCGGGCATTGGTTTGCGAGCCGACAAGAGTGCAATCACGTCAAACCGGGCAATTTTCGTTCCCCACTACATCGAGAATTAACTGGCGGAAAACGCAGAATTAATACCCGGCAAAACGGTTGCCTGGCTTAACAGCCGGAGGCACGATATCATGCTCTTATGATCAGTAAGACAGCCGCCAAAACTCTCTGCGCCTTATCAATCTCGTTCTTGCTCTTTCAAGAATCGGCTGCCTCATCGCCTGATGATGGTAAGAATCAAGCAGGGGACGCGCACACGCGCGTCATCATGATCAATAACGAGGGTGTCACAGCCTTGAGCGCAGGCAAGTATCAATTGGCGGTCGACAAATTCGAGCAATCGCTCAAGCTCGAGCCAAGCTATAAGATTGCCAGCGACAATCTGGCGATCGCCTACAACAACTGGGCTTTGCAAAAGCGGGACAATCCTCAGGAAGCCATCAAGCTGTTCCACGTGGCCGCTTTTCTCGATCCGGGCAACCCCACCACTAAAGAAAATCTCGATGGCATCATTACAATGATGGCGCTTAACCCCGCCTCTTTTAAGGACCGCGTCAAGCTTGGCGATGATGCCAATGCCCATGGAGACTCGATCGGAGCCCTCGTCGAGTATCAGGCTGCCTTGAAAATTCAAAGGGATGACAAAATCAAGGAAAAGCTCGAGAAAATTACCCTGCCCGATAAGTGGAAGTTATTACAGGGAGATAAGAGCGCGGCCATCGTGAGCGCTTCGGCAAATCCAGCTCCAATTAAGAATTCGCTCAGCCCAGGGGATGTCGACTTCGGACCGTATATGGCCAATGCCCAGAAGATTATCAAACAACACTGGCACCCACCCAGGTCCGACGAATCGAAGGAAGTCAAAGTAGTGTTCAATGTTGAGCAGACAGGCAGGATCGCGAACATAAGAATTACCAGATCGACCGGCACCAGCGAAGGCGATATGGCTGCCATCGAGGCAGTTGCAAAATCCAGTCCGCTGCCGCCCCTTCCAAAGGGCAGCCCGCAACAGGTGGACATAGAATTCACCTTTGACTACAACGTCTTCGCTGCCGGCGAACCAGGCACCCAAAAGAAGGAGAGCAGCAAGCAACCACTTTCCACGAAGGAAGCAATCGAGCGTCTCGGTTGGCTCAAACAAGCCGATAAATGGGCTCCATATGCGCTCGCGGCGGCAATGCTCGCTTTGCTCGCTTTCCTCTACTTCGATCAGAAAAAACGAAGGAGCCAAGCGAGCGATACCAAAAGCGATACCACTCAAGGTTAAACCAGGCGGCGCTCAGTCGATCTTCCTGTGCTTTGCAATCGTCAAAAGCGTCAATAGATCCTGGCAATCATGCGGGATTCCGGCTACGCCGCAGAGCAGCTCCACCTTCTTGCCGTAAGGATCGCCTGAAAGGATGTTCTTCAATCTGTTCACCAGACCCTGCGCCCCTTGCGCATCGGTATGCGGCAGGATGACGCCGTAATCATCGCCGTCATAGTGTCCCAGAACATCCGCCTTTCGCACGGTATTCTTGATCAACTCCACGGCACGGCGACGGGCGTCATCTCCGACTTTCTCCTGAGACTTGTCTTTGACACTGAGAAGCACGACCGTAAAGGGTGTGTCATAAGAATGGAAACGATAAAACTCGTGCTCTAAGAAATACAAGAAGGCTATCTGGCTATAAATGCCGGTGTCGCTCCTGGTCATGCTCTTAGTGAACGTCTCCAGCTCATCGAGGTCGATGCCCAGCTCTTCCATGCTGGCCGGCTGGTACAGCTCGGCTTCTGCGCCTTTCGGCTCATCCTTTGGCTCCGCCTCTTTCGCTTTTGACTTTGAAGCCTCTGAGTGAGCCCCGGCATCTTCGGCTTCGACGGTGGCACCAGCTCCGGAGCCGCCGTTCGCACCGGTATCACGGGCGGTGGCGTCAGAAGCCGTGGATGCATCAGGAACGGGTGCCTGGCTTATGGGGCGGCTGCCAGTGGTTAGATTGTCATTCTCGGAGATTACCGCACCGTCGGCGGTACCACGCTCGGCTGCACCAGTGAGGGCGGTCTCAGCCGCTGGACTGGAGACGGAGCTGGTTGTCCCATCGGCTGCCATACCGGGCGACTCTGCCGCTTGCCCCGGCCGCGGCAATTCCAGAGTCGGTGTCGCATCCAGGGGTGGCTTTGCCGACCCGCTTCGCGCTTTGGGCGCCGCCTCAGGCTGGGGAGTGGCATCGCTTGGGGCAGGCCAGGTCATTTGCGGCGGCTGAGTGGCATCAAGGGCCAGCAGGCGCGATGAGAGGAGATTGAACATGATGGGCGTCCAGACTAATCTGTTCAGATTGCTCCTGGCCACGATCTCGCTCAATGGACTGCGATTGTCGATAAGCTGGTAAAACATTTTCTGGCTGTTCATATCAACCGGAACCAGATTGGCTACAGCCATCTCGAATTCCCGCTCGGTCAGATTCGGATTGGTTCTGTACAACCTGGATGTAGGTTGCAGACCGGCCTGTTCTAAAAAACGGTTCTGATCGCTGAGCGCCGCCGCTCTTAAAAGCAAGCTGTCGATGCGATCCTGGATGTTCCTGTTCAGCCCGCGATCGCTGCTCATAAACTTGAAGTCGCCGGCTTGCGGACTCAAGGCCACTTCAAAGAATGCATCTTCGCCCCGCCATCCCTCTCTTTCCGCCCCGACAAGCCGCCCTTCCTCGAAGTGTAAGATTGTCTGAACCGACTGTTGTTGGATGACCAGACGGCCTGTGAGATGGCTGGAGGCAATGGAGGTCAAAAGCGAGGCAAGCGGCATCTGATTCAAGCTGCCTTCAAGAACATCCATGGTCGCCTTGAGATTGCTCTTTGTTGATGTCCGGCGCTTCTGCGGGCTGAGCGCCTGTCCGGGCGGCACCGGCTCGTCGGGACGCAACTGCAAAGTCTCCATTTGCGACTGATACGAACTCTTGCGGGCAACCGGAATCGAGTTCATCACCAGGTTGTGAACCTTGGTCACATCAGAGCTCTCATACATCCACTTCAGTTTGCAGCTCGGCCCGTCGCCCTGGTAAAAGGACCACTGATGGCACTGATCGTTGTTGCGCCGCTCCAGCTTCGCCGTCAGCAGATAGCGCTCTTTATTGTGAACCCAGGGGAGTTCGATCAATTCGCCCGGCTGGCGCAGCGCCTCATTGAAAACGAACTCGATGTCGCCGGCAATCGGAGCGCGCGCCTGCTCAGGCAAACGATGCCGTCGCTGACCCGCCGACGAAAAGCCGCGCTCAATCATGAATTAGGTACTGACTCCAGTTTTCAACCGCCATGCCTAACGAGCTGCCCGATGCTCGGAATTGAACCCAGGCGCCATATTAGATTCTACCACCCGGCGATCATCTTGGGGCACGCAGGAGCGGAGAAAGAGCATTGCAGGCAGGCCTGCCGGGCGCTTCCGGGTTAGCTTTATCTGACTACAAAGACGACTGAAAAAATTGGCGGCGGCGGGATGGCTTCATTTGAAGCTCGGCCCGGCCGCCGCACCATATGTGATATCACTCGCCGGCTGCCGGCTTGCTTACCTCACTCCTGCCAGAGCTCTCTCCTGCTCCTCGACCACTGCGTCGTGCGATTTGAGCGTGCGGGCGACTTCACTGGCGACCGTTTGATTGCGCCAATAATTGATGTGAGCGAAAGGCGGCAGCCAGTCCGTCTTAACGAAGATGTCGCGCGGGTTAGCCGGCTTATCCAACTGCTTTTCAGCGAAAAGCGGCTGCACCGGATACGCCACCACATCGTCGGTGTCGACGAAGTTCAACCATTTGTGGGTCGTTCCCTTGAAGGGATTGATCAAATTGTCGAACTCGCCGCCGCCGTTCTGGTTGGCATTGTGAGCCCAGAACTTGTGCTTGCGCAGCATGAAGAGCGGCACGGGAGAGCCGATTGTGTAGAGGTTCTGGAAAGACTTTCTGGCTTTCTCGAGCAAGCGATGCGGAGCGCTTTCTCCAAATGAGAAAAGATGCGGACCGTCAGCTTTCAGAAGAGCAAAGATGAAGTCATAAGCAATCACGGCACCGAGCCCGTGCCCGACGATGGAGAAGGGCGGCACTTCCTGTTTGTCGAGATGCTCTTTGATTGTGTTCCAAACGGATCTTCTGATTTGATTATCACTCTCATCGACATAGGCAATGATATCGCCGAGCAGAACAGTGGTCAGATAGCGCCAGCCCCGCCACGATTGCCAGCGAGTCGAGTTAACGACTTGCAGAGCATCGGGAGTATGCGTCATAGCATTGATTATGCCGGCCGCCTGATCGATTGGATTGAGAACGCTTGAAACGAGGACTTTGTCGGGCGTATTTATCTTGCCGAAACAGCGCTCGAAAAGAGCTTGTTCGCCGGGTCTTACTGTCTGCTCCCAATAAACCGGAACCAGTTCGATCTGATCATCCAGATCGCTTTTGTGGTGGCACTTGAATTGCTTGCGCAGCTTGTTGGAAAACGCGGTGAAATCCTTTTCGATGTTGCTTTCATCCGTGATACCATGCAGCAAAAAAACATGATGCTTTAACATTGCACATCCCTCACAGTCTGGACCTGATGAATGTAGCAACGCGATGGAGCAACTCTTCGAGATTTTAGGTAATGATTTACATTAGCGTCGCCCTGAATCCGTTCAATAAAAATGACGACCCTGAAGATGAGCGGCGCGTAAGGCAAACGAGGAAGATAAAATCAGAGGCGTTGCAAAGCAGCGACTGCCGGCCGCTTAACGAATCGGATCTATGACAACTGTCTTTACTTGCCCGAACTCTTCAAAGGTGGCTTTGTTAGCCTCTACATCAAGTAGTTTTATCGAATCGTATGATTGACCGGGCGCCAGTGTGATGAATTTCTTGAATCCGTTGGCGCGACTGAACTTACCGTCGGGAAAGGTCATGATTACTCGATCGTCGAGAATAGCATTTAGACGCATGCGCGGGATGAGCATCGGTTTTTCAGGTGGCGGCGGCAGCTCATCCACGGACAAACCGCTGGCGATCTCATCGCTCGACGGCACCGGCTGCGGTGGCACGTTCATATCCGGTGGTGGTGGCAGGCGGTCTTCACCCTTGCTGTTGGAAGCGGCGACGCTTTTGTCCTTTTTGGCAAGCGCGCCGGATCTGGGAAACGGCTTTTTATTCAATAAAGGTGCAAATGGATTTCGCAATGGAATCTTCGCCATCGCAGGCGATGATCCATCTGCCGATCCGCCGCTCAGCTCCAGCCTGGTCTGCGCCTGAGCCCAGGCACGATCGGTCGGCTCGATAACCGGCGCGGGCAATGATGCCAGGTAGCTCAGGCGATCGGCGGAACTTTTAAAAGGGGATTTGGCCGCCACCTCCGGAGCGGCAGCCATTTCTTTGCCGGTTGGAAGATTGCTTGGTGCCGATTTGATCGACTCCGCCTTTTGATTGTTTTTTGCCGGCGCGACCTTTTGCTCAGCGACTGCACTTTGAATGAGCTTTGCCTTTTCGCTCACCCTCAGGGGCTGCATCTGTTTCAGCGAATCGCCGGCATTGCCTGAGGGTCCTGGTGTTTTGCCGGAGGCATCGTCAGCCCCGGCTCCCGAGGCGCCCTCACCGGACTTGCCTGGCTCGCCGCCGGCGGATGGCGCGCCATTATTCTCGGTGGCACCGCCGCCTTCTTTCTCTTTCTTCTTCTCCGCTTGCTTCTGGCGCAGCTTGGCCAGTTGCTCCTTGTACGCCGGATCCTCGGTCGGATCTGGCTCCGGCTTGTTCATCAAGAACCAGGTCAAGCCAATGGCTATGACGCCCACGGCGATTATTATCCAAAGTCGTTTTGTCATAACAGCGCCTCCCACGTTATTTGATTATGGCATTAAGAATGCGCTTGCAATTCTTATATCAGACGCCCAATTTAGTCCCGCTTGCATAAATTCATGTTTGAACCGATCGGTTTTTATTTCGTGCCGAGTGGTGTTTTGAGACCGGGCAGATAGTAGACGTTCATAATAAAAGTCATAACCGGCTTCTGCAGCTCCATAGCCTGGGCACGCTCGCCGGCCGGAGTTTTGGCGGTCTCCGAGTCTTTGCTGGGCGGAGCTGATATCTGCAAATCTTGAATGCCGACGATGCGTTGATACGCCTCCAGCTTTTTCAAAAAATCAAGCAGCTGACTGTACTCACCAGCCACGAAGACGCGCCGCTCGATGCGCTGGATGCCGAGCGTATCCGAGTCTTCCTCTTTTGGTTTTACCGGCGCTTTTTGTCCGGGTGCATTTGGAGCAATTGCCGGCTTCTCCGCCGCTTGAGGAGCGCCCAGTCCTTTGCCGCCCATCTCGGCCACGATCGAATCCATCACCGAGCCTTTCTTCTCTTTGCCTTTATCCGCTGCCGGTTGCTCGATGGCGATCAGATCGACGCCGGATAGATCGCTGATTTTTTCGAGATCGATCATCAAGATATCCATCTGCGCGCTCGGCGGCACGGCGGCTCGCACCTTTTGAATATCCTTGTCCAGTTTTCGCTGCTCCTCGGCCAGGGCTTCCTTTTCTTTCAAACGATCGCTCAGTTTTTGATACTCTCCTCTGACGGTCTCGATCTCAGTGTTCAGCCTTTTGACCTCGTCCAGTCCCGGAGGAATATAGCTGAAGCCAATCGCCAGGGCGAAAAGATAAGGAACTGTGCAGAGGAATATTTGCATGTCGCGGCTCATCTCACGTCCCTCTTCTCGGCGCTGATTTTTGGCGGAAACGGATTGTTGTTCAGTGCGGCGGTCAGAGAGAATGATACTACATCTGGTGTCTTGTTGCCGCGCGTGGCATAATCGATGTTCGACTGGGCGATCACCGGAGATGTTTCCAGAGCCAGAGCCATTTTCGACACGGACGAGAAATCACTGGCCATGCCCTGAATTCTCATTTCGTTGCTGGCGAACGATACGTTCTCGATATGAACACCCTCGGGAGTGCTGGCGCTAAGCGCGTCCATATAGGGCGACCAGCGTTTCGATTTTCCAATCAGATAATTCAGCACCTTGCTGCGCATCTGCAGCGTTTTGTTCGTTTCCTTAAGCTTCGTCACACTCTCCAGATCGAGCTTCGTTTCCATCATCTTGAGATTGAGAGTTTGCAATTCGCTGTTCTTCCTCGGGATCTCGAACATCTGGAAGTAAACGTAAGCCAGAAGGGTCACGACGAGCGCCGCCACACCACCCACTGCTGTAAGTTTCATCCAGCTGATCGGGGTAGGGCGTCGCTCTTCGATAATCTGCGTGGCTCGCGCATCGAAGACGAGCGGAACGCGGCCTTCTTTGTTTAAATCGAGATCGACGGTAAAGTTGGCGATCCAGGTAGGCTCCACGGCCGAGCCTATCAATGAAGCCAGGATCGGGCGCATGCGATCGACCACCAGGGCTTTATCAAAGATCATGTCGCGCATGACGTCACCGAATATGGTTTTAAATCCCATGCGGCTGGCGATGAATTGATCGAGATTGGGCACCATGCAGCCCGGTCCGGTGAGAATGATTTGATCGAGCTTCACATCGCCGACCTGGGATTGATAAAACTCAAGAGAGCGTTCGAGCTCATCGGTTATGTCACTAAATATGGTGCGGGCTACTTGTGCCGCTTGTCCCATTCTTTGATCCTGCGGCGTGACTCCGAACAAGGGCAGCTCGGGCAGTATGCCGAGCGCCGTTTCAAAATCGACCTCCAGGCTGCGTGATACCGCTTCGGTCAATGTCTCGATGCCGATGATCACCGAGCGACCGAAAAGCGGCATGGCACTGCGAACAATATTGATGTCGGTTGCATCCTGGCGCAAATTGACCACCATCGAAGTGAATCCGGTCGAGCCCAGAAAACCGGCCAGAGCCAACCCGCGAATTGCCGCCAGTGACGACACCTCCACTTTGCCTAACTTGACGCCGGCGCTGTCGGCGCATCGCCAGCAAGCATCGATCAGCGATCTTTGCACAGCCGCCAGGATGACATCGACACGCCGCACACCATCAGCATCGGTGCGCTCGGTGGCCGGCATCAAGGACCAGTCGAGGTTGGCGTCGCTGATCGGGAAGGGCACGTGGTTTGTGGCTTCCTGAGTGACGACCTCGGCCAGCTCGTCGGGCGGCATGCCCGTAGGTACGGGCATCAAACGGATGACCACCGCTTGCGCCGGAACGGTCATGTTAACCAGCGGCGCCGGACCACCAGGCGGCAGACCCGATTGGCTGATCAAATCGAGAATCACCTGCCCGACTGTATTGGCGTCGGCAATCAATCCTTCCTTTATCGTGTTGGCCGGGGTGGGCAGGCAGGCAAACCGAGCCAGTTCGATGCCGGCCCGCGTTTTATCAAGCTGGACCATGGTGATGCTGTCGCTGTTTATATCGACACCTATGGTTGGTCCTGGTTTTTTCTTGCCGAAGCTGAACATTGAGCCGCCTAGCCGTGAGAAATTCGCATCTACGGTTGTCTGTTTTGCATTTGCTGTTGCATGTTGTCTATGCCATACCCTTGATTTGTTATGCCCCAGCTGCCGGGTGAGTACCAACCCGGCGGCAGGAGAAGCGTGGCCACGGCGCCGAAGGCCAGTGCCGGTCCGAAGGGAAAACGATTGGTGAAGCGCGGGCCGCGCCAGAGAGCCCCGAAGAGCGACCCGGCCAGTCCGGCCAGTGTCGGCAGGATGAACCATTGCCAGGTGAGCGGCTCTTGCTGGTTGCCCAATGCCGTTCGCAGCACCACCAGTGGTGCGCTCAAGATGGCAAAGCCGATGGCAAATCCGATCATGGCCGGCCTGATTGCGCTCTTGAGCACGCCTTTCTTCTGCATATCGACAAGCAGATAACCGGCTCCCATGAGCGAGCCGATTAGAAATGCAATCACGACCGCCAGAGCCATATATTGCCAGCCGAGCCAGCAGGCGATCAGGGCCGACAAAACCGCATCGCCGCCGCCCATAACGATGTCCTCTTCGGGATCGTATTCCGCTTCTTTGATGTCGAAGGTTCGATCCAAAAGGGCGTCCTCATCGGCGGGGTCCTCCGGCTCTTCCTCGTCCTTGAGACGAGAGACCACTATGAGCCCGTAAAAATCGATGAAATCAAAAAGGATGTAGCTGAAACCGGCGCCGATTAAGGCATCGGCGATGCTGTTGTGGCGGATGGCAAAATAAGTCAGCCCGATCAATATGGCTGGATAAGTGATCTCGTGCGGGATCAGTTTTTCTCTAAAATCGGTCACGGTCACGGCCATCAACGTGCAAGTGAAGAGGCACATCGCCGCACCATCAGGAGACCATCCGTATTTGCGCAAGAGCACGACGAAAAGAATGCCTGTCACCAGCTCGACAAGCGGATAGTAAAAGGGAATATTTGCCTGACAATTGCGGCATTTGCCTTTCAATAGCATGTATGACACGATTGGAACCAAATCCCAGACGGCAATATTTTTTTTGCACTGCGGGCAGTGCGATGCTGGATGAATCCAGGATTCTCGGTTCAAGGAACGGTGGGCGACCAGGTTGATGAAACTGCCGAAGCAGGTGCCCAAAACAAAAGCGAGCACGCCGCCGGCGATCGGGTCATTGACTCCGTATGCGGCAAGCAGATCCATATGCCAGAACTGCTCGCGGCTATTTTCAATCCATTGCAATACGTCGATATTCACTAAGGAAACTCCCTTCTTTCGTTAACTATCGACGCGAGCGCGAGCAACAGGATTGTATAGGCGAGAACGTACGAGACCATGAAGACAATTATCTCGCTGGATGGCTCCTTACCGTACATTAGCACAGCTCTCACGCGGGTCAATTGCGCCAGGTCGGGAAGCGCCCAATATATTAAGGTAAGCAAATTACCGGCAGCGGCATTATTCGACATTCGGGCGAGATCGAGCAGGGAGCCGCCAAGATGACCGATAAACCAGAGAGAGAGCGTGAATACCACACTCATGATCGGAGTCGAGAAGGTGGAGAAAAATGTGGCCAGGGCCAGAACAAAAAGCAGCTCTAAAAAAACCAGCGCCAGCGAGGCGATGATCCAGGGCAAGTGCAACTGTATCTGGTGCGTCGGATCGACCGCCCAGAGAATCAAGACGAGGAATGATCCCATGGCGCAGAGCGCCAGGAAGAGACACATGACCAGACCGGCATATTTGCCGAGGATGAACTGGAAGCTGGTCACCGGCTTTGTAAAAATAATGTAGATTGTCCGCCGCTCCAGCTCCTTAAAGACCAGATTGGTGCCGGAGAAGACGGTAATGACACCGCCTATGATGGCAATCACGGCCAGGCCGATATCCTCGATCACTCGCATCTCTTGCCCGACTGAAAGTGAAGCGAGCACGATGCCTAAAACGGCCATCAAGCAAGCGAAGACAAAAAAAACGTAGAGGATGCGGTCTCTGATCGTTTCGCGAAAGGTGCCGGTAGCGATCGCCAGTATCTTGTTCAGTTCACGCAAGAAAGAAAGTATTCCTCCAGGTCACGATAATCGCCGCTGCCGCTCACATTCTTAATCTCGTTTTCCGCCACCAGCTTTCCACAATTGAGAATGCCGATGCGATCGCAAAGCTCGTTTACATCGGGCAAGAGATGGGAGTTGAAAAAAATAGTCGTGCCTTTTTCTCTCAGATCGCCAAGAATCTTTCTCACGTCCTTGCGACCGATTGGATCGAGCCCGGACATGGGCTCGTCCAGGAAGAGCACTCTGGGATTGTTAATCAACGCTTGAGCGATCCCCAATCGTTGCAGCATGCCCTTTGAGTATTTGTGCAGCGGCTTGTCGGCATCCTGAGCCAACCCGACTACATCAAGCAAATGCCGGCTGCGATCGATCAGGTCGTTTTTACTCATAGCGAAAAGCCGCCCGATCAGAAAGAGAAATTCAGAGGCGGTCAGATGCGAGTAGAAATAAGGATTCTCCGGCAGGAAACCGATTTGACCCAGAACCTCGCGATCGCCGGCCGGTTTTCCCAGAACCAGGGCATCGCCCCTGTCGGCGCGCAGGAGCCCGAGGAAGACTTTGAGGAGGGTTGTCTTGCCGGCACCGTTTGGTCCCAGCAAGCCGTAGGTTTCTCCTTCCCGGACGGAAAGAGAGACGGATTGAAGAACGGGAGTGCGCTTTAGAAGGAAACTCGAGACTCGATCCTTGAAGAGTTCTCTCGCTTCAATCACACAAGAAGCAGTCATGAGCTGCTTTTCTTCTCCGGTCCTTTCCTGCTTTGCGTAATGATCTTATGCAACTCGGCAGTGGCGGCACGCAATCGGCGTGAAACCTGCATTTGCGATATGCCGAGGCGCCTTGCTACTTCAGTCTGGGACAGATCTTCGTAAAAGGTGAGCTGCACTACTTCGCGCAGACCATCACGCAATTGCTTGATCGCCTCGGAGAGCATGAAGCGATCTTCCTTGGCCAGTTGATTGTTGTGATAGCGTCCATCGACCAGGGTGTCGATCAAAGACTGCTCCGAGCCGGCATCGTTGGAGAGCGCCTGATCGAGCGAGATCAATGTCCGCCTGCGATCCACTTCGTAGGCTTCATTGACGCGCGAGACCGGAATCTGCAACTCGTTGGCGATTTCAACATCGCTCGGCTCGCGTCCGAGGCGGGCCGTCAGGTTTTGTACCAAACGATTGATGCGGAATGAAAGCTCTTGAAGCTCTCTTGGCGCTCTGATCATCGCCGTTTTGTCGCGGAGATAATGTCTGATCTCGCCGGTTATCAAATGCGTGGCATAAGTCTGAAACTTAGCGCCGGCATCCGGCTTGAACTGGTCGACGGCCTTTATCAGACCAATCGAGCCGACCTGGATCAAATCCTCGACAGGGTCGGTCGAGCGTCGAGCCAGACCGTATGCGATGCGTTTGACCAGAGGCAGTGCCGCCTGAATTATGGAATCGCGCAGCGCCGGATCACGCGTGTCGGCATAATCAGCCAACCACGAATGGATTTGGTCCTGCCCTTTTGATGAATCTGCTCTGGGACTGGCACCAGAAGGTCCCGGAGTTGCTTTCTTCGCCTGCAAACTCTTGCTCACCACTTTTCTCTTCTTCACCCGACGATCATTATTGTATGGCCTTAAGGCAGATTATCAAACAAATCTGCAAAAAACTACCACAGTTTTACGAGTTCGAGATAAAACCGGCGCTAGCTCTTCGAGAGGGCCGGGCGCTTTTGGCTCACCAGGGCTTCATCTTCGGCTTTGTAGTTAAATTTCTCCGGATCAATATCTTCTTGTGGGTGCTGTCGTTGCCAGGCGATTGTTTCTTTGAGGGCGGTTTTGCGATCGACGACCTCTTTCCAGGACAGCTCCTGACGCAGTCTGTCGCTATCCATCGTCAGATGCTGCCGCCAATCATACCCCTGAAAGAGGTGCTCCGGAAGCGCTTCGTCCTCCAGTGTGACAATCTCGCCGTCCCATTCGGCAGCCTCGGCAAGGAGCTTGAGCCACTCCAGTTCCGGAACTGCCTCGGGCTCGCCAACATTGTATATATGGTTTCCGGTTCTGCCGTCCTGGCTGGCGAGCGCCACGGCCGCGGCCACATCCTCGACATAGCCCCTGGTGACGCGCCATTGCGCTTGCTGCTTGCCGAGAATGATGGCGGAACGCTTGTCGTCCATACGTTTCAAGTAATCAAAGATGCGATACTGCGGGTCCTTTGGTCCATAGACGACCGGCAGCCGCAGGATTGTGCAGAACAGATCCGGCTCGGCCAGGGCTAAACGCTCAACCAGGATCTTTTCGTACTCATAGGCGGTATGCAAAGCGTCGACGGCGTTTCCGCGGTAAGGATAAAGTCTTTCCCGCAAGGGCGCATCTTCCTTGAGGGGCACCGGATCAGGCGCTCCCGGCTCCGCCTTGCGCAGCCGATTATAGGCTCTGTAAACATCGACGCTCGAAACGACGATGAGGCGCCGCGATACACCGGCGACCACGCGCAATAACGACCAGAAGTCCTGGGCGGTCTTCGGTATCATATCCACTACCACATCAGGGGCGATCTTCCTGATTTGAGCCCCGAACTCGCTGATTTTGTCGCGGCCGAAAATAAGCTCGCTGATTCGCTCGCCGCTCTCGATGGCGGAATGGCCGCGGTGAGCGACGATAACCTCATGACCGTTGATCGCCAATTGCCTGACGACATGCGACCCGATAAAGCCGCTCCCGCCCAAAATTAGTACACGCATGCGCTGTAGCTCCCGGTAAACTTAACTCTTCTGCCTTCTGACCAGTCTCGATCTGTCCATACTTTATAGATTTTCTTCCCCTAAGTTGGCATATTTATTATGGGATGTAAGTTTCAATCGCCGTCAATCTGGGCTTTTTAATATTAGCGATTAAGTGTCCTTGTTCACCCGACGAGCTTGACAACAAGGATAAACGATAACCGGCACGACAGAATCGGCTCAAGACTACTTGAGGCTCTGCTGCTCTTAGCCAACAGAGTCAACGGCAAAAAAGCGGTTTACGATTTGTGGAGATGTTATGGAAAGTTTGCCAAAGTTTGTCAAAGAAGGATTAACCCAGACCGGTCTGTTCAGGGTGGCAGCGGAAAAACCGGTCCGCCCGCTGACGAGCAGCATGCTCATCACCATCGGCTTTGCCAATATAACCTTTGCGGTGCTGGCCGTATTCGCCGCCTACATCCACAATTTCGTGGCGGCAGCCTGTGCCGCCTCGGCCGCTATTCTGGCCACCTGGTTCGGTGTTGCCTTCCTCTGGCACTCGGTCCGCCAGCTTTACGATAAGGTCAACGCCCTGACCATACTGGTCGAGGATCTGAAAAAGCGAAGCAATTAGGCTTCAGCTTCCGCACCACGCATGGTGCAGCGTTATTGCATGTGGTGCAGCGCTCCGTTTAAATTCCGTTCGAGGACTTTGCATCCAGCGGAACGAGCGGCTTTGGAAATTCCACTCTCGACTCTTTGCCGGATGGATCTTTATAGCTCAAGAATTTCTCGCCTTGAGTATAAGTAACTACCGAACCATTTTCCCAGCTTTGCTCATATGTGCTCGGTCCGTCGCCGCCACCGCCCCCGCCACCACCGGCTGGTTCGTAAATTTTACCCTTCGGCGACTGAATCAGGATGCCATCGAGCGGGTGCTCCTTGTTGTCTTGATGGATAAAAGCGATCATCTTGTTTCCATCAGGGAGCTGCGCGTTATACTCCTGATATGTTTTGTCGGCCTGCAGTGTAGCGCTGACCGTTGGACCGCTGAATTTTTCGGGCGCTGTCCCTCCGGCTGTTTGCTAATCGATTATTTGTTGCCTGCAGTCCATTCATCAATATGCCAGCATCTTCGGACGTGAACTTCAAAATCATTTCCACATTGCAAACCCAAACTTGTCGAAAAAAATTGCTTCAGTTTCTCTTCGGCCAGTCTCAGACTTGTCGGCCTTTGGCCTGCCACCACAGAGGATGGCGCCGCCTTAATCTCTTCTTTATCGATTTGAACTAGTTCGTTTTTTATTGAGTCTATGACATCCTGGTTTTCTTTTGCTTTTTTGCTGTAAAGTTGAACGGCTTTTCTATAAGCGATCTTTGCTTGATCGATCTGCCGATCAGCCTGCAGGTAATTTCCCAGAGTTTCATAAGCGCCTGGCAATTCAGGCTCGACATACTTTACGACCCGACACAACTCAACGTACTTACGCTGAAATTTAACAGCATCATCGAATCTGTGATTCCATGAATACATCGCAGCCACATCTCGTGCCGCCCATGCAGTTTCCTTAACAGGATCCGACTGAAGCATAATTGCCAATCGTGCTTCCAAAGCCTTGCGCTCCTTTGTCCTCGTGTCTTCGTATATGGTGGCACTCTCCTCCTTTAGCTGCCTGGCAAGCTTGGCGTGTCCAACCAGTTCTTCATATTTGGAATATTCGGCGATGAAGGCTGCCAATGCTCGTTTATGGACAAGTTTGTTCTTTAGGAAAGCCATCTCGGTCTTCCAGATGTTTTCTGCTTCGTCCGCCCGATTTGCCTCCATTAGGAACACTCCGTAAGACCGTAAGGGCTCGGCAATACCAAGAGTACTTTCGCTATAGTATTGGTACATACTTGCTGCATTTCGGACGGCGAGAGTACTCTTGCCGTAGCATGCGGCGATACCCGCATTTCGGATGGCAATACTTTCATTAAACATGCGTTCTGCCAAAGTCTTATCACCTTGTGTGATCGAGAACGCAGCGACAGTATCCATTGCTTCAGCCACTGACTCTTCCGGGATATCGGCACTTTTTGCCGATGCCAGCGCGCGATCGAAGTAGACCTTCGCTTC
Source organism: Pseudomonadota bacterium (assembly GCA_021324135.1). Lineage (GTDB taxonomy): Bacteria > Cyanobacteriota > Vampirovibrionia > Obscuribacterales > Obscuribacteraceae > JAJPJO01. The sequence goes on from JAJPJO010000374.1 coordinate 52,827, forward strand.
TGCAAAATCCTTCTTGCCATAGTAAATTTTTCCCAGATTCAACAACGAATAAGGGTAGCTTATGGAACCAGTTAGATGCCTGTCTTCTAAACGTCTTAGCTCACAGAGCATCTGCTCCTCGCACGCGGGATCATTGCTTGTAGCAGAACCAGGGGGGATCGCGCAGATCAACAAGCAATACATAAAAATTCCTATGTACCGGCTCATTGCACACCTCTGACCAATTATTTCTTGCCTTTAAGTTGGCCGATCAGCATTATCCTATCTGCAAACGAGCGTACCGACCAGTTCTATTTCGCCAGCCAAGCATCAGTATTTACCCTGATCCCGCTGGGAATTCCTGTCATTTCAGAGGAGCTAGTCTGAGATTAGACGGGCGCACCGCAGGTAGTTATAGTCCTAACATCAATTATTGTGCTGCCCGTTATTTTGTTGCCACCACCGATGGTGCTTTCATGCCAGGCATCTGCAGATCAAGGTGAGCTAAAAGTCTTGCCGTTCGTTGCTCGTACGCTAAAAATCACGCCTAACCGCTTTGCGGTTTGCCATTCATCAAACGCCAGGCGATAGTTGCCATTATCATCATAAATCGAGCCTAGATGCACGTGTGCATTGCCTTCAGTCTGTGTGTCTCCTTGGGCTGTGGCTATCTCGATCGCTTTTTTGTAATCCGCTATTGCTTTAGGGTTTTCATGCAGATTCTGCCATGCAGCTGCCCTGTCTGACCAAAGAGATGCGTCGTTTGGAAATTTCTCAATATATTTTGTGCAGGCATTTTTCATTTCATTCCAGTGCTGCAATGTCCAAAGACATTCAATTTGTTCCCTATAACTTTTATCGCCTGCTTTTCGGTACGCGATCAGTTCCTGCTCGTATGCCGACTGGTTACTGACCACTTCACCAGCATTGAGATTTGGCGCCTCTCGCGGAGGATTTAGAGCATAAACGAAATCCGGGCTGACAGCCGATTGCATTTCCTTTATGGAATCATCGTCCACAAATTGGGATATACAATCAAGCAAAGTCAATAGCGTTGCGCCGCATCGTCTGGCTTTATCAAGGCAGGCTGCAGCCTCCATCTCACGTCCCGGAATATGTCCGATTCTTTGAAATTCACAAAGGGCATTCCAGCTTTGAAGAAGCGTCATGCCATAGCCAAAGACCGTACCCATCGCCGTTATTAAGACCATGCCGATTAATGCATGGCGCCACCTGATTGACGATTGCCTGGAGGAGTTTGTCATTTAATTGTCAATGTAACAGGGGCTATGCCATCGAGACAATTGGCTTCTATAACGAGATTTGCAGACTTCTAAAATTGAAATGCAATTGCGTGAATTTTTTGTACCCAAAAGCTGATGATGCTTGCTCTAAAATGTCTAAGAGCTTCCCTTTACGCGCGCTCTGCCCCGGAAACCACCATGTTCACGACCCGGTCGTCACTCAATCATCCCTGCGCGGGACTGATGCAACACATCCTACTTCAGCTGGTTGATCACAGTGAATATAGGCAGGTACATGCCGATGACCACCGAGCCGACGATGGCGCCGATGCCGACTACCATTAAAGGCTCGAGCAGGGAAGTCAATTGCTCGACGGAATTTTCCACCTCCATGTCGTAAAAATCGGCCACTTTGGAGAGCATGTCGTCGAGCCGTCCGGTTTCTTCGCCGACGGCAACCATCTGGGTGACCATGGGCGGGAAGATAGGGTTCTTCGCCATCGGTCTTGAGATTGTGCCGCCCTGGCGTACCTCTTCATAAATGTTCTCGACTGCTTTTGCCACCACCGCATTACCGGCGGTGTCCTTAACCACCTCGAGTGCATTGAGCATGGGAACGCCGGCGCGTATCAAGGTGCCGAATGTGCGGCTGAAACGCGCGATGGCAACCTTCTTGATTAAATCACCAAAGAGAGGCAAGCCCAGGCGGAAACCGTCGATGTGCAGTCGCCCAATCTCGGTTCGGTAATAGCGCCTCAGGGCATAACCAGCCGCGCCGCAAAGGAGCAGAAAAAGCACCATCCAGACGGAGCGTACGGCTTCCGAGAGGGCGATTAGAAACTGCGTGTAGAGCGGCAGTTCGCCGCCGATCTGTTTGAACAAATTTTCAAATATAGGCAAAACAAAAGTCAACATTGCCCAGAAAACGCCGATGGCGATTAATAAAACCACCGTCGGGTAAACCATAGCGGCGCGCACTTTCTGGTTCAGTTTCTCCCTGTACTCGATGTAGTCCGCCAGTCGCTTCAAAACATCAGCCAGGATACCGCCGGTTTCACCAGCCTTGACGATTGATACATAGAGCCGATCGAAGACATGAGGTTGGCGCGCCATCGCCTCGGACAGGGCCATACCTGATTCAACGCCTCGACGAATCTCATCGAGGGCTCGCCGCAACTTTTTGTTCGGACATTGCTCGACGATGATCGAGAGGGTTCGCAACATGGCTACGCCCGAGCCGACCATGGCGGAGAACTGGCGCGAGAAAACCACCATGTCCTTCAAGGTGACGCGCTCCAGGATAGATGCGAACGAACCGAGATAGGGTCCGATATCCATATTGAGCAGATTCTGCTCCTTGATTTCAATCACATCAAGACCGCGGGCGACAAGACGGGTGCGCAGAACGCTAGCCGATTCAGCTTGCGCCGTGGCCTGGCTGATCTTGCCCTGATTGTCCTTCACCTTGTATATGTATTGCATCACTGCTTCTACCTGACGAGTCCTTTAGCTCGCTCTTAATTTTGAAATCGGCCGAAGATCGATCGCCGCTCCGTCGGCGGCTCGGGTGATGGAGAAGCGGCTGCCACCGCCTTCTCAATGGGCAGGAGTTGCTTCAAGTCTTCAATTCGCGACGACTTGCCGCACGCTTCTTCGAAGCTGATCACACCAGCCTTTACGAGATTGGCCAGGCTCTGCTCCAGCGTTTGCATGCCCTGTTTCGAGCCCATCTGCATGGTGGCGTAGAGCTGCGAGTTTTTTGACTCTCTAATCAAATTAGCTACCGCAGGCGTGTTTACCAGAACCTCCGAAGCCATGATCCGCCCTTTTGTAATCGGACTGCCGCCGGCGACTGCCTCCAGCCGCGGTACCAGGGTTTGTGAAACCACTGCCACCAGGCTGTTTGAAAGCATGATCCTGATTTGCTGCTGTTGATCGTGCGGAAATGCATCGACGATTCGATCGACCGTCTGGGCGGCCGAGCTGGTGTGGACCGTGCTCAGGACAAGGTGTCCGGTTTCCGCCGCCGTCAATGCCAGGTGAATGGTCTCGAGATCGCGCATTTCACCGACGAGTATAACGTCGGGATCCTCTCTAAGAGCCGCTCTCAGAGCATTGGCAAAACTTCTGGTGTCACTGCCGAGTTCGCGCTGGCTGATTACCGACATTTTGTCATCATGCAAATATTCAATCGGATCTTCGACCGTCAAAATATGTTGAGCCCTGGTTTCATTGATGTGATCGATCATGGATGCCAGCGTTGTCGACTTGCCGGAGCCAGTCGGTCCAGTGACCAGAATAAGACCGCGCGGCGTTTCGCACAACGTTTGACAAATTAACGGCAGAGCCAGATCGGCCATACTTGGGATCGTCGAGCTGACGATCCGGAAAGCGGCCGAGAGCGATCCGCGGTTGCGATATATATTGGCGCGAAAACGGCCGAGACCCTCCAGCCCGAAGCTGAAATCGAGCTCGTAGAGCTGATCCAGCTTCTCCTTCTGCGCAACGGAGATGATCGAGAGAATCAATCCTTCGACATCCTTGTCCGACAAAACGGGCAAGCCGGTGCGCTCGAGTTTTCCCGAGACGCGAATAATCGGAGGCTGGCCCGCTTTGAGATGTAAATCGGATGCCGCTCTGTCGAGGACGAGCTGCATAAGTTCTTGCAACTCAATGTTCATGGCTTGCTCCTTTCAGTGCTCCAAAAACCATGGTATCAGCGACGGTTGCGCTTCTTCTTCCGCGAATGACCGTGCCCGGGCTGAGCGGCCGGCTCATCATCACGCTTTTCCACTGCTCCTTCCTCGGCCAGAGAAGCAATATCGGTGGCAGAGCTGCTGTCGCTTGCCGATCCATTTTCATCGCCAAGGCGGTTTTCATCGCCAAGCCCGTTTTCCTCGCCAAGCCCGTTTTCCTCGACCTGAGTCAACTGATCAACATGCCAATCTTGCTCGACTTCCATTCCCGACCAGTCGCCTTCATCGGCATCGGTTTGCATCTGGCGCTGGTCCGCGACAAAGAGTTCGGCTCGCGGAGGCTTAGGTCTGAGGCAGTACGGGCACTCGCGCCACTCACCCATGATCTCGGCATGGCAGGATTGACAGGTGCTTTCGTTTGCTTCCTCGATCTTGTTCAAACCGCACTTCGGACAGCTTCCCCAGTCCTCTTGCTGCAAGGTTCCGCAACGCCGGCATGAATGCTTGAGCTCATGCTGGCAGAAGGGGCAGATGATGAAGTCGTCGCTAATCGGATTGCGGCATTTGCTGCAAAGTTTGTCATCACCGGTGGTATCAGACAAAGTGACGCGCACCACCTCATCGGCCGTCGTCAATCCTTGACCGACCAGGCGAACACTGTAGTCCTTGAGGGTCACCATACCCGACTGTTTGGCAGCCAGCCGGATCATGGCCGTGGTGGCACCCTTGCAAATCAATTCGCGAATCTCGTCATTCATGCGCATGAGCTCGAAGACGCCTACGCGTCCTTTGTAGCCGGTATGGTTGCACGTATCGCAGCCGACACCGCGCCTGAAGACCGGCCAGCCGTTTTCATCGACTTGCAGCTTGTAGTATTGAATGGTTGATTCAGCCAGGTGCTCCTGGGCTTTATCCAGCAGTCCCAGATAGCGCAACGTGCTGGCATCAGGAAGATAGCTCTCGGCGCACTCCTCGCAAACTCTTCGGACAAGCCGCTGGGCGACGACGCCAATGGTGGCCGATGCCACCAGATATGGGTCCACTTCCATTTCGGCCAAACGGGTGATTGCTCCGGGCGCATCGTTCGTGTGCAAGGTGGTGAAGACCAGGTGACCTGTGAGTGCCGCCTCGACGGCGATTTTTGCCGTTTCCCGGTCCCGGGTTTCTCCAACCAGTATGATGTCCGGGTCCTGGCGCAAGAAGTGTCTCAATATTTTGGCGAAATCCAAGCCCTTCTCCCGCAAGACTTGCACCTGCGTTATGCCTTGCATTTCATATTCAATCGGATCCTCGGCCGTGCATATATTCACCTCGGCTGTGTTGCGCTCGGAGAGCGCCGAATAGAGCGTGGTCGTTTTACCGGAGCCAGTCGGACCGGTGACGAAGATGATGCCGTAGGGTTTGACGATCATGTCGCGAAAGACATTGAGAGCGGCGTCTTCAGACATGAGGTAGTGCAGGCCCCAGTGAGTGTTCGATTTGTCCAACTGACGCATGACCACCTTTTCGCCGTGTTTGGTGGGTATGGTCGAGACGCGGAAATCGACATCTTTACCGGAGAAACGCACTCTAATTCTGCCGTCTTGCGGAAGGCGCCGCTCGGCGATGTCCAGATCAGCCATGATTTTATAGCGTGAAACCAGCGCCGGCTGAATCGCTTTGGGAAGGTTTCGATCGACGAAGAGAACGCCGTCCAATCGATAGCGCACGAGAACGCTCTTGTCTTGCGGCTCGACGTGGATGTCGGAACATTGCCTCTTGATCGCTTTGGCGAGCACCTGGTTGGCCAGTTGAACGATTGGTGCATCCTGAGCCTGTCTTGCCAGGTCGAGATCGTTTACCTCCTCCTGAGAGTCTTGCATAATGGCAATGTCGGAGAGATCGACTTCAGATTCGATGAAGGTTTCGTCCTGAGCCGCAGCCATCTCTTCAGTGAGCTCGTCTTGCCGTCTGGCATAGACCGTTTCCATAAAGTGCTGGAAATCGTCCTCGGTGCAGACCACGGGTTGAACGGCGATGCCTTTCAGCCGATACTTGATGTCATCCAGTGCCAGAAGATTGTTCGGATTGACCATGGCGATGGTGAGCTTGCCGTCGTCCTTGGAAATGGGCACCACCTGGTGCTGGCGCATGACTTTCTCCGGCAACAGTTCGAGGCACGGTCCGTTGGGCTCGATTTTACTCAGCGAAATGTAATTGACACCGAACTGCAGCTCCAGTGCGTTTTTCAAATGCTTCTCATTGGCCAGACCCAGGCGCGAAAGGATGAGCGAGATTGGCTCGCCGGTTTTGAGCCTTTCTTGTTGCACGAGCTTAAGCTCATCTTGAGTTATCAGTCCGTGATCAACCAACAACTCGCCTATTTCTTTTTTGATCAGTGCCATACTGTCGAGTTACCCGATAGTTTCCGGAGTTGTTTGCTAAAGTCCACCGTTTCAACCATAAGAATAAAGCCAATATGCAAGGCTACATTTATCTATGCCCGTTTCACCGACCTAACTATACCGGCATTGAAATCCGCCAACCTCTTTTGTTGATTTGAAGCTGTCCGAGTTACGGGAATATTTACTGACGTGGAATTCATGAGCGGAAAGACATTGCACAGCATCAAGACATCACCTGCGCATCGGGCATACACGCTTATAAAATTTGCCTATCCGCTCTTTGGATACGCCATCTTCATAGTTTTCTGGGGAAGCGACTTCTGGTTTGCTCAAGACCTGAGCGGCTATGGAATTGCCATCGTTATCCTGGTGCTGGTAATCGCCCATCTCGGAATTACGATGCTTGAAAGCGAGCGCTGTTGCCGTTTCTTCATTCCTGTTTTAAACGGGCGGCCGCTGTTGTCCTATTTTAAATGGCTGGAGCTTGTCGACTTCCCGGAGGAGGCTGCCAGCGACAAAGCCGAGCCGATCGAGAGCAGTGAAACCGGTGCCTCGACTCTTGATGATAAGCAGTCGCGCCAGCCTTACATTCAATCAGGTCTGAGGCGCATAAGCATTGCCTCCATAGATGAGCTTCACCTGAGCTTCTTCGGCAATCTGGTTTTCAGATCGCGCGCCCTTTGCGGATCCCTGCCTGATGCCAACGCGGCTGGAAA
>JAJPJO010000075.1 GCA_021324135.1 Pseudomonadota bacterium
GCATCAACCAGGACGGTTCACACTCTCGAGTCGCGCTCTTACCGCGTCAGTCAATGGAGCCGAGCGTTTTGTCGAATCATCGATCATGACGATTACCGACTCGGAGGTAGAGCAACACAAGCCGTCCTTAAATATTGCCTGGCCGACAGTGAAAGAGGAAGTCCCTACCCTTAAGATCTTCGAGCCCACCTCTGCCACACCTGGGAAATTCATTTCCTCTAGAAAATCAAGAGTCAGTTTCACGATGACGAAACTCAACTTGTCACCGGCAATGCCGCCCTCCCCCTCGAAGAGAAATGAAACTCTGCCTGATTCATAGAGCGTGCAGAATACGGCATTGTTGATATGTCCCTGGCGATCCGTGTCTCCGTAGCGCAAGTTGACTTTGGTCCAATGATGGTATGCACTTTCGTTGGTATCACATACGGTGAGACGTGCCGCTTTACTCATGTCAATTTCCAATCAGGCTTTTGCCTTTATCGTTGGCTGAAACAAGGGAATAATTATACCCCTTTCAGCGCCTCTTTCGCGCAGTGAGCGCCAGCGCCATGGAGAGGAGAGATGCCACTGCCAGCGCTATCAGCGACTCGCCAAATCCAGCCGATGAGCTTTTGAATAAGCCGACAATCCATGGCCCGGCAAAACCACCAAGGTTCCCTACTGAATTTATTATGGCAATGCCGGTGGCTTGCGATTCGCGTTTGAGTGAATTGTTCGCCAGCGCCCAAAACGGCCCGGCCGATCCCCAGATGCCGAAGGCTGCCAGGCAAAGACCGGCGAACTCCATCCAGGGTATAGTGCTGAGGCGAGAGACGAGCAAACCCAGGCAAGTGCACGAGGAGGCAAATGCCAAGTGAAAGGGGCGCTCACCGGTTCGATCCGAATTCCTGGCGACGATCAGCATACCCATAGCTTGAAACAGCGCCGGTATGGATGACAGCAATGCCGTGGTCCGGTCTGATGTGCTGCCGAATGCTTTTATGATTTGCGGCAACCAGAGTTGAAATCCATACATGCTCACTGTCAGCGTGAAATATAAAAGAGCACATCGCCACACGGCGAGATCCTCGACGGCGGCGATGAAACCATCTTTCAACGCCGCCGTTCCAGCGCCGCTGCTGGTATCGCGGGCAGTGCCGAGCATGCCGTCGAGTCGCTCATGCTCTTCCTTTGATAGCCACCGCGCCTGGTGCGGCCCGTCCGGGAGAGTAAACCAGACCAGAAGACCAAACAGGATTGCCGGAATTCCGGTAACGACAAACAACCACATCCAGCCGGCCAGCCCATATATACCCTGCATCGACAGCGCCGCCGCTGCCGTTCCGCTGCCCAAAAGTCCGGCCACCGGAATGGCCAGCATGAAGCGTGCCACAGCCAGTCCATAATATCTGCCTGGATACCAGTAGGTGAGATAGAGAATCATGCCGGGAAAAAATCCGGCCTCGGCCACCCCGAGGAAAAAACGCAGCACCCAGAACTGCGGAGCCGATTTCACGCAGCAGAAGCTGATGGTCATTAATCCCCAGGCAACCATGATGGCCGAAACCCATCGCCTGGGACCGAAGCGCTGGATGACCAGATTGCTGGGAATGCCGAAAATGCAATAACCTAAGAAGAAGATACCGCCTCCGAAACCGAAGGCGGCATCGGAGAGGCCCAGATCGTGATTCATCTGCAACGCGGCAAATGATATATTGATGCGATCGAGGTATGATATCACATATAGTACCAGCATGAAGGGAATCAAACGAAGAGAAACTTTGCTCATCAGTTTCTCTTCCAATTTTGCTTCTCGGGCCATTGCATCAATGCTGGTCACGTTCGTCCCTCTTGCCGGCAGCCTCTCCTTCATGCTCGGCGCCCGATGTCCGGCTTGATGCCCCTTCATACAGTTTTTGAATGGTGCGCTTATCGCGATCGGATAAAGCACCGCCGACGGTCGGAGCCCGGCCAAAAAACATAACGTCGTGGTTGTTTGCCGAATGACCGGCAATCCCCAGGGCATGCCCTATCTCATGGAGCAGGATTTTCTTCATCTCCGGCGCGGAGAAGAATTTCTTGTCGCTCATGCTTCGAACCAGTATGACAATATCGGCATGCACGAGCTCTTTAGCCTCGCTGGCATCATTGCTCTCCAGCCACTGTACATGAGCGTGCCCATCCTCAGCCCCGCTTGCACCTTGCCTGAGACTGAGCGGATCGTCGCTCCAATCAAGGACAATGGCGGCGTCCTTCTTGTTTTTGCAAAGCTCATAAGACAAATGACCGTTGCTGGCCGCCATCCAGTCATCCAGTGCTTGCACGGCAATGCTTCTGAACTGCAAGGGGAAATCATCGATGTTTTTTCCATCGCTTATGTAAACTTTTAGAGGCAGGCACTTACCCGGCCAGATCTGCCGCCCGGCTGCCTTGATCACCGCTGCGAAGTAATCGGCTGAGCCGGACTCGTCGAGCTTCTCGACCATGCTGACTCGCTTGAGAGCGTTCAGTCTGGCGCCGGCCAGTTTCAGCAAAGGACTGCCGGGCTCCTCTTTGATGAATTGCTCGAATGCCGACCTCGCCTCGCTGATTCGCCCCAGTGACTGGTAGCAATCGGCGATATTGTATTTGGTGGCAGGTATATGCGGCTGCAATTTCAAGGCGTCCTTATAGTGAGCCAGGGCAGCCTCGATATCGCCGGAATCGTTTAATGCTCGTGCCAGCCGGAAGTGAGCCAGCGCGCTCTTGGGTGCCAGCCGTACCGCCTCCTCGAAATCCCTCCTGGCCTCAGGCAAACGTTTGGCGTCCAGATGTGCCTGACCGTCCTGAAGAAGCTCTCTGAGCCGAGAGCTCTTCGCCGGCAAATCGACCTGTCTGGCGCCCTCTGCAGGAGCAGAAAGAAGAGAGGCGCTTAGAGTCAGCGATATAAGCAAGACGATGCCATCCAGGCAGCTCGCTGTTAAGGACTCTCTTGCCATTTGCCTCAGCTGATTGTTGCCGACAAGGGATAAATCAGGCGCCTGTCTATCAGGTCTGATGAATAACCCTGATGTGGTATTTCCATAAGATTTTAGCGATGCATAATTGAGAGATGAACCCGAATGGGAGTTTACCAGACGCTCGCCTTCCTATAATCATCCTCAAGGCGGTGAAAACGTCCAGCTTTCATATTAGATCTCCAACTCCTCATCATAAAGAGAAGAATATATTGCCACTGGGTAAGAGGTTTCTAGTAAGGGCGGATCATTTAGTAGCTCAATTTACAGGTGAGATTTCATCAAAGCGCATGTCTGGACAATCGCCGGATACAGGTGAGCCCGAAAAGAGTATAGAGGCAGGACTTCAATCTCCTCCAGGTCGTTCGCACCTGGCCAGTCTGATGTCGTCGGCTGCGGAATCCCCACCTCACTCCCAGCTGGTCAGGTTCTCTCTGGCTGACGGCTCGCGCTATTTGCTTACCGTCACCTGTCTGACCAAAGATTCCGAGCCGATGTGGGTGCTGAGCACGGATGATGAGGAGCCGCCCACGGTATTTTGGAGCATTTCTACGGAAAACCCGGAGCAGATATACAACCTGCTTCTCAGGCGGGCTCGCAACCCCTCGCAGCGACCGAGCAAGCCGCTTATTGACACCGATGAAGAGCACCTCCAGCAGGGAGGCGCCGAAGCCACCTCCAATCACGGCGCCTGCGGCTCGTCCGGTCAGATTTTTCTCAATCGCTACGAAGTGATCGACGAGATCGGTTGCGGCGGCATGAGTCGGGTCTACAAGGCGCAAGACAAGAAACAAGACCGGCTCGTGGCTGTCAAAGTGCTGCATCCTCACTTGATTTCGGAGAACCGCGTCAGAAAGAAGAAACCGGAAAAGCGCTTCGAGCAAGAATTCAAGGCGACCATGGCACTCGGGCATCAGAATATAGTCGGGGTTTACGACTACGGTTTCACTAACGAGGGGCTGCCTTTCATGGTGATGGAGTATATTGCCGGGCAAAGCCTCGAGCAATTGCTTCGCGATCAGCAAAAGCTGAAGCTGACTTATTTCCTGACCATCTTTTACCAGGTCTGCTCGGCTCTCTCGCACGCTCACATTCGCGGCGTCATCCACCGCGATGTCAAACCGAGCAATATCATGTTGGTCAAGACCAACAATGTCGAGCTGGTTAAACTGCTCGACTTCGGCATCGCCAAAATCGAGCCTCATGGCGAGGAGACCCCTCAGAAACTGACTCAGACAGGCGATGTTTTCGGCAGCCCTTACTACATGAGTCCGGAGCAATGCAAAGGCGGAACGCTTGATGCGCGATCTGATATTTATTCGCTCGGCTGCGTTATGTATCAAGCGATCACAGGCAAGCGACCTTTTGAAGGTGACAACGCCTACAAGACAATTTACATGCATGTAAATGTGAAACCGACCGCCTTTGCACTGGCCCGACCGGACAGCTCGGTGCCGCCTACGCTCGAGACGATCGTTATGAAGTGTCTCGAGAAAGAGCCCCATATGCGGTATCAGACCGCTCAACATCTCAGCCTTGATTTGCAAAAGCTATCCAGCCAGGATGAGCAAGAGGAAGATTACATCACCAAGCAGACACGCTCCGGAACGTTCTATGCTATATCGCCGAACACGGGCAAAGAACAGCCGGCGAACTTTCTTTCTGTAGTGAAACTGTTACGCCAGGCCGGTTTGATCAGCGACAGCGAGTTCCACAAGGCATCTTTGCTTGATGACGCTAAAAGGAGCGAGCTGGGTCAACAGTTTGTATCGAACGGCGTCATCGACAATAAGACGCTGCACTCGGCGGTACAGTGTCAGTCATTGATCGAGCGGCAGATCCTCAAAGTGGAGAAAGCGATAATCGCTCTGCATTATTGCCAGCGCATGCGCATAAGTCTCGAGGAAGCACTGGAGGAGCTTGGTTGGACCACCGAGAAGCAGGCAACATTGAATCTCGATTGAGGAATTCAAATGGCGCTACAGGACCGATTCTCCAGACCAAAAGGCAGACAGCCGGAGCCGGTCAGTGCCAATCCGCCTTCCAAGTCGGACATCTCCTTTCTCATGGAAAGGGCGGCGCAAACATCGCCTCAGGTGCAAATTCTGCGCTGGCAATCAGGTTGTGAAACATTCATGCTCTGCGTTAACTATGCCGAAGGTCCGCTTGGTGAGCCGACCTGGGAACTATCAACCGGCGAGGAATCCGGAGAGATTTTCTGGAGCGTCACTACTGAAAATCCAGCCGAAATATATCGCCTGGTGATGAAACGATTGCCCCCGCTTCAGGGTATGCAAGTCAATCAAGTGAGCAACAGGCATCAAGATCCAGTGCTGGAGCCGAGCCCGCTCTTCAGGGATGCACAGGCGTACCGGCGGCTTGATGAGGAAGAATTATTCGCCAGGCGCTACAGAGTCATGTTTCAAATCGGCCATGGTGGCATGGGACGCGTCTATCAGGCTTGCGATGTCGAGCACAATCGCGTTGTTGCCTTGAAGGTACTGCATCCGCATCTGGTAGAGGATGAGCACGCCAAGAAACGCTTTGATCGCGAGGCGAAAGCGACCATTCACTTGCGCCACCCAAACTTGTTGATGGTCCATGATTATGGCTTCTCGGAGGAAGGTCTGCCCTACATTGCCATGGAGTATCTCGAGGGTGAGGTTCTCCACAAGAAGATCAAGCTCGACGGACCGCTGGAGGTGCGCCGTTTCCTCCAGATATTCATCCAGACCTGCTCGGCCCTTCACCACGCACATGTCAACCGGGTTATACATCGAGACGTGAAACCGACCAACATCATGCTTGTCAGAGTCGACAAGAATAATGACTTCGTCAAGCTGGTCGACTTCGGCATCGCGCAAATAGTGCGGGCCGATGGTCGGGCGATTGAAAAGCTGACCCAGACGGGCGATGTTTTTGGCAGCCCGTTTTACATGAGCCCAGAGCAATGCACAGGCAAAGATCTCGATGCGCGCTCCGACATTTACTCACTGGGTTGTGTGATGTACGAGGCAATAAGCGGCATCAGGCCGTTCTACGGACCGAACGCGCTGTCGACCATGCAGCTTCAGGTCACGGCAGCTCCTAAAGCTTTCAAGGAAGTCTGCGCCGATCTCGGCGTGCCGATTCAGGTCGAATCGGTGATTCTGCGCTGCCTCGAGAAGGAGCCGGGCAATCGCTTCCAGACCGCCAAAGAGGTGGCTCAGGCGCTCGAGCACCTTTTGTCGGTTGATGAGATAAACCTCGATGATCAATGGATCAGCCGGCAAACCGAATCGGGAAATTTTTTGACTCTCAGGCAAGGAAGCAGCGAAAGCGAGAAAACCGACCTGGCGGATGTTCTGAATCTGTTGAAGGAATCCGATTTGATCAATCAGTTCGAACATCGCCAGGCCCTGCAACTGCTCGGCAGTCACGGTTCGGAGGTGACGCGTTTCCTCCTCGACAGCGGCAAAATTACCGAGCAAACACTCCATGCCGCCGCTCAATGCCAGAGAATGGTTGAAAGCGGCAAGTGCAAGATCGAACTGGCTATAATTGCCCTGCACTATTGCTGCCGCAATCAGGTTACTTTGCGCGAAGCTCTCGATCAATTGGGCTGGCGCATTGAGGCGCCGCCGTAAATCAATCGGCTAAAGAAAACAATTCGGTTTCAACAGCCTCGGCATGCGGCTCTTCCTTTGCAGCACTGCTCAAGCTCTCCAGTATGCCACTGATTGTGGTGCCATATTGCGGATCCAGTCTTTCGATGATGCGGGCGATGCCGAGCAAATCATTTTTATAGCGCTCCTTGTTTTCGCTTGACTCCATCGCATTTATGCCTTCCTCGATGGCGGTGGAAAGCCGGGCACCCAGCGCCGCGGAGAGCACGCCCTGGTTGAACAGATGGCTCAGATCTTGACGCAACTCGCCCGGCATTCGCTTCGGTGCATCGCCTGAGAGGACCTTTGAGATTGTGCTGGTGCAATGCTGCGATATCGCCTCTTCGGCTATGCTCTGGAAGCTGACGCCGGCGGATTCGTAAAGCTCGATCAATCTGCTTAGCTTTTTCGAGCGCGCATGGCGTTTGCCTATCTTGTTCATTAGCTCTAAAACGGCGCTATCGACGCCTGTATCATTAATATAGAGTGAGAGAACCAGGGAGGCTGCCTTGCTCTTCCCCAGAGCGTCCAGGCATTCGACGACCTCGAGCCGGCAGTTTCTGTTCATCAGGCCGAACACTAAAAAGGCCGCTTTATAAATGTCGCGAGTCACCGAGCGCGGCACTACGGTATCAAGTCTGGTGGCTTGATCGAGCAGAGATTTGGCAAGAACATCAGTGAGACTATCCGCTTCATTCAGATTCTTGCCTACGATTTGCGTGGCGATTTTGCACAGCTCCCGCTGGCTGATCGCCGGATTAGCCAGCTTTCTCAAGCAAGCCGATTTGTCGAGCTGCCGCTGGTATTTGAGGCTGATGCACAGGGCCGCCTTGGCGGCGGCAGCGGCGCGCCTGCCACTGTCTGTGGTGTCAGCATCTGATCTGGACATGCGCAATGCATCGCTCCATGCCTGCAGAGCCGCCGTCTCATCTTGATTAAGAAAACGGCAGTAGCCCTTCAATATAATCAGTTCAGACAGAGCGCCGGAATCGCATGTTTCTTGGCTCAGTTTGTCCAGTTGCTGCATCGCCTCTGTGTAATGCTCCTCTTCGATGAGAAAAAAGATCTTGTCGATTTTATCCTGGTCCGCCTCATCCCTCTCCATCACCGCGTCGCCGATTTCCTGCGCGCTCAGCAGTTCAGGGCAGATCAGTTTCGTTTTGCCGCTCTTGTTCATGCACTTCTCGAGCACGGAGACGGCCGGGGCAAATTCCTCTCCTTGTGAGGCGAAAAGCTTGCAGAGACTGTCGATATGGCGATCGGCTCCGGCGGCTCGCGATGCCTTGATCAGCTCGGCCACCTGCATGGCAAAAGCAGGAGTAAGGCAGCGCCGCTCCACTAATGACCGGAGGACCTCGACTGCGCAGCCGAAGGCATAGCCGTCGGCTGCACTGACGTAACCGCGGTCGCCGTCGATCAGGGATGCGGACAAATAACGCATCACCCACAACTCTTCAGCGGAGACAACCTCTCGGGCGTCGGCTCCTCCGTATTTCTTGAAGATGGCAATGGCGCTGCTGAATTTTCCCTGCTCGACCAGGCTGTGCGCATAGGCGAGCTCCCTGCCTTTCAACCAGATGCTGACGCGCTCCTTGACCTCAAGGACGAGTTCATTTTCTTCGCCGGCGCACCAGGCCAGAAGCTCGATTGCTTGTTTGATCTCTTCTTCCGTCACGGAGGCTGCCGGCATGCTGAGCAGCTTATCGACCACTCTGATCATGAGATTGGTCAGTGAGTCATTATTGTAATTGTTTTGACCGACCATGACATTGATCATGGTGCGCACCATCTCCTCCATCTTGCCCCCATCAATCATCAGCTCGGCAGCCAGATCGAGGTCGCCCACCGCCAGTAAGCATTCCATGACGGCGCTGCCACTGGATGTGATGGCTTCGCCCGATTTGAGAGAACGCAAGGCGGCGGCATAAACCACTTTTGAATGATCGAATTTTTGGGCTCGCCTGAGCTGGCGAGCAAAATCGAGGAGGACTCGATGATAAGACGGCGTCCGGACCATGGCAGAGCTCTCCAGAGCAATCAGTATTTTTGAGAGACTCTGGCGATCGGGGCAGGCGGCAATCAAGGCGTCGATGCAGTGATAGTGATAAGTGCTGCTCTCGTCGTCGTAGACAACCGTCGAGATCAGGATGGCATGCGATAGATCATTGATGCGGCCGCTGCCGACGTGATCGGCGAATTCCTTCGAGAATCCTTCCGGCCAGTGGAGATTCTCTTGCAAAACGGCAAGCGCTTCGGTTGATTTGCCTAAACCAAGAAGGCAGTCAGCGATTCTCATCGGCTGCATCTCGTGATCATCTGCCAGACGCAGAGCGGTGAGACCGGCTGTGAAAGCCAGCATTGACTTTTCCGGCTCGCCCGCTTGTCCGTAGCGGTGACCGAGAAGTCGCATGAACTCCGCGAACTTCCAATCGCTTTTCAAAATCCCGTTCAACTCGGCTCGAACCAGATCCCTCAATGAATCAAGCGACTCGGCCGTCGCTAAGAACTGCTCCAGGCATTCATCAATGTCATTCTGGGCAATTTTGGCGGCGCAAATGCCGGCACTGGCGCGCGTGATCACGGCATTGAGCTGAGCGTCTTCCCGTCGCTCTTCCTCGAGCCAGCGGCAACACTCTATGGCCGACCGGTAAGCGGACAACGCCTCGGCGTACTCATCGTTGGCCAAGTGGTTGTGCCCGAGATCGGTCATCATTACAGCCAGTGTGACGCTGCGCGCATACGGACCGGATCGCTCATTCTTCACCGCCCTGGTGATCCCTTGAATAGAATCGGCTTGCAATGAGTTTTTGCGCGACAGTTCAAGAAAGGCTCGCTCCGGTTGTCCCATTTTGAAATAGGTTGCCGCCAGGAGCAGAGTGGCGCGCAAGAGAGGCTCCTGCACGGCCGCTTCCTTCTCGTGTGCTCGCACCAGCTGCTGCGCTTCTCTGAAATAATGGGCGGCAATACCGAGCTGGTCTTGCTCGACATGGCAATAGCCAAGCTGGATCAGAACCGAGCAGAGCTGCTCGCTGGCCTTGCGCCAGCCTTTGTTCGGCAAGAGCTGGAACAGTTTGTCCTCGCCCCTGGCCAGGCTCGTCAAAATGCTCATCGCTTCTGAATAATTTTTTGCCGCCTCGGCATAATTGCCCTCGTCGTAGTGCCGATTGCCCTGGCAAACAATGGCTTTCGCCCAGCGCTGCGGCGCGACGCCTGAAAGAACCAGCTGCCAGGTTCGCCCGGCTTTATGCTTCAAGCGGCTTAAATCCTTGTCTTTCGCCCGTGCCGCATTTCGGCGTTGCACCAGCTGTGATGCCAGCCAGGCATCATAGTCGATGAAAGACTGGCTCACTACTCCGCAGCCGTCCATGCTCGTGGCTGGCTCGCCTGATATACGGGCAAACACTTCCTGCTCGGCTCTTGCTATGGTAGCTAGATTCTCCTGGTGGCAAAGCGAAGCAATCAGATGCTCGTCAGCCTTATAGTCAGGAATGGCGGCCGGATTAAGTTTGATCAAATCTCTGAAATGTCTGGCCGACTGCGCCAGGTCTTTCGATCGGTGGCTGATGAGAGTGTTGAACAGGGCTGAGCCGTCGGGATCTTTGAAGTCCTTGTGACGGAAGAGCAGACAATCATCACCGCCCTCGAACGTTTTCCATAAGTCCGGATCGACGATAAGGGCCCGCAGAGAAAGATCGATTACCCAGATCGAGAAATTGTCCAGATCAGCGAAGAAGTGATGGTTGGCTCTCTTCGGGTGTTGAAAGTTTCTATGTCCCGTTTCATGACTGGAACGACCGGACAACTCCGAAACAAACATGCCGTCGTAATCGATCAGCTTCAACCCTTCATCGCTCACCAAAATGTTGCCGTGCTGCAGGTCACCATGGGCGATACCAGCGCTCCTCAGGTGTTCGACCATGTCGCGGAACTGCCTGTGAAGTTGCACCACTTTAGCCGGAGTGGCCACGTGGCGATCAAGGTACTGATCGAGGCTTTCACCTTCAATCCATTCCATTTTCAAAATTGGATACCAGTCCGATTTAATTTTGATGCCGCGCTCGACGAACTGAAAGTCGGCAAAGAAGCTGAAGCCCTTTCCCGCCAGTGCCCTGGCGATCGCTTCATAGCGCTCCTGGGTGTCGTCTCGCTGCTCGAGAAAACAACGCACCGCCCAGGACGAAACGCCGGCGCTCAGACGGTACACACTGGCGAAGGCACCGGTCATCGGTCGGGGCAGACCGAGATGGTTCAGCTCGACCCTGGCCCGGCGCAGCTCCGCCTCGGCAAAACAGGCTTGCGGCAGTTGAATGGCTTCATTATAGTCCTGAGGCGTCGGCCACACTGAGGTTGAAGCTCCTCCATCTCGCAGGCTTATTCCATAATAGATCAAGCCTCATTGATTAGTTATTCACTCAGACCGCTTGTTTGAAGCAAGAGTCTTGAGGACGCGGTCGAGGGCGAGCTGGTTCAACCTCTCCGCCTCCTTGCTTCCCGTACTATGAGCCAATTGAATAGCAATGCGCCGCTCGGCCGCTGACTCCTCGTAACGCCCGAGATTCTCGAGAGCCTGCGAGATCCCGGCGTGCACATCGCGCAAATTGAGCTGCCGGTCCAGATTGTCCGGCGCTTTGTCGAAGGCTTCCTCTGCTTTTTTGAGGAAACTCAAGGATCGCTCCTGGTGCTTCAAACCCTGTTCGGCGCTGCCTGCATACTCCAGGGCAATGGCATACTGGTTGTACCAAAGGTCGGCATTGGCTTCGTCGTGCGTGCCTCTCTCGGCAATCGGTAATGCCCGAGCGAGACGATGCAGAGCGCCTTCGTAATCGTGCAACTGGATTGCCATTCCGCCGGCTCGGGTCGATGCCTCGGCAAAATCAAAGGATTCATCATCCCCCATCGACTCCCGCAGTGCTGCCTCTTCGTCGGCCGCTTTCAGAGCTGGCTCAATCAATCCCTGCGCAAACAAAAAACTGTGCTTGTAGTGACAAGTGCTGGCCAGGCTGTGCAGATCGCCATACTCCCTGGAGATGCTCTCCGCTTGCGCCAAATATTGATTGGCTTGCCAGCTTTGCTTGCGTCCATGACAAATGAAGGCCAGATCGCGATACGAGTCTGCCAGCGCCGGTGCCCGTAGACCCTGGGCTTTCTCAATAATGGACATAATTCTCCTCACGAGCCGCTCGACCTCTCTGTCGCAGCCAGGCTGTTTGCTCAACTGCTTCTGCTCATCCTTTAAGGACTGCAGTTTGCATGGCCTGCCGTTGAAGGAGCATCCGGGCATGTCATCGCTGAATTTCCTCAAGTCTTCATCGCTAAGGAGCGAGTCTTGTGCATCCACGCTCACCAATGTCGCCAGTTTCTTGAGAGGCTCCAGATCCTCTGCAGTCGCTTGGATGTCCTGGACCCTCAGATAACGCAAGTTATGCAGATTTTTCAAATTTCTGAAACTCTCATTTTTCAGCTTGCACCCGCTCACATTGAGAGCGAATAAACATTTGATCCGGCCGATGTATGAGAGATCAACTACGTTGGTATTGCTTACACTCAAGTCTCTGAGCGGCATATCTACGAGGTATTTTGTGCCCTCATCGGTAATATCGTTATATGAAAGATCGACGTGGTGCGCCAGGGTGTAGCCTTGCAAGCATTTCAAGTCGTCATCCCTGTACCTCTGTCCTTTGAGCTTAATGGTTGTTTCCGAACTCTTCATCAAATTCTCAAGATGCCTGACGCGTTCGCGCGCAGGCTCGCCTGTAAAAATGAGGTCGGATTCCACGCCCTTTTTCGGATCAACTTTGAGCGCAGGCGGGGCGGTGGCTGCATGCTTTATTGCTAAACTGACAGCGGCAAGGGAGGCAATGATGATGCCGGCAAGCAGGCACATTGTTCTGGCGGACAACTTCTTTGCCTGGCTCGCATGAGGCTTCGCGTCCTCACCATGCATCTTCAAGACCGACTTCGTTTCGCTCTCTATGATTTGCTCCCGCACCGCATATAGTGCGGCGCCCGCTTGTCTGGCATCCTCGTAGCGATCGATGGGACTCTTGGCTAACATTCTGGCAAGCACTGCCTCTAAGGCAGCCAGGTTGCTCTGGCAAAGGTGAGCAATTTTGAGTGGCGGCATGCCCTGGCTTTTGTGCATTTGCAAGGTTTGCAAAGTCGAGTCGCCGACAAAAGGCGGCGAACCAACGAGCATGTGGTAGAGCACACAAGCCAATGAATATTGATCGGATGCAGCTGTGCACTCGATACCGGCTGCCTGCTCCGGGCTCATATACAAAGGGCTGCCCAGGATCTCGCCCGGTTTCGTCAGTCGATGATCGTCGTCATCGTTGATTCTGGCAATACCAAAATCGAGAAGCACCGGTACGTATTCGTCGCCATCCGGCCGCAGCATTATATTGCTTGGCTTTATGTCTCGATGAATGACGCCCTCCAGATGAGCGTGATGAAGAGCATTTGCAAGATCGATGGTAATCTGCAGCGCGTTGGACGCTGACAGGTCGAGCCAGGAATCTCGTAAATGCGAACCGTTTTGCTCGCGATAGTGCTCATCAATGATCTGCTGCAAGTCCATGCCCTCGATGTATTCGATCACGAGGTAGGGACTTGAATCTTCCAGGACTCCGAAGTCATAGACTTTAGCAATGTTTGGATGGGTCAAACGACTGAGCGCTTTGGCCTCGGTTTGAAAGCGAACAAAGGAACGCTCGCGTTCGTGGCTTCGCGCCAGGAACTTAAGCACCACCTGACGGTTGAGTGTTTGATCCAGTGCGCGATAGAGGTTTCCCATGCCACCAGATCCGATGCAGGCACTGATGACATACTTACCGATCAGGAGAGAACCGGGCTGCAGTTCCATGCTCTACTCACGCTCGCCTATTTGTTTCTGTATTGCTTTGCTTCATTCGCCGAGCCCGATCTCTCTAATTCCCGCGCTAACCATTCGCTTGTATCTTTCTGCAGGTAACTTTTCATACCGTACAATTTACCCAGTTGCAGCGCTTCCTTAAGATAGGCAATGGCGATAGTGTTCTTGCCCACGGAAGCGGCGCACCGACCTGCCTGGCAGTATGCCAAAATGAGACTGTCATGAAGCAATTTGGTGCTCACTGAGTTTCTCATGCTCGCGCATTTGGCAAGAACGGCGATCGCCTCTTGATTAATTTTCAACGCCTCAGACTTGTTCCCGCTCCTTTCTTCGCTCTCCGCCCAGGTAACCAGGCAGGCGCCGTAGCGCGGTGAATCCTTGCCTTCCTTTTCCTCGACTATGGCGATGGCTTCCTTGTGAAGGGGGTAGGCCTGCGCGTATTCGCCTGCCGCTGCCAAATGTGCCCCTAAACTTCCCAGTGGCTCAACCAGGCTCAATGAGCCTGGAGCGACGAGGCTCCGCAAGACCGCGAGCGCTTCTCTTTGATCGGCAATGACAGCGCTGCGATTTGAAAGTGCTTGCTCGACCTGGGCTCGTTTTCGCAAGGCATCGACGAGGTGCTTTTTGTTGCCATGCTCTCGCGCTATTGCCGTTATGCGATTGCTGATCTTGAGGGCTTCATCGAATTTTCCGATCCCTAAATCGATATTGGTCCAAAGCATAAGAGCCTGATGCAGAGCCGGCGAGTCAGCTCCCTGCGCCTTTTCGATCAAGGCGATAACATGTTTTGTCCTGGCGATCGCTTCGGTTTTTTTTCCCTGGCTCAGGAACTCGCCGGCTCGATAAAATTCCTGCTTCGTACTTGGTGGACCTTCGCCGTACATCTCAACAAACGGCATGCTCTGACGTAGTTCGTTCATACCTTCTTTGGAAATTTTAGTGTCCCTGAGGTCTAGCCTTTCCAGAGTCGGTATCGACTTGATCGTCCTTATAGATCGATCGGTCACAGGCGTACTCTTTATGGAGAGCGATCGCAAGCTCTTCAAGCTCAGCAAATTCTCCAGCGATTTATCGTCAATCTCGGTTTCGCCTGCATCGATCATTTCCAAATTGGGCAGAAGCGGCAGGGTCTGGAATGTTTTGACTTGCGTCGCCTTGACGCTCAGCCAATTTACAGGAGAGTCGCAAAAGTTCTTGAGCCCACGATCGCTCACCGGGTCGTGGGTTAAATCAACGATCTCGGCATATTTATAGCCCTTGAAACAGGCCAGGTCGGAATCGGTCAAGATGAAATTCTTGAGCATGAGCCTTTCGGCTCGCTGATTGATTAAGATCTGCACGCACTTCTTAGCGGTTTCGGATAATTTCTCGGAGGAAGGATCATAAGCAGGCTTGGCAGGGTTTGGGGCTTCCGGCACTGTGCCCGACCATTTCAGGGTGGCAATCACACCAATGACGAAAATGATTGATACCAGAAGTAGTGCCAGGGCAGGTTTAAACAGGCGAGCGGACTGCTGAGGTGTCACCATATGCGGTGGCACCACCGGGTTGCTTTCTTCTGATTCATCCCCTTCCTGCGGCAATAAATCGAGAATCTGCTTCAGCTGCTCCCCGACTTCTGCCATTGAGGAAAAACGCCCTGCAGGATCCGGATCGAGCAATATGCTGAAAATATCGTCCAGCGCCTCGGGCCAGTCTTTGTCACTTACAGATGAAAGCAAAGGAGGCTGATCGCGGCTTCGAGCCGTGATTGCCTCGAGCAAGGTCTCAGCCGCAAAGGGAGGCTGGCCTGTAAGCGTCTCGAAGAGAACGCAGCCGAAGGAGTATTGATCGGATGCCGCTGTCACCTCTTCGCCGCCGGCTTGCTCAGGACTCATATAGAGCGGACTGCCGATCATCTGCCCTTTCCCGGTTAGTTCTTGCTCCTCGCCCTTATCAAGGGCAATCTTGGCGACACCGAAGTCGACCAGGACAGGAGTGTAGAGATCATGTTCCTTTTCGAGCATGATGTTGCTCGGCTTTATATCTCTGTGTATAACGCCGCTCTGATGCGCGTGCGCAAGTGCATCAGCGATCTGAATGAATATTTCAAGCAGAGCAGCGCTCGAAATTAGTTGGCATTCTCCGCTTTCAATCAGGCGCTCCAGCGTCGTTCCCTCTATATATTCAATTGAGATGAAAGGCTGGGCCGCCGACAGCTCGCCGAAGTCATAAACCTTGGCTATGTTCGGGTGGTTTAAACGGCTAAGGGCTTTGGCTTCCTGTTGAAACCTGATCAGATATTTGCCCTGCTGGAACGAGTAAACCGATATGAGTTTCAAGGCTACCGTGCGCAGAAGCACCTGGTCTTCGGCTTTATACAGGGCACCCATACCACCGACGGCAATTTTTTCGATAATCTTGTAGCGATTCAGCAGTATCGTATTTGGTTCTAGTTCCACTGCCACAACTCATGATTCAATCGACTGGAGGAAACGGTTTTGGTTTCTCAATTCAGTTTACATCAGACCTATTGATAATTTTTTGCTTCATTTTTTCGGCCGAGCCTGTCGAGCGCCACGACCAGTAACTTTTTCATACTTTCCGCCCGCTTGTCGGCATAACCGTAGTCTCGGTAAGTGCTCAGACCCTGCTCTAATGCCGTGACAGCCTTCTCATTTTCATTTGCGGCAAGCCGGCACATGCCGAGTTTGAGGTAGGCCGCGCAAAGCACATTACCTTCGCCCTTTCTTTCCAATTTGTGCTTCTCCTCGATGGCAGCCACTTTCTCGAATTTAGTGATTGCCGCTCCATAGCGACCCGCCTCGCGATCCGCCTCAGCCCAGATGATCAATGTGCTGGCATATACGTGTGAATCTTCGCCATAGAGGACTTTGCCAATCGCCAGGGCATGCTTGCACGTGTCGATACACTCAGGCAGTTGGCGGGCGATCAACAAATGGTTGGCGAGATGGCTCAGACACATGCAAAGATACTTGCTGTTCGGCACATCGCACTTCTGCAAAAGAGAGATAGCCTGCCGGGCTGTTAGTATAGCTTCTGAACTGCGTCGTTGTTCGCCGAGCAAGCGCAGCTTTTCTAAAAGAAGCGAGCATTGCATGTGCGTATCGCCATACTGACGCGATATAGCGAGCCCGCGCTCGATCGTGCGCTCGGCATCGGTCTGCTGTTTGAGTTGAACATAACATGTGGCCATAGGTTGCAGCATGTAGCAGACTGCGATTGAATCCGGACCTTGAACGCGCTCCACTGCAATGAGAGCCTGCCTGAGCAGAGGCAGGGCTCTGGCATAAGAGCCCGAGCCGGTCAGCTTCTCGGCTTCTTTCAAAAGTCGCGCTGCAGGCGGAGCCTGGCCCGGCAATACATGACAAAGCGGCAGACTCTTGCGCAGTTCCGCTCGAGATGACTCTGAAAGATCGAGTGTCACCGTGCGCAACTTAGGCATCTGCTTCAAATATTTGATTGAACGATCGGTAATGCAGGTTCGCTGCAATAAGATCTGCTGAAGCATCTTCAGACGAACCAGCCTTGCTATGGAAGCATCGTCAACATCAGAGCCGCCAAGATCGAGATTTTCCAGATCCTTCATCTGCGAAACGACTTCTAGAGGCTTTACTGGATCGCCCTTCAATGAAAGGTTTCTGATTGGTGAGTCGAGCAAATAGCGCATGTCTTGATCTGATACGCCGCTCGTCTCAAGGTCGACGTCCAGAGCGTCTTTATATCCCTTCAGAGGTGCCAGGGACTGGCCCATACAAGCTCTGAGATTAAGCTTGGATGCGTGGCTGTCCATCAATTTTTTGAGATAAGTATTCTCCATCGCGCCATTGCTGGGTTCGGTATCGTTAATAGATGTGGCTCTCTGCACCGCCTGATGGGGCAGCCTGGGCGGAATAAGAATGGCCGATGCGACAAGGCAAGCGGCGATAATTGCAGCCAGGGGAATAACCGGCCTGAGCCATGATTTTGTTTGCGGACGCGATTTTTCTTGCGAAGAATCGCTGAACGTGACCGGCACCGCATTTGATGGCGGGGCCGCCGCATCTGAATCAAGTTCGTCGCTGCTCAACGACTCGCAGATCGCAACTAGAGCCTGGCAGGCTTCTTGCATGTTGGAAAAACGGTTCTCCGCCTGTTTGCACAGCAATTTTGCCAGCACCATCTGTAGTGGCGCCAGTCGCTGATCATCGCTCAGCGCAGACAGGTCTACCTCGGACTGAGCGCGATGCATGGCCAGCGTTTCCACAATCGTTTCACCCACGTAGGGCGGCTCGCCTGTCAATACTTCATGGAGAACGCAGCCGAGCGAATACTGGTCGGAGGCGGCGGTGATCGCCCCACCGCCCGCTTGCTCAGGACTCATATATAAGGGACTGCCGACGATGTTCCCGGTGGAGGTCAAATGCTGCTCGCGATACAGATCGTCCAGTTTGGCAACACCAAAGTCGAGCAAGACGGGGAAATAACCCTCCTCATCGTTTCTCAACATGATATTGCTGGGTTTTATATCGCGATGAATTACGCCTTCTTGATGGGCGTGCGCCAGAGCATCGCAAAGCTGTATGAAGATTTCGAGGACTTCAACGAGCTCCAGATGCTCTTTTTCATTTATGCTTGCCTGAAGGGTTTTCCCGTCCACAAATTCCATGACCAGGAAGAGATCATTGCCGTCCAATTCGCCAAAATCAAAAACTTTGGCAATATTGGGATGGTTGAGGCGGCTCGAGGCCCGAGCCTCGTTTTGAAAACGCATTACAGCTGTGCTGTCGAATGAGGCACCCTTCGATATGACTTTCAATATGACCGGGCGCAAGAGCGTCAGGTCGTCAGCTTTGTAAATCGAGCCCATGCCGCCTTTGCCGATCTTCTCGGTTATCTTGTAACGAGAGAAAATAATTCGGCCTGGCTCGAGCTCGCTTGCTTTCATTTCACAACGTCGACATCTCGACATTACAGAAATTGCGCCGATAGAATTTCATGTAATCGACCTTTTGCTCGACTGCGTCGATCACGGCTTGCGAGAAATTGACGCCTTCGAAACGCTGCGCGTTCAACAAACCGCCTGGGCTGAAGACGTTGATCTCCATCAGTTTATTGCCGACAATGTCGAGTCCGACGAGGAACATCCCGTCCTGAACGAGCTTCGGCCGCACCATTTTGCAAAGCTCGAGCGCTTCATCGCCAATCACCGCCGCCTCCACGCTGCCTCCGGCATGGACGTTGCTGCGCATGTCTCCCTCAGCGCCGCGCCGGCGGAAGGCTGCGTACTTGCCTTTATATCTGAGCGGCTGCCCGTTCATCATGAATAAACGAACGTCACCTTTGGATGCCTCCGGGAGATACTCCTGGCAGATTATGTATCCTTCCTTGCTGAGTGAGTCGATGATCTGGCTCAGGTTGGACATATCTTGTGGTGTGACGAGGAAAACACCTTTGCCGCCCGAGCCTTGCAGCGGCTTTAAAACCATTCTGTCGCCCAGTTCTCTGGCGAATTCTCTTATCTTCTTCCGGTTGCGCGTGATCAACGTGCGCGGTCGAACTTCCTCAGGAAATGTTTGGAAGTACATCTTATTGCGCGCTTTGGCAAGACCGTTCGGATCATTGAGCACAATGGCGCCATGCTTCATCGCCACCCGACCGAAGTCGATGCCGACACTTTGCGCCCAATCCCGCCTGCCGATTTCATCTGAGGGATCACTTCGCAAAAGGAGCACATCAAGATCGTCCACGACAATCTCCTCGACAATTGCTCTTGGTCCGCGCAAGTCATTTAGATATGAAGCGGCGCTCTTGTACATTTTCTTAGGAGCATGGCGGGCGATCGCTTTCACTTTGTCGTCGCGGTCGTAGATGAAATCCTCGGCGCTGATCACCCAGGCCTCGTGCCCGCGATTGATGGCTACCATGGCCAATTGATTGGTCGTGTAAGTGACCTTCTCCGTTTGTACGTCGTTGATGAAAAAGGCGATGCGCATTGATTACTTCTAGTCCGGGGTCATACTATTCTTCCCCGCCGGCGGTTAACAATATTCGCGAGCCAGCAAATATGCCGCTGCCCGTTTCAAATCATGGCTTGGCCGTGGTACCGAGCACCGCAGGGTGCGCTTTGCTTTCCAGCCTGCAGTCCAACCAGGCCGCCAGCATCTTTACGATATCTTTTGGCGCTTGACCTTCCTCAAAGATCAAATGCTCCTTAGAGCCCACCAGGACCAGGTCCTTCTCGGTCGTCGCCAGCGCCTCATATAGGGCATAAGTGCCCTCCGGCTTCACGAGATGATCCTGAAAGCCCTGAAAAATGATCACGGGCATCGTTTTTATCTCGTGGGCATTTTTCTTGCTGCGATTCATGAAGTCCTGGAAGCTGAGCAATTCCTCTGCAGAAAGGTTCAGGCGATGGTCGGGATTGGCCAGCCACGCCTGCTTCAGCTCATCACTCATAGTGGCTTGATCAACGACCTTTTTTCCGATGGCAAACGGACGTTTCTTGTTGGTCAATAGTTTGAATCCGACGAGAACCTTTGTCGAGGTGCTTTTATAGCGCAATCCGGAAGGGACGGAGCTGATTAAACCATCAATGAGGTGCGGATACTTGGCGGCAAACTGCATGGCCAGTGCGCCGCCCATTGATTCACCCAGAATGAAGATCGGCATGTGGGGATTGTGCGCCCGCAAGAGGCTTACCGAGGCAGCCAGGTCCTCGAGTCCGGCATCGAGATCGAGATGATCCTGACTTTTTTCAAAGGCAAGGGAGCCGAATCCGCGCACATCGAGGGCGAATACGCCGTAGCCCATCGGGTTGACCTTGGTGGCGAAATCTTCGTATGAACCGGCATGCAGCCCCAAGCCGTGCAGACACACGATCATGCCCTTTTGCTCGACTTGCGGATCGATGCGGGAAAAGAAGATCTCATCGTCCGGGCGATGCTTGATTCTCCAGTTCTCGAAATCATCGGATCGCACAATAGCAGCTCGCTGGTTGCCTGCAGCTGAGACTTCGGCACTATCTTCGACTGATTTTAAAAGAGCTGAGCTGGCCGCCCCTATATCAGGCGGAGTGATACTGCCCATGATGGCATCCTTGACCCGCGCCTTCATCTTTTCGATGGCATCCTTCGAGTACGAGCCTTCTTGAGCCTTCCTGTCGATTTCGGCCAGGAGGCGATCGTGATTGGTTTTTCTAAATATCCAGATCACCTGCTCGAAGAACTTGCGGGCATTCGAGCAATCGTCGACCTTCGAATAAGCATCGCAGAGATTGTTGAATGCCATGCCGAGGCGCGGGCTTTCCGGTCCGAACGCCTCCAGGTCGATGCGGGCGATGCGCTTGAATACACGCAATGAGTCGTTGAATTGCCCTTCGGCGTCGTAACCGCCGGCGATACCTTCAAGGGTTGGAACAAGCTCCGCAGAGGAGGCACCAAGCTTTTGTTCATAAAAGCTCAACGCCTCGCTATATTCTCTGAGCGCTTTTTTGGCTTGACCCTGCATATAGTGGCACTCTCCCAGCGCCATCAGGCAATCGGCTGCATCGAAAGCGTTGACCGTCACGTTCTTATCGATCAAACGTTTGGCCTTCAGTAAGTATTCCTCGGCCTTCTCCGGCTCGCCAAGCCCAATTTCGCAGTAGCCAAGATTGATCAAGAGGCGAGAGGCGCTCGCGTCGCTGACATCGGCATTCTCCAGGCAATGCAATTGCCCGGCCAGATCGCGGGTGATCTCTCTAGCGCGCGCGTAGTCGCCCGCGAAGAAAGCCTCGGTGGCACGGATCTTCGCTTGCTCGCAGGACTTGTCGGCTGCCGATATCACAGGCGGCGTCTCGTCCCCTGATGAAGGCTGCTTTGAAACCTTGATGAAATCGGGCGCTGCAAAAGCAGCGGCACTGCCGACAGTCATGAAAACAATCAGAGAAAAGGCTGATATCGAGCCAGTTAGTCGCTTCTTCAACATAGGTAATACCTTATCAAAAAGCGCGGGAAATAAATGCAATGGTAAAGGGATGTCATCTTGGCAAGGGTGATGGGCAGACAATGCTTATTTGCTAGAATTGCTGAGGATCGTCGGCTCACTATATAAGGTGTCAAAATGCCTGGAAAGAAAAAGGAAGCCAAGGGTAAGTCCGCATCATCCGGCAGCAAAAAAAAGGTGACTGCGCAACCCAAACCTGCCGTCGCCAAGGCAAAAGATATAACGATTTCGGAGACCTGCACGAGCGTTCAGCCCCAAACCTCCGAGGCCCAAAGCGGCAAGCAGACCGCCGATCAATTCTCCTCGGCGCCCCTGGATGGTGAGTTCAAGCAGCTCTTCGATAAAGTCGACAGTAAGTACCACGACTATCTGCAATCGGTGATCAACCATCCGATCAGACAGTTTCAGCACCCAACCGTTGATGAATATCTTAATCAAATCGCCGAGCTTGGTCTTGCCAGGGCGGTTGCTCGGGCAATTGACTGTCGCGATTATGCCCGCGGCAATTCCTGGGAGCAGGCGCGCATGAATATTATGAACGCGATTTTGCCCCAGCCTCGATTGCTGAAGGATGTTTTGAAAGAAGGCGTCCTGCAGAATTGCCCGGAGGCGATCAAGTGGTACCCCGAGGCAAGCGGCAATCCCAAAGAAATTGTCGATGTGCTCCGCCCGGTTCTCAAAGACAATGAACCTAAGAATCGCTGGTGGGCGGCGATCCATTTGAGCCGTCACATGGTAGATGAGGATGGTCTTGTCGATACGCTCATCGAGGCAATGCAAAGCGACTGGGTGGCTTACAGGTATGAGAATTCATCATCGGGTATAAGCGGGCGAGGTGAGGCGGCGAAAGCCCTGGCTCGCCTGGGGAACAAGGCGTCGCATGCCAGAAAGATGCTTTATGCTCAACTGGACAGCAAGGGCATCGAGCCGGCCGATGCGGCTCAAGTTGCCGGCGCCCTTCTGGCGATCACCGGAGAGGTCGACGAGATCATGGACAAGGTGACCAAACTCGCGGAGGGAGTGCTGACCTCCAGGCGCGGACTGGAACTGCACGGCGGCGATCGCGAACTCTTAAGCACGCTGAGGAATCTGATTGGCAAATGGAAACAGTCAGGCAAAGCAAAATCTGATGAGGTGAATGCCAAAGTCGAGTTGCTCGAAAAAGAGATCAAGTATCATCTCAATCCCTGATGAGGAGAAGCTTGACTATCGGCCAGGCTTGAGCGGAATAATGCGATTGCGATCTTTTGGCGAGCAAAATATTCCTGTGCCCGTGATCGGCCAGGGCACATGGCAGATGCCTGAGTCCGGCAAGGGGCGGCGCGAGGCCGTCGATGCCATCAAGGCTGGTATCGATTTGGGCATGACGCATATTGATACTGCCGAGATGTATGGCAGGGCGGAGGAAATCGTCGGCGAAGCGATCAAGGGAGTAGATCGCAGCCGTCTCTTTATCGTCAGCAAAGTTCTGCCCTCCAACGCCGGGTATACCAAAACTATCTCCTGCTGTGAAAGATCATTGTCGCGCCTCGGGCTCGATTATCTCGACTGCTATCTTCTCCACTGGCGCGGCGGCCTGCCTTTGTCTGAAACTCTGGCGGCAATGGAAAAATTACAGGCTGATGGAAAAATCAGATCGTTCGGCGTTAGCAATTTTGACGTCGAAGATCTGGAGGAAGCGATGTCATGTTTGAGCAGCGGTAAACTCGCTTGCAATCAAGTTTTATACAACCTTGAAAATCGCGGCATCGAACGTCGCTTGATTCCGATGTGCCAGAAAAATTCAATCGCGCTGGTCGGGTACACGCCATATGGTACCGTACCTGGTGCGAGCTCGCAGGCGTACAAACGCCTGGCTGCAATCGCCAGGCGCCATGATGCCACAATGCGCCAGGTCATACTGGCATTCCTGACCAGGCTGGATGGAACTTTTACGATTCCAAAGGCAGCGCGATTGGCTCATGTCGTGGAAAATGCCAATGCCGGCAAACTTGATCTGAGCGAGGATGACATACAAGAGATCGATGAGCTGTATCCTGTGCCGCGGCGGGATGTTCCGCTCGGTATGATTTAGCGGAAGTTTTTTATTACGTTCAAATGATGAAGAAGAAATTGCTGTTTATCGCCCTGGCCGTGCTCTTACTGGTCGGCTGCTGCATAGCTTATATCTATTGGATCAATTCACCGCTTTCGGCTGCCCATGCCGTTGGTATGGCAATTGCCAAAAAGGATCGGGCTGCCTTCGATCGCTTGGTCGACATCGATAATTTAATTGATGCGCTGACCGGCGAGGTCCTCTATGATCCGGCAGTGCACACGCCTGATCTGACTGACCTGCAGAGATACGTCTCCGTGGCCGCTGTCGGTATGGCGAAAGTCAAAATCGATCGCGCCTTGCATCGCAGTGTGGACAATTGGCTCTCGTTGCAAAACGGTGCCTCTCCTCAAAGCTGCCTGCCAAGCACAAAGCTGCAACTGTGCTCGAATCTTCGTTATCTTCCCGATCAGCCTGTTTACAGTGATGTCGGCGCACCCGTCCTGATTAGCGGCCAGAGCCGATCGAGAGTGGTTCTTGCCCAGGCGAGCAGCGGAGTCCTGGGCGACTTCGCAAAAGCGGTTCGTAAGGAATTTTCTGCCGAGGGCGAGCAGCAAAAACAGAACTTCCTCAGGCGCATGAATGAATTTGCCAATGCCCATCCCGATTACCTGATCTCGCGGCTCTTACTGGCTCCCGCAGAAGGGCGCAGCGGCGCCATTAAATCAGTGCTTTCTGATTATGGTCTGGTAAAACAAAATTTTCGCGGCAAATTCCAGGTCTGGGAAAATGAGCAAGGGCAAGTGCTGACCTGTTACTTCTTCTCCCCGAAAGTGAACCATGAGGTGCCTCTCTCGATTCAATTCGTAAGACAAAATCCTGATGAATTCATGGCTTCCTGGAAGATTACTCGTCTGGCCCAAATCAAAGAGACATTTCTTGAATTGGGTGAGGACACGGACAAGCAAGTGCAGGAGCTTGTCGCCTATAGTTTGCAAGATGTGACATCGCGCAATGCCATCAAGAGCGGCGTCAATATCTTGAAGCATCTCGACACGGACGCGAAGCAGATCTGGCAGAAGTTCAAGCAGGGTCTCTGATCGATTATCTGATTAATTCGGCCGATAATATGAGTTTATAGCCCCTATATACAGGGGATAGATATTGTATGCCTCAAACTGGCAAACTTGCCGCTCAGTGAAAGTCATGCAAAAGCCTCGCACTGCACTCCTGACATTAGAATCCTTTGTCGCAAGCCACGGTCCGGTTCATCTCGATCATGCCCTCGAGTTGTCGCTCCGCATTCTCAGCATTCTGGAGTACTGTCACGAGCGCAACATGATTCACTCGCACTTGCGCCCCGACAAGATCGTAATGGATGGGTCGCAGCCTCTGTTGATCGATTTCAGCTTTCCGATTAACGGTTCTGCAAACGGAAGTGCAAACGGCAGTTTGAACGGCAACTTTCTCGAGCTTCCCGAGTATCAACTCAACCTGCACACCGTCGAGCGAAACGAGCAGATCTGCGATGTCACTGCGGTTGCCGGCTTGTTCTTCTACGCTCTTACAGGCGAGGCACCCGGTCCCTTGCGTGATCGAGAGGGTCGCATGCCGCACCAGCGTCCTGCCGCTCGCAGCCGGTTGCTAGGTCTTTCGGGCGAGAAGCTCTTTCTCTTGAACCAGATCTTCGATAAAGCTTTCCAGTGGCAACTGAAGGACAGATTTGCCAGCGCCCGCGATTTAGCTGACGAGCTGAACAGACTGAAGAACTACAACAAGCCATCTCTATCGCAGGAAAGCCTCGATGAGCTGCTCAAGGCGATGCGCAGCAACAATCAATCGCA
This sequence comes from Pseudomonadota bacterium, assembly GCA_021324135.1. Taxonomy (GTDB): domain Bacteria; phylum Cyanobacteriota; class Vampirovibrionia; order Obscuribacterales; family Obscuribacteraceae; genus JAJPJO01. The sequence continues at coordinate 25,335 of JAJPJO010000075.1, forward strand.
AACTGTGACACCACACGAGATGCGCCTGCAAACAGCATTCAATGGACTGCAAGTTGTCTTCGGCGAGTTGGCGAGCGCCCTCGAGTCTGATTTGCGCGAGATGGAAGCCGGCTATCGAAAGGAAATTTTGCGGCCGGTTTATAACACCTTTGTACGCTTCAATTATAAACTGGCTCCGGAAGCCCGGCTGACGATGCGTTTCAAGCTCGAGATCGTCGGCAGTGAAATCGTCGTCACTGCCTATGTATCTCAAGAAGGTGTCCAGGAGCGCATAGAGGAACTCTTCCGCACCGAGCATCACACCTTCTACGACAGCACGCAGCTCGAGAAAACCATTCGCGCTTTCGTCGCCCAGAATTTAGCGTTGCTGATCTCGCAATCAGGCGTTTACAGCTAAATCTTGGCTTGGTGCCTTGAGATTGCTGATCAGATCGCGAATCTCTTTGATGTCTTCATGCTCGGGTCCGTATTCCTTTAATAGGATAGCGGAAAGCCGTCCCAGGTTTCGGCAAGCATCCGCCGTTTTATCCAGAGCGGCTTGCACCATACCAAGGTTATAGAGATATGGTACGAGTTCGGCGCTCATCGGATCAATTACCTGTTTTGCTTTCAGGGTCAGAGCTTTTTTATAAAAACGCTCCGCCTTAAGGTACTGGCCGCGCTCTTCAAAAGCTTCACCCAGGGTTAGATAATCTAGTTCTCGTGTCATGGTACCTCCTCAAGATGTTATGGCAAGCCTACGGTGGGCACCGTATTCGGTACCATTCACATCCATGTGCAAGCGATTATTTAGAAGTCACACCAAGAGATGTTCTTCAGGGCTGGAGAAAGATATATTGGCGGTTTGATTCCCAATTCCTGCTGTTTCTAAGTCGTTGGCAGGTCGGTCGTCATTAACCTTGTGTCTTCTATGTCAACAATCATAAACAGCGTCTAACCATTAATGCAATACGCTCAATTGGGCGCACTTTGAATAGAAAATCAATATATCGAATGCCGAATCGGGCAGCCCGGCAGGGTTGTTTGCCCTACGAGATCCAAGAGTAAGTCAGATAAAATCTGTCCGGTTGGACTTCACGCAGAGTTCACGTTCGATTCACTTTCACTTCACGGTGGCTATCTATATTGATTATTGCGAGTGCGCTCGCGAGAGTTACAGCAAGCCCTGAAACTCGAGCCCTCCGGAAACTCCTCAATCCATCTTTAAGCTAGCAAAACGTCGGCCACAACTGCGGGACTAGAGATCGGATCGAATGTTTTCAAAGCTCGAGAAAAAGTCTAGAGCCGCCACCCTGCGGCTCTAACTTCTTTTTGAGGTTTCCGCACCGATGAGCCGGGATCGCTTAACGGCCTGCAGGCTGGCCGTTTTTGAGCGACTGCTGTTTCTGGGTATAAAAGTTTAAACCGAGACTAGCAGAGGTGGGGACGTGGACAAATACAACAAGCAGAATGAGGCCGCTTTACTGCACGATGCCACTGTTTCACCTCGCGATGACCGCTTCGATCGCGGCAAAGCATTGCGTGCGGCCATTCCGTGGACCGATCATGCCGGTTGGAACAAACCGGCCGATAGAGTCGATCCGCTCGATTTGCTCGAGGAATCAAACCGCGGCCGATTGAAAGAGTTGATTCCCCTGCGCTGGGGACGCATGTCGGTTTCGCCCTTCACATTCTTCAGAGGAGCTGCCGCTCTAATGGCCGCCGATTTGAAGGATACTGCCTCGACGCGGGTTTACGTTCAGGCCTGCGGTGATTGTCACTTGCTGAACTTCGGAGCATTTGCCACGCCGGAGAGGAACATCGCTTTCGACTTGAATGATTTTGATGAGACATTGCCGGCGCCGTGGGAGTGGGATTTGAAGCGCCTGGCGGTCAGCTTTGTTTTAGCCAGCCGAGAAAACCAGCTCAAAGCCAAGTTTGAGACCGGCGCCGTGACAGCGCTTTGCTCGGCTTATCGAGAGAAAATGGCCGAATACTCGAAGATGAGCATCCTCGACATCTGGTATGACCGCATTGATTGGCAGCACGTGATCAAGAATACCGACAGGGATACGCTGAAGAACCAGCGCACGCAACTTTTGAAAAAAGCGCAAAAGCGCAACAGTGAATACTACTTTCCCAAGCTCGTCGATAAGAAGCAGGACGGTTACATTATCAAGGATGCTCCGCCGACCATTTATCATGTCGACGATTTTGACGGACTGCAGTTCAAGCCGGCTGTGCAAGCGGCTCTCGAGACATACGCCGCATCCCTGCAGGAGGATAAACGGCGATTGTTCTCGCGCTATCGTTTTGTCGACACGGCAATTAAAGTTGTCGGTGTCGGCAGCGTCGGCACGACATGCGTCGTCATCCTCATGCTCGCGCCTGATGACGAGCCGCTTTTCTTGCAAATGAAAGAAGCGCGCCAATCGGTGCTCGAGCCTTATGCAGGCAAGAGCGCTTTCGAGAATCGCGGGCAGAGAGTGGTTGAGGGACAGCGCATCATCCAGTCGGCCAGCGACATTTTCCTCGGTTGGACCGAGTTTGACAATGGCAAACACTTCTACATTCGCCAGCTTCGTGATACAAAAATAAAATTGCAGCCGGAATTCTGGGACGGGGACACGATGATCGAAATGGCTGAGATCATGGGGGCGGTCCTCGCTAAGGCGCATGCGCGCTCAGGTGATTCCGCCGTAATCAGCGGTTACCTCGGAAAGGATGACGCTGAATTCGATGAAGCCATTGCTGATTTTGCATTGACATACACCAATCAGGTGGAACGAGATCATGCATTGCTCGCCCAGGCAATCAAATCAGGCAGGATAAAGGCGATTATCGAGAGTGATGATTAGCTTCACGCGGCAAATCGCCTTAGTTGTTCTGGTTCCGCTTTTTATTGAGCTCTACTTTCTCTTCGCGCTGCTCGGCACTCTGGCTGAGGTGCAGAAGGAGAGAAAGGCCGAGAGCGTTTCAATCAAGTCGCTTGCCGCTATAAATCTCGTCTTGAATGATGTAGTCAAATGCGGCAATCTGCTTTTGTTCCACCAACAAACTGCCGAGCAAGAAATGGCTATTGAAGCCAATTTTTTAGGCTTGATCGATCACACCAATCAATTGAAGGGTCTTTTGAGGGAAGAGAAACTTCGATCCTCGAAGATTCGATTCCTGGTTGCGGCGCTGGATAAGCTGATCGACACCTGCCAGGACATGGAGCATTCAGACCTTGATAATCTCATGATTCGCGGCCCCGTGATCGGCAACATGGCAGTGCAAATCAATCAAGCCGGGGCGCTGGCCATTGAGGATGAAACGGCCACCCGCGCTCGCCACACAAATTTGCGGAGAAAACACGAGACTGAGCTGGAGGATATAGTCCGCAAAGGTTCATTGGGCACGCTGGCGATTGCCACGATCTTAGGCGGCTGTTTGCTCTGGCGCTTTTCATTTGCCCTGGGACGCTTGATGGATAACACAAAGAGGATCGAATCGAAAAGGAAATTGCTGCCCACGCTGCGCGGTTATGACGAGCTGGCGCGATTGGATCGCTCAATCCATCAATTGGCCGATGAGCTGCAACGGCGCAGCGAGAGGGAACGCGCCTTGATGGATCATGCTGCCTTAATTCTATGTTCTTGCTCTGAGGATTTCTTGATTCTCGAGGTGAACGCCTTTGCTCAAAGCATGCTCGGTTATGCTCCAGGTGAGATGACCAAACTGTCGCTTCAAGACATTGTTCAGGACGATCAACTGGACGAGTTCAACCACCACATGGCTGAGTGCCGGCGCACCGGAGCGGCGGCAATTTTTGAGAGTGCCATTGTGGCAAGCACCAACATATCAATATCATGCGAAATTACCGCTCAATGGTCGGTAGAACGGCAGGAATTTCAGCTCTCCATTCAAGACATAAGAGCGCGTCGTGAATCCGAGCGCGTGAAGGAAGAGCTCATGCAAGTGGTCAGCCAGGATTTGCGATGGCCACTGATGGCTATTCATCGCAATCTCGATAGGATAAACAGCAAAGACCTCGGTGAGCTCAACGAGCGCGGGCAACGTCTTTTGAAAACGGCAACCTACTCGGTTTCCTCTTTGATGTCGCTTGTCGATGATCTCCTCGACATAGAGCAGCTTGAGTCAGGCATCTCGCTGTCGTATAGCCGGGCGCGAGCGCGCACTCTTCTGGAGCAGGCCGCTGACCTGGTCAGAGGCGTAGCCGAGAAAAAGCAATTGCAAATTACCATAGCCGGCGACGACGCGGAGCTGGAGGTGGATGCCGATCGGCTTGTTCGGGTTTTGGTAAACCTGCTGGGCAATGCCGTTAAATTCTCGCCCGAGGGCGGCTGCATTCGATGCTCCGCTCGCCTGGTGTCACAAGAGAATGGTACCGATGGCGGTGCGGCAGAAATTGAATTCCGGGTCGCCGATCAAGGTCCGGGCATACCCGAGGAGAAGCGCCAGACCATATTTGAAAAATTCAAGCAGGCCGGATTAGGCGGCGAAGGAGAAAAATCCGGAAGCGGCCTCGGCCTGGCAATCTGCAAAGCGATTATTGAAGCTCACGACGGACTGATAGGTGTCGAAAGCGATGAATCAGGCGGCTCGACATTCTGGTTTCGAGTTGCTCTGGCGGGCAGGAAAGCCCCCCAGTCGGGTGCCAACGTTTTTAGTTGAGGTAAAAGAGTGCCTGGAATACTCGGGACTAAACAGAAAATTCTTTTGTTGATCGCCATGCCTCTCGCGATGCAGCTTTTCTTCGTCATGACACTGTTGAGCGAGCTCTCGGAAATAGGTAAGGCGCGCTCAGATGAGACGCGGACCATTGAAGTGCTCGCTGCTTTGAACACGGTGACCAACGATTTCCTCTCATGCGGCTGTGTTTTGATGTTTCAACCCAAAGGCGCTGCTCTTCCTTTAAATTACGAACGATTGCTTGATGATAGCGATCATCTGAAACGCATCTTGCTCGATGTGAAGGGAAAAGAGAGCTCACCAAATCTGATGGCGTTCATCAAGACGTTGAACGATTTTACCTCGGCATGCTCGGGCACGGAGGTATTCAGCATGAGGCAACTACACAGCTTTGGTCTGACAAATGCGGCCAAGGATTCGTCATGGCGCATAACGCAGGCAGGTGAATTAGCTATTGATGAGCAGTCGAAGATTCGCGACAAACAAGTGGATGAGTGCGTTTCTCGAGAGGAAGAATTGAAGCAGACAACTCTCTTTGCCAGCAGCTCGACAATCGTTATGGCCCTGATCGCTATCCTTTATATGGCAATGGACGTCGGGCGCAAATTTCGAACGCTCATGAAAAATACCGAGCGCATCTCATCTGGAGAACCTCTTTTGCCGGCATTGAAAGGTGGCGACGAGCTCGTCAGCCTTGATGCATTGTTGCATGAACTATCGGCTCGACTGCAAAGCGCCCGCGAGCGCGAACGCGCCCTGATCGAAAGCAGCGTCATGGTGATCTGCTCGCTCGATCAGGACCTGCGGCTCATCGAGATCAGCAAAGCGGTCGAGCGTCTGCTTGGCGTTCATGCCAGCGAATTGGACGGCGAATCTTTGTTCGCTCTTATTCATCCTGAGGAGAAGCAGGAGGCGCTGAAGAGTTTTTCCAATTGCAAAGACTCGTCCGGGCCATGCACTTTCCAGTTACGTCTGCTTGCTAAGAAGAAGAAGACAATTTACACGGGTTGGACGGCGCAATGGTCGAGCGAGCAGTCCGCCTTTTTTTGCGTAGTGGAGGATATGTCTAAAAGACATGCCGCCGAAACGGCGAAAGCTGAAATCTACGCCATGGTCAGCCACGATCTGAGATCGCCGTTATCCTCGATGCTCGTCAGTCTCGATATGATGTCGCAGCCGATGTCCGGCTCTTTGAGAGCGGAAGGAACGGAATTGCTCGATGAATCTCGTCGCTCGATTCAGTCCTTGATTACGCTGATAAACGATCTAGTCGATTTTGAGCGCTTTCAATCCGGCGCCTACGAGCTCGATTTGCAAATAGCCCGTTTGAGAAACCTGATTGAGGAAACAATCGAAAGAGCACAAAAGGTTGCTGCCAATAAGGGCGTTGAAATAGCTCTGCAGTGCGAAGAGCTCGATATTCGAGCCGACACTCATCAGCTTGCCAGAGCTCTGGCAATTCTGCTCAGAAACGGAATTGCACGCTCGCCTGCAGGAAGCAAAATCAAAATAGAGGCAGTTAAGCGAGTTATATCCGGGCGGCCGCATGTTGAATTTCGCTGCCAGGATTTCGGCAAGCGCCTCTCGGGAGCGGCGGCGCTTGATTTATTTTCAAGCGCCAATCAGAGCCACGAACAAGCAGAGGAATTGAGCCGTTTCAGCTTGCCGCTGCTCAAAGCGATCGTCGAGGCGCACAGCGGCGAAGTCGGCTTGGACTCCTCACCGCACGGGCTGACATCGATCTGGTTGCGAATCCCGCTCTAGCTGCACCAGAGAGCTGTCTTACAGCCTCGTCAATAATTTCATTATGGTGATTTTGCCGAGGGGATTTCGAACCAGAAGGTCGATCCGGATTGATCGCTTCCCGTCGTTACTCCGATCTCACCGCCGTGCTGCTCGACGATGGCTTTGGCGATTGCCAGGCCTAATCCCGTTCCGCCCCGAGATCTTTCATCGCGTGATGAGCCTTGTTGAAAACGATCGAAGAGTTTATCAACCTCATCCTCAGGAATGCCCGGACCTTGATCTTGCACTTCGAATCTGCATCTGCCGAATTGCTCTGAGACAACGATTGTCACGACGCCCTTTTCGGGTGACCACTTGATGGCGTTGGAGAGAAGATTGGTGAGAACTTGTTGCAGACGGTCTTGATCGGCAATGACGCGCGTCGTGGGCTCCATGCTCTTCTCTACGGTGACGTTGGCTTGCTGGCTGAGTGATTCCAAACTGCTGACGGCGGTATTGACGATTTCGTGCGGATCGAGTTTGCGCAGCTTCAAGTCGAGTTTGCCGGCCTCCATTTTGCGGATATCGAGTATGTCGTTGATCAAGCGGATCAGCCTGTCCGCCTCTTTGGAGGCGATGTCTAAAACCGGTTTGGCCTTGGAGCCCATTTCAGTCAGAAAGGAATTCTCCATGATACCGAGTGCGGTGCGAATAGCGGTAAGGGGGGTGCGCAACTCGTGCGAAACGGTCGAGTAAAATTCTTTCACTCGCTGCTCGGCAGCCTTTCGCTCCGTGATATCGCGCACGATACCAGTAAAAATCTGCTGATTGCCGAGTTTGATAACGCTGAGCGACACCTCGACAGGGACTTTGTCGCCGCTTTTCTTGATGCCGTAAAATTCGCGGCCCACTCCGAAGACTCGCCTTTCGCCGGTGCGCATCGGGCTGTCTTTGCCGGGCTTTTCTCCGCCTGACAAAAGCGACGGCAAGATGATGTTCACATCCTGTCCGATCAGCTCCGAGGATTCCAGATCGAGCATGCGTTCGAGCGCCGGGTTGACGGACTCGATTGATCCGTCCGAGTTGACCGTTATGATACCGTCGGGAGCGGTATCGAATATGGCGCGCATACGCGCCTCCCGCTCGGCTACTGCTTCTTCTGCCTTGACGCGCTCGGTAATGTCGCGCGCTTCGGCAATCAGGAAAACAACATTGCCATCTTCTTCTTTGATCGGCTTAATTGAAAAATCGACTGTGGCTCTGCCTTCTTTGCCCTCGACTTCCGATTCGAAGCGCACCATTTCTCCCTCGGATGCCTTACTCACCGCTGATTTGAGCCGCTCCTGCACTGCTTGCGAGTAAGACCACCAGGGCGTTTCCCAGAAGGGGCGATCTTTGACGGAGCTCATGTCGACGCGCGCGAAATCCAGCGCCGATTGATTGGCTTCCAGTACGTGCCCATCGTTCGACAACAAACCGCTGAACTGAAAGGTCTGGTTGAAAACGGCTCTGAATCTGCGTTCGGCATTGCGCAGGGAGAGCTCGGCGCGCTGTCTTTCATTGACATACTTGTTGACCACGGCGATCACAACAACAAGTATTATCAATGCCAGAGACATGAGAAGAGTGATGCCTGCGACCGTCTGGTATGTGAGCCGGTCGAGCTCGCTTGCTCTGAGCTGGAACTCGACGTCGGCTTGATTGCCCAGCTCGTCCACCATGACTTCGATGTGTTTGGTAACCATATCCTCGCCAAGCTGCCGGCCGTGCTGAACGGCCGCCTCGCTGCCTTTAGTGCGCTCAAGCGCCATCACTTCATCGGAGCACTCCGTGCGCACGCGAATATAGTCGCGAATCTCATCGGCCAGCATGCGATGTTTGCCGCGCAGCCGCATGTCGAGCTCTTCCACGAGTCGATCGAGCCGCTTCTTTTCGGCGTCATATACCTGAACATAGCGCTCATCGCCTGAATAGACGAAAGAATGCTCGGCGCCTTGCAGCTGCGCCAGTGAGTACTTAACTTCTTTGAGCACCGTCAATACCGACAGTCTCTGTTGCGAGAGGTTTGTATCCTCGAGCCGGCGGAAGCATTGACCAACCGATATCATGCCGATGTGCACGAGAAGAACCACCGTGACACCGATGGCAATTGTCGTCATTGTGGTCAGCGACATTTTTCTCATGGCATCACATTTGGTATCGCGCCCTCAGGCTGGTTCCTGACTGCTGCGCATTTAGTTGTGATCGACAATGCGATAACCTTGCCCTCGCTTCGTCTTGATTATGCTTTCACCTTCATCACCCAGCTTCTTGCGAAGCGTCTTCATATGGGTCCGCACCGTATCGATCGAAGCAGAAGAATCGCTGTCCCAGACTCGATCGAGTATGGCCTCGAGTGAAAAACTCTGGTTCGGATAACGCATGAGGAGCTCGAGCAAACTGAACTCTTTTGCAGTCAGCTCGATCTCCAATCCATTCCTGGTGACCACACCACTGGCGGTGTCAAGCTCTATATCGGCCACGCTCAATCTTTTGCCCATGTAGCTTGGCGGTCTGCGCAAGAGGGCGTTGACTCGCGCATCCAGTTCGGTGGGATGGAAGGGTTTGACGAGATAATCGTCGGCGCCGGCATTCAGTCCGGCGGCCTTATCCTCGACGGTGCCCTTGGCCGTTAGCATGAGAACCGGCACCTTGCCGTTCGACGATCTGTACTGCCTGCAGACCTCAACGCCCGCCAGATCAGGCAACATCCAATCAAGGATAATCAGGTCGTACGAATTGCAACGCAGCTGGACAAGAGCGTCCAGACCCTTGCGCGCCACATCGACCAGGTGCCGCGTCTGCTCGAGCTGCATCTTGAGCAGGTACGCCAGACTGTCGTCATCTTCTACAAGGAGAATCTTTGCCATAAAAATCGAAATTTCAACCAGAGGAGGTAAAGAGCCGAGCACAGGCTTCAGCCATAAGTCTATATGCCTCGAAACTCATCAATCATATAAATCGATCAATCATGATCTTAACGTCTTGCCCGGCGGTTGCCCCGGACCGTTTCAGCCCGGGAAATCGAGCCGATGCTCAGGAAGCGGATTCAGCGCGTCCCTTCGTCTCCCTTGTGCTTGCCGAGGTACTGGATCAAGCCTGCCGGGTCGTCGGTCACGATGCCATCCACCCCCATTGAGATTGCCTCAGCCCAATTCTTATTGCCGTTTACCGTCCAGACATTGACGGCAAGACCGGACTGATGCGCCTGTGAAACAGCGTCGGCCCTTATATCGCCATAGCCCGGGTGCCACGCTTTGGCACCAAGTTTAGAGGCATAGTCGCCGATGTCCGCCATGATGCAAGAGTCCAAAAAGCCAATCGCCACCTCAGGCATCTTTGTGTGAAAACGTCTGATAACCTCGTGATCGAATGAGCTGACCAGGATCTTGTCCTTGCGCTTGTATCCCTTCAAGAGCGCTATCAGGTCGTCCTCAATTCCAGGATAAGCGACCGGCGCATTCTTTATCTCGATATTGATCAGCATTTTGCCATCGACGAGGGCGAGGACATCGGAAAGCAAGGGCAGGTGCTCGTCCTGAAAATCGGCATGGCCCTTGCCGGCGCTCAGTTTCCTCAGATCATTCCAGGTCATGTCTTTGATAAAGCCTTTGCCGTCGGTGGTTCGATCGACGGTTTCATCATGAATCACTACCAGCTCACCGGTCTTGCATTTGTGAATATCGAGCTCGATTCCATCGGCGCCTGCCTCGAGACTCTTGCGGAAAGCCGCCATGGTGTTTTCCGGAGCCCACTGGCGGCCCCCGCGATGAGCGATTACCAGTGGATTCTTGAGGGCGGATGACTGCAAACCGGCAAAAGCGGGACGAACGCCCGGCCCGGATACCGCCGCCATAACCAGGACGGCGGCTGCAATGATCGAGATTGAGAAACCAGTGCTTGAGAACCTGTTCGTTCTGATACCTGAACAGTCACGGCTGGATGAGCGCATGAGTTTGACCTCTTCAAAGGTGAGGGAGAAACGACTGTGCTATTTTAACCGACAAATTAGCCTTTCAATCTGGTTTTGAGGCGATGAATCGTAGATCATGAAGGCATGAATCGCACCCTCAGACCTGCTATTCCACTAAGATTGCTGATCCTGACTGCATGCCTCTCTTTTGCGGTACTGCTCGTGGTGGCATTCATTGCATTACCGGATTGGCTGCCCAATCCATCTGCACCATATGCGCCACCATCAAGCGCGGCGAGACTTCTCGCACCAGTGGCGGTATCACGGGATCAGGGCAGCCATCCAATCGGCTGGTGGCTAATGGATGATTTCGCGCATCAAGAGCCGACTCCAAACATATTGGTTTTAGGAAATTCGCAGTTGGGCGGCTTGCGAGCCGCGGATGCGCAGGTGGCCGGCCGCAATCTGGACTTTGTGCTCGATCATAGAGGCTACGCTCTCGAGCGAGCTCTAAACGGCGATGCTCAATCCGGGCTCAACAGAGTGTTCGTGGCCAGCCAGCCCGGTCCTCTGGTCTCGGATTACTATGCCATGGTCAGGGCCTTGATCACCTCGGACCGCAAACCGGATCTGGTTGTATTGGCGGTGGCGCCCCGCGATTTTATGAGCAATGGACTTTCATATCCCGGCGCATCCCAGTACTTTCGTTTTTTTTCTCCTCTAATAGATTGGCAAGGTGCATTGCCCCTCCGCGACCTGGCTTACCCGAGCTTGAGCAGCCGTTTTGACTCGTCTGTCAGACAGATTATTGGTCCGCATGTGCCGGCCTGCGGTGCGGGAAAATTTGTCTTTCTCCGCCAGGACAAGCAACGGTATAAAGACATCGATATCGACGGGGACTGCCATGAGGAATCGCTTGCATCAACGAGTGTGACAACCCAGCTCGCCTTCTTCGAGGAAACGATTGCCTGGTTGCGCAAAGCGCCATGCACAGTCGTGGTGGTCTCGCTGCCTCTGCTGTCAACGCATCAAAAGAGCCGCAGCTTTACCACGGAATTAAACGGGCGCATAGCCAGGACGTGCGCCGAGGGGAAAGGTTTGCCCGGCGCTTGCGTAAGCTTTCTGAATCTGAGCGTTGACAAACGTTTCATCAAAGAAGATTTTCTGGACCCCATACATCTAAGCCAGGCTGGCGGCCACAAGTTTGCAAACATTGTGTCAAACTGGATTAAAACCAACAACTTAAATAGTAGAATGCCTGAATGACCCTACAAAAACAACAGTCTGAATCGTCACTCGACCAGAACGGCCGCTTGCTCAGCAGGCAAATAATCGATGCCGGCAAAATATTCTTCGATAAGAATTGGGTGCTGGGGACAAGCGGCAATTTTAGCGCCGTGGTCAGCCGCGAGCCCTTGCGCTTGCTGATTACCGCCAGTGGAAAAAACAAGGGCGAGTTGGGCAGCGATGATTTCGTCATCGTCGATGAACAAGGCAAACCGGTCGATCCCTCGATGGCGAAACCGTCGGCTGAAACGATGCTGCATGTCGTTCTCGCCAAGGAAGCCGGGGCGGGCAGCATCCTGCACACGCACTCGGTATACTCGACCATTCTGTCGAAACGTTTCTTTGGAGAGGATCACCTATCCATCTCTGATCTGGAGATGCTGAAAGGACTTTCCGGCATCACCACCCACGATACCAGAGTCAAAATCAAAATCTTTGCCAATACCCAGGATATGAACGAACTGGCCGATCAACTCGCTAAAATGATTGCTCACAACGATGAATCCGTGAAGCACGCTTTTCTTATTTGTGGGCATGGTCTTTACACCTGGGGTAAGGATGTGGCGGAGGCCAGGCGCCATATAGAAATCCTGGAATTTCTCTTCGAGGTCATTCATAAGAGTGACTTATATACCTCCTCATAAACCGGAGTGCCTATGGTTTGCCTCACGATCTACGACTCAGAAAACCCACAATCCTTAACGAAAACAAGTGAGCCGGATGAGATCTCAAATTTCTTGAGGCGCTACGGAATGACGTACGAGCACTGGGGGATCAGGTGCGGAGAAGAAAGCGGACAAGAGGCTATTCTCCGGCAGTACGAAGTTGAAATCGAGAAGTTGAAAGCCAGCGGCGGCTACCTTACGGCTGATGTAATCGATGTCAATCCTGAGACACCTGGTCTGGATGCGATGCTCGACCGCTTCAAAGTCGAGCATACTCACGACGAGGATGAAGTGCGATTCGTCGTCAGAGGCGGCGGCATATTTCATATTCATGGCGACGATGGCGTCGTGTTCGCAGTCGAGATGCATCCGGGCGATTTGATCACTGTGCCGCGGGGGACGAGGCACTGGTTCAACCTCTGCAAGGAGAAGACAATCCAGACGATTCGCCTGTTCCAGGATCAGAGCGGCTGGACGCCGCATTATGTTGATCGCGAAGTGCATCGCCGCTACGAACCGCTCTGCTTCGGACCGGCCTACCTGCATCAAGCGGAGAATTCAACCTCCATTGATGCTGCAGGCAAGCACAAAACGAGATAAACGCCTGAGAAGGAACAGATGAGCATATGAAGGAAGATATCTCTACAATCTTGTTGGACATCGAAGGCACGACATCGTCCATCAGTTTTGTATTTGACGTGCTCTTTCCTTATGCAAAGCGGCACATGCGCGGCTTTTTGGAAGCGAACTTAGAGAGCGAGCCGGTCTGTAAAACGCTGGATCAAATGGCGCGCGATCAGGGCTATGCGCACCGCCAGCAGTGGCTTGCCGATTTGTCCACGGACGAGGAAAGAATTGATCGTGTCGTCAAACAAGCTTGCCAGTGGATGGACGAGGATGCAAAGCTCACCGGTTTGAAAGAGCTGCAGGGTCTGATTTGGAAGACCGGTTATGACAGTGGTGAGCTTAAATCGCACGTCTATCCGGATGTTCCGGAGGCTATGAAGCGGTGGGTCGGCAAAGGCAAAACAATTTGCATCTACTCATCGGGAAGCATCGGCGCTCAGAAGACTTTTTTCAAAGATACCGAATACGGTGACCTGACGCATTGGATTACTGACTATTTTGATACGACGTCCGGACCGAAAAAAGAGCAAAAGAGTTACGAGAACATCCTCAGAAAAATCGGCACCGATGCCTCGAAAGTTCTTTTCCTCAGCGATATCACCGATGAGCTCAAAGCCGCCAGACAAGCGGGAGTGCAAGTGCTTCTCGTTGTCAGGCCCGGCAACCGCACCCAGGAGGAATCCGAACAGTTTGCCGCTGTTGAGGAGTTCGGCGGTCTATGATGAGCCACGATCGGGCGGCAATCAATCAAGAGATTATCCGTTTCATCCTGGCGCTTTCATATGTTGCAGTGCAAATCGCTACTGCAAGTTTTACCCTGAAGCCGTGTTTTGCTCTTGAGCCTTGCCGGATTGCCCAAACTGTCTCCGAGCCGGATGCGCAATATAAGGCATCGCAAGCGTTGAATCAAACGGCGGACGCACAGGAGGCTGAGCATAAGACAAACTCAGCTGAAGATCCCAGGGCGCGGCGAGAGAAAAAGCGAGCTGAGAAAAACGAACGACGTTTCAACAAGGCTTGCGAGGCGGAGCTTAGCGCGAACTCGAGTTGCCTGCTGCTTTCAAGACCGCACTCTCAACTGATTTCCATTCCTGGCTGCGCGGATCGATCAATTCGAAATGGCCAGCGCCTGTAAGCGGCATGAAGTCGACTTTCTCTTTGCGCTGCTTTTTCCTTTTCGCGTATGCTTCACTAAACTCGCACGGCACGATATCATCAGCGGTGCCATGCAGCAGCCACTGATGAGCAGTGCCGACAGCCAGTTGCATCGGGTCGCCTTCCTTGTAATGATCCGGTACCGCCGATGGTGCACCGCCCATGAGCTCTACGACGGCATCGGCGCTGAGATGCAAGTTGTACGCCTTCTGCAAGTCGAGCACGCCGGCCAGCGATACTACCTGCCTGACCGTATGGTCATGAGCCGCCAGGCAGACAGCCAAATGACCGCCGGCGGAATGCCCCATCACTACCACCCGCTTGCTGTCGATGTGCTCTTTGGCGCTTTGCTGCATGAGAAAGCTATAGGCTTTGCTGATGTCTTCAAAGGTTCCCGGCCAGCCACCGCCTTCGTTGCCTACTCGCCTGTACTCGATATTGGCGGTTAAAAATCCTTTCTCGGTCAAGGCCGCGCATAAATGCCCGGCGTGATCCAGGCTATACAAAGCGCGCCAGAAGCCACCATGAATGTTCATAACCAGTGGATAAGGCGGCTTGGCTTTGGGGATGCGCAGTTCGATAAACTGGTGCGGATCGCTGCCGTAGATTAGCCTCCGATCGGCTCTGGGCGGAATAATACTAAGGATGTCTTTCATTGCCTTACCATACCAGACTGGTACCGCCTATGGTGCCGCCTGGAGCCGCCATAGCGGAGCGCTCCAGCAAATTTCCGAATGTACAGGCAGTAGCCGAGAAGAGAGCGGCCGGCAGCAGTAAGGAAACAAAAAGAAACAGTTTGCTCCTGCGATGCGATTTCTTCCCTGCCCATGCATCGGTCGGCTCGATCGCGTCCGGCTGGTTGGTCTTATCCACGGTTTCCTCGGAATTAATGACTCGAATAGCATAGCCGCGCCGGCGCCCATCCTTGCGTAACATTTGCAATATCTAAGACGGAAGAGGGTTTCTCCTGGAGTAATTGAACTTCCATCAGGGCATATTGGATGAGAATTAAAGGGATATCGAGTGATGGCAATTTCTACAGTAGAAAAAGACGAGAGGATAATGCCTTATGGTGACCATGCCTCGGCGCTGGCACTGTGGTGGAAAGTCATATTTCTTTTGCCGCTCTGGGGCATTATCCCCGCTTGCATTATCGGTGCCATAGCCACGCGCCTGGGCCCGGCGGCGACTGAAATTGGCTTGCTGTTCGTCATGTTTCTCGGCGTCGCCTATTTCATAGAAGATGTCTTGAAGCGCAAAGTGAAAGTCAGCGACGGCACGCTCTACTTCGGTTACAAAAAGCTCAATTTGAGCCAATTGAAATCGCTGGGGGTATCCTACGAGGACAACAAGCTCATCCCGCGCGATCTTTTGTTCGTTTTTCAAAATGGCTATCAATTCTTCCTGGAGCTATCGCGGATTGACGCTGACGATGTTCAATACATCGTTAAACTGGTCGACAACCGCTATCCCCACTGCACGGTCGATCCCACCCTGCGGACATTGGCTCGCTGTCAGGAACTGAAGCCGAAGTTAGCCACCGCCCTGAGCGATGCCGCCGAGCTTCCTTATCATTCAAACAAGGTCCTGGTCGAGTCGATACGCGGATTCATGTCCATGTTCCGGAGCTGGTCGAGGTTAGGACCGGCTCTTGCCTTCGTTGCCTTTGCGCCCGTCTGGATGCTCGCCTGCCTGGGCGAATTTTCTATTTTTAAAATGGCAGGAGCGGTGAACAATCAGACATTTCTGGAGCAGTGCTCGCGCGGTCTGAGTTCGGTCTACAACCAGATCGGTACATTAATCTCGCACGGCATAGACGCCTTCTCTAATGCCGCTCAAAATCCGGTTGTAGGCACCATTTGCTGTATTGTCAGCATCGCTCTTCTGATCGAAGTGCTGAAGAAAATCGGGCCGAGTCTGATCGTCCTCGACGAGACCGGCGTTCATCTCTTCCACGCCTTCAAGCGCGTGCGGATGAAATCACAATTCTTTCCCTGGGCATTCTTTGCCAAGGCAGAGCTCCTGCGTCCTTCGCAGGATACACACCCGGAGGAATGGAAAATCGTTTTGACTTTTACACAGTCGGCGGCCGGCTCGGGAAGTAAAAATCTGGTTCTGGAATACAACGCGCTTGAACCAAAGGGGCGGGCTGAGTTGCTTGAGCGTCTCAAACATTTTGCTCCAAAATGCCAGATCGATCCGGAGTTGACTGAAGCCTTGCTGCCCAAACAGCAGGCAAGTTACACAGAACTCTGGTTACAATCACTCTCAAGCTCACCCAAACGCGACAATCTCGATCCGCTCGAGCCAGGCGATTTGCTGCAAGATGGGCGTTTCGAGGTGCTCTACAAACTTGGCGTCGGCGGTCAGGGAGCTGCCTATCTCTGCCGCGAAAATTCAATCATCGATCGGCAGCACTGTCAGGAATTGGTTTTAAAGGAGACGATTTTTCCTATATTTGTAGATGACACGGTCAGACGACAATCATTGGAACGATTCGAGCATGAGGCAAAAACGCTGAACGCTCTCAATCACGAGCATATAGTCAAACTCAGCCAATATTTCGTAGAAGATCATCGCGGCTACCTCGTCCTCGAGCACATCGAGGGAAAGAATCTGCGAGATCTGAGCGCTAAAAAACCGATGCATGAAAGAGAAGTGCTGGAGCTTGCATTGCAGATGTGCGACATGCTCGAATATCTGCATGGACAAGGGGTTCTACACCGCGATTTCACGCCGGACAATCTCATTCTGGAGATAAGCGGCAAGCTCAAGCTGATCGATTTCAACGTTGCCCAGACCGAGTCAACCGGCATGACTGGAACGGTTGTCGGTAAACACGCCTATGTCCCGCCTGAGCAATTCCGCGGCAAGCCGGTCTTCGCAAGCGACATCTATGCGATGGGCTGTACTCTTTATCACTTGCTGTCCGGTCACGATCCCGAGCCGATCACGCCATCGATAATTGAAAAGGATCGATCCGATATCAGCACCAGATTCAGTGCCATCATCAAGAAGTGCACCCATTTGAAGGCGGCCCATCGCTATGAGACCGTTAAGGAGTTGAGGGCGGATTTGAGCGAGGCTCTGATGGAGATATCAGGCGAAAGCACCCTGCAAGACCACGAAGAATGCAACGGTGCAGGAGACGGCGCTCGCCAGGGAACGAACGAGACCGGCTTGCCAGTTGGCGAGGCGGTCAATGAATCGATTGCAGGCGAAGCCTGTACCATCAAGTTGAAGGAGAAGGAAAAGGAAAAGGTGCCTGCCGGGAATCAGGCGGAGGAAGCATAGATGGCCGAACTTTCTGTTAGAGCCAAGTACGAAGGCCCCGGCGTCGTTGCGACGCGCTCCGCCTTGAGATTGATGTTTCCGATCTGGGGTATTGTCTTCCCGCTGATTTCGGTGATCGGGTTTGGCGGAAGTCTGTACATTCTTTGCACACAACCGCTCCTCTGGGCAACTCCGCAAACACCGCAAGTCTTCGCATTTCTCTTTACCTGCAGCGCTATTGCCCTGCTGGGCCTGGCGCTCACCCGCCTGGTCAATTCGAATTATGTTGTCGTCGACAAGACGGGCATACGTTTGCCGGTGCTTCCCGATCAACCGGGCAATTCCATGCGGTATTACACCTGGTGGCAAATAACGAAGGTGGACATCATCAATGCGGCTAATCAGGACTGGCGGAAACGCTGTCTCGTTTTGTATAAAACCAAAGGTCAGCCTATACTCTTGAAGCTCAGTCAAATCGGCGCGCAGGAGCTTGAACAAATGCTGCTTGCCTTTGAATTGTGGAGCACCAATTGCGAAGTCGGTGCTGATGTCGGCTTGCTCAAGGACGAGGTCAAACTTCTAACATCGGGATCGGACAAGCTTACATACACGGACATGTGGGAGGAGGAGCTCCGCCGGCGGTACTGCCCCACTTCATTCATTCCGCTGGAGCCCGGTCGCACATTGAAGAATGGCACACTGAAAGTCAGGCGGCATCTGGCTCTTGGAGGACTGGCTGCCGTTTATCTTTGCGAACGAGATGAGAGCGAGCTGGTGGTTCTCAAAGAGGCTGTCATACCAGAGGACGCCATCGAGAGCGTCAAGCAAAAAGCGAAGGAGATGTTCGAGCGCGAAGCCAGGCTGTTGATGGGGCTCAATCATGCCGGCATCGTCAAGGTGCTCGATTATTTCGCCGAGGGTGGTCGCAACTATTTATTGCTGCAGTATTTGAACGGTCAGGATATCAGGCAATTCATCAAGCAAAACGGACCGCAGCGAGAGCACCAGGTGATTGACTGGGCCATCAAAATTGCCGGCATCATGAAGTATCTGCACGAGCAAGACCCACCAATCATCCATCGCGATTTGACTCCCGACAATCTTGTCATTACCGACGACGGATCGATCGTCGTCATAGATTTCGGCGCCGCCAACGAGTTTATCGGGCAGGCAACCGGAACTCTGGTCGGTAAGCAGTCGTACATAGCGCCTGAGCAGTTTCGCGGCAAGGCCGTAGTGGAGAGCGACATATACGCCTTTGGCTGCACACTCTACTTCATGCTCACCGGCAAGGAGCCGGAGGCGCTCAGCGAGTCCAATCCGAGCGATTTGCGCACGGACCTTTCGCTGGAAATCTGCGAACTGGTCGAGTCGTGCACGCAGATGGAGCCTGAAAACCGCTATCGTTCGGCGGCACAGCTCATTCCCGTGCTGCGCCGGATCTCGGCACAACATGCCGG
This sequence comes from Pseudomonadota bacterium, assembly GCA_021324135.1. GTDB lineage: Bacteria > Cyanobacteriota > Vampirovibrionia > Obscuribacterales > Obscuribacteraceae > JAJPJO01. The sequence goes on from JAJPJO010000075.1 coordinate 44,153, forward strand.
TGTATAACGATCGCGAATCGCCGTTTTGTCCAGATCCGGCTATCTAAGCCGTGTCTCAGCCCTCGTCAGGCTGGCTTTAAACCTGGATGACGCGCTTGATTGTCGGAATTTGCTCTTTCAAAGCCCGCTCGACGCCCATCTTGAGCGTCATTGTCGAGCTCGGGCACATACCACATGCGCCGACGAGATGAACGAACACTTCGCCATCCTTCACGTCGACCAGTTCGATGTTGCCGCCGTCCATCATCAGCATCGGGCGAAGCTTGTCGAGGACTTCCTCAACCTTCGCTTTCAATTCGTCTTTTACTTGTTCTGTCATGACAAACCTCAGGTCCTTAGGGCATTTGCTTCTTGAGTCGGTCGTCGGGAAGAGCCTCAAGCCCTTTCTTTTATTCTACTGGCTAAGCTTCTTCCTTGTTGCAGTGCTGCGCTGCGGGTAGTCAAGACCGGCTTCACCATGGCTATATTATCGCTAAACTTGGAAATATTGCGCTAAATCAACAAAATCTCTTAACGCAGAATAAAAAGAATTCGAATAAAAGCGCGATTCATATTATCCTCTTGTGCAGCCCCTCAATTCAGGGTCGCGCTAGTACGGACCTGGGGCCTCGAACCGCCTTTTGGCGCTTCCAGCTCAGGGCTCAGGCAGCCCTCGGGCGTTATCAGCCCTACGAAGGAGAAATCATGGCAAAAGTAGCAATTAATGGTTTCGGCAGAATCGGACGCAACGTCTTCAGAGCGTATCTGTCGAATCTTCCCAAAGAGTATGAGATCGTGGCGATTAACGATCCGTTCCAAAACCTCGAACAGTCGGCTCATCTGCTCAAGTACGACTCGGTGCTTGGTGAGCTGAAGGACCACAAGATCAGCCACACCCAGGATGCACTGGTCGTCGACGGCAAAAATATCGCCTTCTACGCCGAAAAAGATCCAGCCAGTCTTCCCTGGAAGAAGCTGAACATCGACATCGTTCTCGAGTGCAGCGGCGCATTTACCGATGCTGAGAAAGCCAAAGCCCATATCGCCGCAGGCGCCAAGAAGGTCCTCATCTCCGCTCCGGCGAAGAATGAAGATGTCACCATCGTTCTTGGTGTAAACGACAAATCGTATGATCCGGAGAAGCACAACATCATCTCCAATGCCAGCTGCACGACGAACTGCCTGGCGCCGCTCGCCAAGGTAATTGATGATGAGTTCGGCATCGAGCAAGGCTTGATGACCACCATCCACAGCTACACCCTCGATCAGCGTTTGCTTGATGCCGCTCACAGCGATCTGCGCAGAGCCAGAGCTGCTGCCCAGTCCATGATCCCATCATCGACAGGCGCCGCCAAAGCCATCGGTCTGGTTCTTCCTCACCTGAAAGGCAAACTGAATGGTTTTGCCATGAGAGTGCCGACTCCCAATGTGAGCGTCGTTGATCTCGTCGCCACAACCAAGAAACCCGTAACCCTAGAGTCAGTCAATGCCGCGCTCAAGAAAGCCGCGCAAGGTGACCTGAAGCAGTATCTCGGCGTTGCCGAGGCACCGCTCGTTTCGGTTGACTTCGCCGGCAACAAACTCTCATCGATCGTAGACACCGAGCTGACCATGGTGGTGGGAACCAATATGGTCAAAGTTCTCGCCTGGTACGACAACGAGTGGGGCTACAGCAACCGCCTGGTCGAGCTTTGCTCGCTGGTCGCGAACAAACTGGCAGTGAAGGTCTAGAGCCTTCTTTCATGCCTGTTTCAGCTGGCTCGA
>JAJPJO010000125.1 GCA_021324135.1 Pseudomonadota bacterium
AGCACCGACCACTCTACGTTATTGCCACTGCCTGTAGTGGCGGCCGATTTGCAATAGAAGAGCGCTTGTTCTTCAGGCAGAGGCATTCCGGCATAGGGATAGTCCTGCGTCTTGTGCAGAGACGCTTTCTGCAGGTCCTTCAGATCGGCAGAACTGAGCAGCACCGTAAGTGGTGGCATCTCCCCTATGCTCTCGACCTGTGAGACTACCTCATCGACGTTCATGCCGTTGATGGTCAGCGTTCTTTGCTCTGCAGGCTGGGCTTGCTTTGATTCATCCCTGGCATCGGCGCGTTTGCCCAGAGCAATCCAGCGGCTGATGAAATCCTGCCAGGGCGAAAGAACGGTTGCGTGTGCTTGAAACCAGGGTGATATTTTAGCCAGGTCAGACTCATCGAATGACGGATCATTGAGCGCCTTGAAAGCAGCATCGTAAAACTTCGCTTCCTCCACTGGACCGATGATCGGTGTGAAGATCAGCTTTCGTCCCACCAGGAAGCCGACCTCATTCTGATCGAACTGATGCAATCCTCCGCGCAACAGATTGAAGGCTGTGGACGACAGCTCATATGTGGTGGCGGCAGTTCGATCGGCATTGCGATTGACCGTCGTCGTCAATTGATTGACAAACTTGAGTTGCGCCATGCGATTTTCATCGGAGGAAATTGAGGTTTTCAAATCGCTCAGCATGGTCTTGCTCATTTCGATCTGGCGCTCGAGCTGCCTCATTTGCCGAACGTGCAAATCCTGCCCGGGCAACTTTCCCTGTTCTTTGATCAAGGTCTGATTGAGTGATTCCAATCGGCTCGACAGAGAGGCGAGCTCCTGCCGGTTGATTGATACCCGCTCCACCAGGCGTTTGTTTTCAGCCATCGATTGGCGCCTCACCATTTTGGCAATGGCGCTGGACTCGAGAGCGGCGATATTGGTGGCGTATACGGCATCAAGGTAATTTCTGACCAGATTCAGGTCGAAGCCGCCCCGGCCGGCTAAGTTCAAATTGCCCTGCTGGTCTACAAAGAGAGGCATGGCATTTTGCGGGTATTCCGCCGGCATCTCCGGATACTCGAAACATGTCTCAATCGCCTTCTGCCCTTCGCCGCCCGGCTGCGAGGCTCGCATGAATTCACGCTCCCGAGCACCGGTGTCTTGAACAAGACAACTATTGACGCGCGGGCTCGTCGTTTCGCTGGCAATCTGCCTTTGCTCGCGGCTCGCTTCCGCCCCTCCGAAGTCCTGGCTGAGAAGATGGATGACGGCATTCGGGTCGGGTGAGGGATGAATCTGGCGAAACCAATGATAGAGAGCTACCGCGAATGCCTCTCCCGATGCCATCGCCGGCAGTGCGGGACTGATAGGCAGCTGCAAACGCCCTCCGCCGGGAATCTCGCCGCCGGAGGCTTGCTCCCAAACGCCTTTTCCCTTCCAGTTCGCACCGTCCAGCAGCGCCAATGGCGTGGTGAATTTAGCGGGCAAGCCGTGCGGGAATCTGAAGACGAGGCAAGTCGAAGGCTGCGGATCGGCGAGCGAACCGAGCAGGAAACTCGATCTCTTGATGAGCTTCGCTTCGTTTTTTTGATCCTCGGGCGCATAGGTCGCTTCGAGCAAAATTGCGTTTGGCACCACCCCTGGTGCAGCAGCGAGAAACTGATTGGCATCGATGGGAGTGATGGCGCCGGCCTGCGGATTGAAACGGACAAATCGTTTCTCCAGCACAGGCACAGGAAAGTCGGCTCGGAAAAATCCATAAGCGGCAAAGTTCGCCTGGCGCTCAGAGGGCGGGCACGCCAGCGTGCGCAGATCGCTATAAGCACCACGCCAGCGTCCAAGCTGGATGCTCAGACTTTCAAGACGATAGCCTGATGGCGCCTGCCTCTTGAGCGCATCATAGACGCGAGTGTAAATGTATCCGGCACCGCCCGGAGTGTTATTGAGCGCGGAGGCGGAGCCCGGTGCCTGAACGGCGGCGCCGATTTTGACAAGCAGCCGATGCTCCAGCATTTCCAATTGATCCAGATCAGAGATAATCTGGCGCTGCATGACTTCGCTTCTCAGCGTTTTCGCCAGAAGGGCGGCGGCATGCAATGTCTCCTTGGCCGAATTGAGCGAAACAATCCTCAGCCTGTCGTGCCGTCCCGACTCGTCGCTGCCGCCGTCGCACAATCCGACGTGCCCGAAACTCTCATCGCTCTCGTAAATGGATAGAAGCGATCGCGCTGCGAAAACGGCTTCCTCGGCACAGGGATCTTTCACGCCCTGCTCGACATTCAGCTGTCGTAAAATCAGAAAGTAGAGGCTGATAAGCAGACCAGCAACGACAGACCAGACGACGACCTGCCAGAGCGGATATTCACTTGTTTTAGCACCATTCACTGCTATTGGCAGCTAACGCCCGATTTCTTTGCCACTAATATAACGGAGCTGAAAGCATGTGGGAGGGAATCTCATTAGAATAACCGTAAGTGGTACCAATCTATTTATGCGAAACGATTGATGGCAAGCGGGACGATGCTCAGGAAATTGACTATGCTTGGCGCCATTGCGCTCAGCATCAGTCTTACTCTGCCGTCTTTTATCGGACTGCCCGGATGTTGCTTTCAAGACACGACCGAAACCAGGATGGGCGATCCGGCTTTGAATGACCTGAACAATCTGATCGAAGCGGGCTCCTTCAAAAACGCACGCGAGAAGCTGCGCGCTCTGATCGTCGAGAAGCCTGATGATGTCTATGTTCGTTTGCTTGCCGGGCGACTCTATCGCAAGATGGGTCTCTGGTCGCTCTCGCTGGTTGAATACGAGCGCGCTCGCCGACTCGATCCGCATCTGGTCGAGCCCTATATCGCCCTTTCGCAAATGCATCTGGAAAATCTGAGTGTCGAGATCGCCCTGGCCATGGCCAGAGAGGCGGTGCTTTTGGCACCGGATTCATTGCAAGCTCATCAAGCACTGATCTCGGCGCTGATCGCCAATCATAATCTACGTGATGCGGACAATGAGCTGGCTCAGCTGTTGAACGCTTCTCCGCACGATCCCGATGTGTTGTATCTCTCGTACAAAATTAATCGAGAGAAAGGGGACTTGCAAAAGGCGGGGCGCGATTTGCAAGATGCCATGCGGGGCAGGCCGGAGAACAGCGCCTGGTATCTCGATTTAGCAGATATATGCGAGGCAAACGGAGACTTTGCCGGGGCCCGCGCGGCGTTGGAAAAATACTTGAGCCTGGCACCGGATTCGGTGAGTGCCC
>JAJPJO010000574.1 GCA_021324135.1 Pseudomonadota bacterium
AAAGCGCTGAAATCCGCGACCGTGAATTCTGCCGCCGCCACCCTGCCATTCACCGAGTCTTTCTACGGCAACGCTACTTTGGCAGTAGGCAACAACACGATCCCGGTGGGCATCACGGATGGTACCAACACAACGACGACGAATAACTATCAAGTAAGCGCCAACAACGGCTCCAGCGCTGCGCTAACGTACGACGCAAACGGCAATATGACCAGCGACGGAACCAACACGTATGTGTGGGACGCGGAGAATCGACTGATCCAGATAAATTATCCCGGAACAGGGAATAATAGCCAGTTCGTGTCGGACACAGATGGGCAGAATGTGAAGATAGTAGAAACTTCAGGAGGGGTTACCACAGGCACCAAGCAGTTTATTTGGTGCGATGACGATCGATGCGAAGAGAGAGATGGCACAGGGGCAGTGACAAAACAGTTCTTTCAATATGGACAAAAGAACAGCTCGTTCAATTATTTTTACACAGTGGAGCCGCCTGGTTCTGTGCGTGAGGTGACGGACGCCACTGGAACGATCCAGGCTCAGTATTCGTATACTCCATTTGGCCAAATAACGACGCCTCCGGGCAGTCTGAGCTCAGATTTTCAATATGCTGGGTACTATGTCCATGCGCGAAGTGGGCTCAATCTGTGCTTGAATAGACTGTATAATTCGAATTTAGCGAGATGGATCAGCCGTGATCCAATCTTCGAAAGAGGCGGAATAAATCTGTACGCTTATGTTGAAAATTGCCCTATCCTTACAAGTGATCCATCCGGACTGGGGGCCCAGGAATGCGCAAAGGCAAAGTGCGATGCTGAACGTTGCCATAAGGAGCTTCAGAGGCGATACCGCGATTTAGAAGCTGGAGGGCCTGCATCTGAATATAAAGGACACGTGAAGGCCTACGAGCAAGCTAAGAATTGCATGAAGGATGCTCTTCGGAGATGGAGGCTTCATTGTAAAGATAACCCGCCTAAGGATTACGAGGATTGGGAAGGAAAACCAGCGCCCAATCCGCGCAAGACACAACCCGACACAACCAAGCAGCACTATGTAATTCCTCCCCCCGTGTCACCAGCTGCGGTGCCAGGTGGTACTCCAATTACATTGCCACCCGAGTTCCAATTCGGAGGATTCGGCGGGCGAATAATTATTCCATAATTGCTATGGGGGTGAGCCGAATGAATGAAGCACGATTGAAAAGAATTGTCGACGCCTGGATTATTGCACAAGGGGCTGAGGAGTCTTCAGTAATCTTTAACGAAAATCGATGGGCCATAGATCTGGTTTGTAGATGGTCAATCAGGAGCAAACCAAATCGTTTGTGGTGCTTCATTCAGGCGGCTTGCAATCGCGAATTGACAGAAGAAATTCGGTCGATATTGTCTGCGGGTCCGCTAGAGAATCTGCTGTCGGAGTGGGGAGCAAGTTATATAAGCGAGGTCGAGAATCTTGCCGCGCGGGATAAGCGGTTTAGGTCTTTACTTTGTGGCGTTTGGCGCAATTCCATGAGTACCGAGGTGTGGGAAAGGGTGAGAGCTGCTGCTACAGACTCGAAAATCTGATGTTCACTCTGCTTTCGCCGCTTCATCAGCCTGCGAAGAGACGGCTCCAAACGTAGCATAGCTGGCGATTGCCTGCTATAAATTGTATTGTCCTTGTCCATCATGAAACGGAGTCGCCGCCTTTCATGTTTGCGCTATCGCGCATACCATCGAATCGCCTCATCCACTCCTAAGCCAACATCAAGCCATTGATGGCTTGCAGGCACATCTCAATGACGGGGTGCTTATGGCTGATAGCAGTTATACTCGGGTGTCCTTTTTAGATGAGGCAACGCAGGATAAAACGCTGTGCACGAATACCCGGAAAGCATTGTCCTACCATGCTTTCCCGTGTTGACAAAATATCGAAACTCGTGTCAACAGGTTGACAAATCTACTGATGCCACGGCTGGCTTACGATTTCGTGTCCACAAAAATTCTAAGTTTGTTGACACCACTGGTAGTTGCTCGCATTAGATGGAGAGTTTCACTGCCGACAGTCAACAATGCCCGAATGTTCCCCTGCAATTCATTCTTCGTGTTCACAAAAACATTTCCGCTGTTGACAGAAAGTTGGAGGCGTTGTTCGTAACCAGATCGATTTAGCGCCGAAATGAAGCTCTACTCTTTTGGGTACATAGTGGGTACATGACGGCTGACATGATCTCAAAACCCTCGGGACGACAGGATTTGAACCTGCGACCTACTGCTCCCAAAGCAGCCGCGCTACCAAGCTGCGCTACGTCCCGTAGATCGCTCACTATAGCACATCCCCAACCCCTTTGGAACGCGCCTGGCAGACCTCGTAAAGGCTGTCAAAGCCCGACTCTGGCTGCCGGAGCGGCAGAAGGCGCCGTTTTCATCAAGTGAACGCCGCCGCTGCTGCAAACCCTCAAATCCCTAACGCTGACTATCTGCCCGGCCCCGATGGGATACTTAGCTACCCTACCGGCAACGCTTGACGCGCTGGTCATTGCATCGACCGGGGCTTTCGAAGCCAACACTTCCCTCTCTTCGAGGAACTCGGGTTCTATAACAGCCCCTTCCGGAATATTTCTGACCGTGTAAACAATCGTGACCTTCTGGTTGAGGAAACAAGGCGAAACTGGACCTTTCTGGCATGGCAGTTTCGCGGCATTGATAAGATCGCGCGTGCAGTAATAGATCAGCCCGGTTACAACGGATATAAATATGCAGATGAGTGCGATTGCAGTTCTGTTCATGCTCGACGCGGTATCGAATATGATACCGTCCCATTTTAGTACTTGATGTTCATTTTAGATTCAGTAATGTTGCTGTCCGATTCGTCGATGGTGTTTGGAGCCCTCTCGATTGTTCCCATGGGCTTATTTTGAATTCTTATATATCCGTTGGTTCGAACCACCCCAGCGGAATTGGCTCCTTCTATAGCCTGACGTCTTCTCGGCGCGAAGTCCTCGGAAAACAGAATCGCTCCTTTGCGTATCTCGTGCCTTGTCGTTTTGCCGATCACCAAAGTCGGATTGGTAATCATTCCAAGGCGCACTTCTTCCTTGGACTTCTGGACGACTTGAACATCGCTCGCCTGAAGGACGGCGCCAGTAGGAATATCGGTGACGGCAGTCACGACTGCTATCGGTTGACCAATCGGGCATGGAGGTATCTGACTCACCAGTTTTACCCAAAGGAAATAAGCGGCGCCGAGAAGGGCGCAAACGACGATGACGATTATGGCTACTCGTGTCATGATACACCTATTATAGATCGCTGCTGATTTCCATGCTTTTAAAGGAAAGAATAGGGGTGAGTTGATGTATACGGTCATCAGAAAACTAATGATTGGGCTATTGATGTCCATGTTGGCGGTTGGAGCCATGGCGTTTGGCGATAACGATTCTCGGCTGCAAACCAGAGCAGCGGAAGGCGACGACAACAAGAAGCTGACAGAGGAGATCACGGCGGTACTGACGACGCAAGCCGATGCGTGGAACCGAGGCGATATAGATTCCTTCATGACCGGCTATCTTCAATCTCCTGATACTTCGTACGCAGGAAACGGCACGCTGGTCCAGGGATACGATGCACTGCGCGACCGGTACATCAAAAAATATGGCACCGAGCGCGGTACTATGGGAAAACTCAGCTTCTCCGATCTTAAAATATCTCAATTGGGCAAAGATAATGCGCTCTGTATAGGAGCCTTCCATCTGCTGCGCGATAACACGCCAGCGATAGACGGACTCTACACTCTCATTTTTGTAAAAACGCCATCAGGCTGGAAGGTGATCCACGATCACACATCGACCCCCTGCAAGTAGCACAGGGTCGGGTTTGGCCAAATCGGGACGTTTTGGGCAGGAACTTTTTGCAAGCAGTAGAATGCAAAACTGGTGTCAATGAAAAGTTCTGGAGCAGCCAAGAGAGCCAATCATGAACGAACCTCTTAATTCGGAGCCCGCGGATGCCGCGGCGTCTTCGCCATCCTCGCAATCTTCATCGCCGATGGAATCAGGGCAACCGACTAAACCGCAAGAGAAAAATTCCTCTTCTAGAGCAATAATGAAAAAGCTGGGCTTGATCGCGCTCATCTTTGGCTTGCTCCAGGCGCCACTCTTCCTCATCACTGGTGTCATCGAAGAGCGGAAAACGTTTAATGTAGATTATCCTCTCGAGTACAGGGGTCCCGGCGCGGGCGCGCAGACCATCGTTGGTCCCGTGCTGTCCATTCCGTACAAGTATCAGACTGTGGAAGAGAAACAAGTCGCTTCCAGTGACGAAACAGATGATGAAGTCGCTGCCGCCGGCAAGAAAGAGAAAAAGAAAGCGCCCGTTCAAGTTATTAAGGTGACTAGAACCGCCACTGGTGTCGTTCACTTCTTCCCGGAAAATCTCAGTGTTATCGGCAATCTCGCTCCCGAGATCCGTGATGAAGGAAAATTCAAATCGATTCTTTACTCAACCGCGCTTGAATTGAAAGGCACATTCAATCTCGAGGATCTGAAGAAGAAAAAGATCAACGAAGCGGATCTTATGTGGGATGATGCCTTCCTTGCCGTTGGAATTTCTGATGTTCGGGGCATCTCGAAGCAGACGACCCTCGATTGGGCCGGCAAAGATTATAATTTTACTCCTGGAACAAACGGTCTGCGCTTGTTCGAGTCCGGCGAGTTCGCGGCTCTGCCCGGGATGAGCAGAGGGGGAACTTATCCATTTCATTTTACGGTGAATCTGAGAGGCAGTCGTGATTTGAACGTCTTTCCCGCTGGAAAAGACAACAAGATCATGCTCTCGTCGCACTGGAAGCACCCGACATTCACCGGCGGTTTCCTGCCTTCGCAAAAGATCGGTTTGAATCCCGGCTTCCAATCGACCTGGGAAGTCAATTACTTCAGCAGGAATCTGCCTCAGATCTGGACGAGTTCCGATCCTGAGATGAACAATTCTCTTGCTCAGTATATGGTCGGTGTCGAGCTTGCCACGCCGGTCGAGTTCTACCAAACGACGGTGCGAGCGGTTAAGTATGGAAGCTTGTTTATCGTTTTGACCTTCCTCACATTTTTTATGTTCGAGATAATCGCGCAAACTCGAATTCATGAGGTTCAGTATCTGCTGGTCGGGCTGGCTCTGACCATCTTCTTCCTGCTCCTCATCGCTATTTCGGAGTGGTTGCCCTTTGTATGGGCGTATGTGCTTGCGAGCGTTCCTACCATTGCCCAGGTGACTTGTTATACTCAGGCGTTTTCCAAAGCGACCAACAAGTCCTTATGGAAGGTGATGGCGCTCACTCTCAGTGTGCTCTACGTCTATCTCTACGTGCTCTTGCAGCTGGAGAACTTCTCGCTGCTCTTCGGATCGGTAGGTTTGTTCCTGGCACTATCAGTGGTGATGTATATTCTGCGGAATTTCAACTGGTATGGCGAAGAGACAAAATCGTGCCAAGAGTCTGTCTAAATTGTCGCCATTTCCGATCTTTTCATTGAACCATCGGGTAGAATTGACGAGATTTTCCTCAAGATTCCCGGAGGTCGAATATGAAGGGCTTGTTGGATAAACGAACCGATGGTTCGATGGCGCTCTATATTAATGGCGATTTGCAGTTTGACAGCCGGGACGAACGAATTTACCACGAGGCTCTTGTATTGCCAGCACTGGCGGTGGCGCTGAGCAGAAGCGCCCAACCGCTCCGGGTCCTCATGATCGGTGGCGGCGACGGGCTGTCGGCGCGGGAACTGTTTAAAACGGAGCATGTTGGCAAGCTCGATCTTGTTGACTACGATCCGCAAATTCTCGAATTCGCCCGCACCGAAATTGCGGAATTAAACGACAATAGCTTGAGTGATCCACGCTTGAATATTCACATCCGCGACGGGTGGGAATTCGTTGATCAGTGTCTGCAGCGTGATGCTCATTACGATCTAATCATCTGCGACTTGACTGTCCCTGAAGACGCAAGCGGTGCGCGCTTCCATACGATCGACTGGTATGAAAAGCTCGCCAGGCTGCTCTCGGCTGAGGGCGTGTTAGCCGTCAATGCATGTTCTCCGCAGGCAACGCCTCGCGCATTCTTCTCAATTTTCAACAGCCTCTTGTCGGCGAAGCTCGACATTCGCCCATTGCATGTCAGCATTCCTTCTTTCAGCGCATCCGGTTTTGGCGATGACTGGGGCTTCTTCATCGCCTCACCAAAATCGATTTCTGAGCACGAGCTCGCGGACAAATTCGAATTGTTGTCTCCTCGTCATTCATTGAAATCCATGAATGATGTGCTTCAGTTGTTCCGTTTCCCTGCGCGTGTTTTCGAGTATCAAGTGAAAGCCGTGCCGGCCGCTCTTGGAAGCGAAATACTGTTGAGCTATTTCTACAATGACTCGAGACTGGCCAGGTCTGAGTCACAACCAGAAGATGCGACGTCTGCGCTCGTCGATTCATTTGCACTGGAATGTGTCTCGATGACGACTCCGGCGGCGGATGATGGAAGCACTATTTTACCCGCATATGTAAATCGCGAGCTTTCTCAATCGTTGCGATTGAATGAAAAGCTGGGAGCCGAAAAAATAAATACGCAGGAACTGCTGACTGATGTGATCGCTCTTGTGCCGTCTGTTTATCGCGATCAAACGCCGGATCTTGTCGCCGACTTTCTCGGTGATCCGGCTGCATTTTTGCGCGGTCTGGATCTGCGCCGGCT
>JAJPJO010000513.1 GCA_021324135.1 Pseudomonadota bacterium
AATCCGTTAGCATCGTACATCGTCAGAGACCAGAATGCATCGACTGGTGGCAACTGATCTTTGTCAAAATGCAAAACGTACTTTTTCTCCGCTACTAGTGGTTTGCCATCGGCGTCAGCGAAGTTCAAGGGATAGATGGCATCCTCGGGCTGATTAGCGCCGAGCCCGACCATCGCCACAATCGCGCGCTTCAAATAATAGTTTCCGTACACACCTATACTGTCGGTGTTCATCGCCCAACCGTTGACCGGTCGCCCCATGGTCTTTACCTTCTCCGTCATCAGTTTGAGTGCATCCTTTGCACCGCGAACGACTTCACGCTGCACCGATGAATCCAGCTTTGCAAATTCAAAACTCTTGCCTGCTTCAATGCCGACACGCTTCAGTCTTGCCACTATAGACCAGTCGCTTGCGTGTGGTTTGTGGATCATCAACAATTGAGCCGCTCGAGCAAGAAAGTCCTCAGGCGTCATTTTGTTGATCGTATCAAGCGGGGGCGTCGTCATATCCACCGATGCGTCAATTTTAGCTTCGGGCGCTGGTGAAGCCTTTCCCCACAGAGAAACTGGGGTGATCTTAAGTTCGTCTTGCACTGCATGAACGTTTTTATAATCATCGGGACCATCGGTCTTGATGCGTCCGATGACCCACACATAAGAGGTTGGTGCATCGATTCGCTCTGCATCAGCCGGCAGTGAACCACTCCACCCCGGTGCAACGACTGCAAATTTGCGGGCTGTAGTTCCAGTGGTTCTCCAACCCGGAACTGCAAAAACATCCGTCCACATGTCCAGCATCGGCAACAAATAATAGCGACCGGCCGTATCCGGTACCGAGATTATGACCGGCTCGTTAGTTAAATCGAGCCAGGCCGAACTGTACAGAGTGTCGAAGTTGGGACGAACAACCATCTTGAAGTTTGCGTCGGGATAGGCGCGCATGTGAGAAAAAGCGTTAGCGGGCCCGAAGCCGGGTTTCTTGCCGGGCGCCATGTTAGTTGACTGGCGCCTGGTTAAATCCATGGTTATAAGCGGATAGAAATAACAATAAGCTTCCATGCCGATGTCGTAAGCTTGCTGCGGGGTAAGTGCTTCAGTCTTCGCTTCCGTTGCCGTTGCTTGAGAGTTTCCCATGTCAGTCACCATCTTGATCTGCTGTAATTACGCCGGCGACGCATTGCCTCCGAAAATGTGAACTTCCGGCAAGTGCGATCACGTCGTGCACGCTACCTTATCATATTGGAAACGTTTCATCTGCGCTGCTATCCCTGACCGCAACAGCGGAACAGGTTCGATTGTTGCTGTTTCTGTTGCTGTTGCTGTCGACATTTACGATGCTATCATCATCGTACTTCGCCACCGGATTGATTTCTGCACTGCCACCAGTACCAGTGGCACCTGCTTCGCGGTATCTCTGGTGGCGAATTTCTTAGCGGCCAGCTCCACAAACGCACCTCAGATAGTTTATACATCTGTTGCTTCCCATTGCACCAGCACAACGATTAGTATCTCGACCACTCGATGACTTATGTGTCCACTTTTGCTGAGAAAAGTGCCACATGTGTCTCTTTTGTGGCGAAAATTCGCCAGGCTGCAAAGAGTTAAAGGGACACATATGACCACTTTCAGCCCCAAAAGTGGTCGTATGTGTCCTGCGCTCTGATAAACACAGAGTAGGCTATCTGCGCAGTTCTCTCACAAGAATGTACGCCCCAACCACGAGCTGTACAGCAACCGCACCAAGCCACAGGGTTTCGGTGAAACGGAAAGGCAAGGTCCAGAGATGATTAAACAGGGCAAACGACACCGTGACTGGAGCGATTGTGGCTGCGAGGAGAAGAGCCAATGTGAGCTTCTTCGCCGCGGGCGCCAGGTAGCTGAACAGCGCGCAGGTAAAGAAGAACGTACCGAGCGTCAAAAGGCCATTCATATAATGTCCGACGACAAACTTAGAGAGTGCCAGGACCAGCATCAGTAGAAGAACCACAGCCCAAAGCGAAACTCGCTTTTTGCAAGGTGATGAGGAAGGTACGATGAAGATAGATTTCAGTTGTTCTTTTGCGTTTGCATTGTTGCCGCTGTAAGCGTTCATGTTTTGGTCCTCCAAACTGTATGCTCGGAGCATATTCCGTCCGGCGTTTCAAACCTGAAGCAGACTTGTTTCAGAGGTGTGTCAATAAGAGTTTTTCGATTCTCACTCAATCAATGCTGGCGCCGGTCCGCGCATTGCGATTGTGATTGCTTTGCCGGAGGTTCACACTTCATAAAGTAATGGGAACCTTGAGCGGCGACCTCAGTCTTTTTTGACGTATTAAATATAACCTCGCCGGCTACCCGCAGGTCGAGGTTTCAAAAAGAACGAAAGCTCTTCCCCACAGGCATGTTAGCTCTGTGGGGTTTCTTTTGCAGCCGCGCGGCCAAAGCTGAAACTCAAGCTAAACAGGCAAGGGAATGCTCTGTGGAAATTGAAACAGTCCTTCCGGATCGTACTTTTTCTTAATGCTCATGAGCCGCTCGAGATTCTCGCCATAACAGCTGTGCGCCCAGTCCTGCACATCCCGATCGCAGTAATTGACATAGGTCAGACCGGAGACAAAAGGCTGCATCGATTTGCGAAAATCATTAATCCACTGGAGGCTGTGCGCGTCGTCTTTTGCATGCGCCCAGCTAATCTGGTAGTGGATGCAAAACTTCGTATCACCTCGATGACAAAAGGCCGTTTCATCCACAGGGACTCGATTGATGGCTCCGCCATAGCCGTCGAATTGAACACAGCTGCTCTCCTGCGGGCTTTGCGAGAGGTGGTCGATTATGGTTCTGATCGCCTCCTCCTCCAGCGGCTTCCTGACATAATCCGACGTATTTTTAAAACGGGGATGCACCTGCATATGCACCGCCTCTGGTGGCGGCTCCGCCACCGCCGTTCCCGGAGCCTTGGTTTTTTTGAACGCCGAGAATCTTTTTGCCGCCTCTATAAAAGGCACAGTCGAGAATGTGACGTGCGCCGGTTTTACCGCGCCGGTAAGCGGGGCAATAAGCTCTTGCGCTTGTTTTTCACCACCGATAAAAACGCCGACGCACTTCAGCGCGGCCGCAGCTTTAGATGTAATCGTCAGAATGGAAGTGATGCGATCGTCAGCCGCAGGAGCCCAGTCTTGCCAGGCTTTGACGACCTCGACAATCTCGCTCCAGTTCCACTTGATTCGAAAGATGGTGACGTTGTTTATCGGATGCAGGCGAAAGGTGAATTGAGTGACGACGCCGAAATTGCCGCCGCCCCCGCCGCGCAAGGCCCAGTACAGATCAGCATTTTTGTCCTTGTTTGACTCGATGATGTTGCCGCCTGCATCAACCATCTTGAGAGCGAGGAGGTTATCGCAGGTTAAGCCCATGCGACGACCAAGCAAACCAAAGCCACCACCCATGGTGACACCGGCGATGCCCACGGTGGCGCACGAGCCGCACGGAATGACGACTCGCTTGTCCCACAAAGCCTCATAGAGCTGCATGAGGCGGACACCCGATCCAACCGTTGCCGTCTTCTTATTCGCACTGACGATCACCGATCGCAGGTTGCTCACGTCAATGACCATGCCGTCGTCCAACAGGGAGAATGCTTCGTAGCTGTGCCCGCCGCTTCGAATCACAAATGGAATCTTGTGCTCGCGCACATATTCTATTGCCTTAACGACATCGGTCTCGTTTTCACAACAAGCGATAGAGGCTGGCTTCAATGAAAAGCGCCCGTTGTAATTTTGTCGTGCCTGATCGTAGAGCGCATGTTTAGGAGTTATGATCAAACCGCTGAAACCGGGAATGAGCTTCGGCTCGTCCGCGGCAGAGGCGACGAGATCCAGCTGACCGGCAGCGATCAGTGATGCTCCTGCAATTGTGTCTTTTAAGAAGCGCCGGCGCGATAACGTCATCGAACTCTTTCAAACGCGAACATCACTCGAGTGACGAACGACAATGGAACGACGAACGCAACAATAATACCTCAGGCGATTTCTTTCAAGTCGGCACCCAGTTGGGAGGTTATGGTGGCCATATCGTCGGCGTGCTCCTCTTCCTTCGCCAGAATGTCTTCCAGCAATCGGCGCGTAGTCGGGTCGCTATCGCCTACAAAAGCAATCATCTCGCGATAAGTGTCAACCGCCACTCGCTCAGCAACCAGATCTTCCCGGATCATCGATTTCAGATCCATGCCCTCGACATATTCACTGGCGCTCCGGTCCGGTAAGCCCCGCGGATCGAAGTTCGGTGAGCCTCCCAATTGAACGATCCGGCGAGCCAGTCGGTCTGCATGCTCCAACTCGTCATTGGCATGCTGCAGAAATTCCGCGGCAATCGGCTCCGAGATGATACCCTGCGCCATGAAATAATGGCGGCGATAACGCAATACGCAGACGAGTTCCGTGGCCAGCGCTTCATTCAACAGAGCCACGATTGCCTGGCTGTTGGCTTTGTAGCCGGCTGTGACCGGGCCGGACTCCATGTGCTCGCGCGCGCGGCGCCTGATTTCGTCCAGGTCAGCCACAAATTTACCTTGGTTTTCCATAGATCGATCTCCAATGGATTTGGGTAGCAGCGGCATGGACGCAAAGTGCTTTGCAGAGTTCCAATTCTGATTGATTTTCAGTCTTTATTTTTGTCGAATCAGCGCTGAGGAGCCCTGGCGTTCTCGGACCGGCAGTGTTTTTCGTACCAGGGTATGGTCTGAAGCAGCCCTTCTCTCAAAGTGAACTGCGGGGCCCAGCCAAGTCGCTGGCGCAAACGTTTCGAGCTCAAATACTGCGCCTTGATCTCGCCGCGGGCAGTATTCTCGATCACCGGTACGAGATCGACTCGATGCATCGCCGCCCTGATCTCGTCTACTATTTCAATTACCGAGAGCGGTTTATCATTGCTTATATTAAACGCTTCACCAAATATGGTGTCATCTTCAAGCATTGTATTTCCAATCAGGAACATCGCAACAGCAGCGTCTTGAACGTAAATGTAATCACGAATCAAAGATCCATCCGAGCGAATCACAGGTCGTTCACCCTGAAGACAACTTCTGATCGTGCCTGGCACGATGCGGCTGAAGTTCAGATCGCCGGCGCCGAAAAGATTGCCGCAGCGCGTAATGCAAATCGGCAGTCCGAATGAATGAAAGTACGAGCGCGAGATCAAATCAGCACAACTCTTCGAGACATCATAAGGAAACCGCCCCATCATCGGCGCATCCTCCAGGTACGGCAAATTCTCCTGATCGCCGTAGGCTTTATCACTGGATGCCACGAGGATTCCCTTCAAGGGACGCCCACCGGCAGCCAAGCGACGCGCGCACTCGAGTATGTTAGAGGTACCCATGACATTCACAGAGATGGTCTCGAGCGGCTGTTCAAGCGCGACTCCAACGATAGCCTGCGCAGCCAGGTGAAAAACGAATTCAATTTTCTTCTCTGATAGTAAGCGGTTGACCGCCTCAAAGTCTTGAACGTCCAGTCTGATTTGATCGACCTTGCCGCTCAGGTCATGGATTCGAGACCGTTCGTCAAACATGATGTCGGCGCCGACAACAGACGCCCCGTCATCCAGAAGACGCTGGCATAGCCATGGACCGAGAAATCCACTACATCCCGTTACTAGAACTTTCAGACCGCCAAACAAAATTTTCTCTGAGCCGACCCTGGAACTACAACGATAACCTTATATCAAAACGTTTTCCACCCCGTGATGACTTGCAAACAGCGCAAACTGACTTGCTGTCTTATTAAACATTTCAGGTTAAAACTGTCGCCTGATTACAGCTAACACGTTTCAGCAAATCATGCGCGCGGAAGAAATAGATCAAGCAGAGTCACATAATATTTCGAGTCCCATGCCGAGCGCTAATCAGGCCTACTCAACAACGAGCATTCATGTTTGTCCGCAGTGCGGGTCCGAGACAAAGAGGGGCACGCTTCACTGTGCCCAGGACGGCGCCAAGATCGTTAGCTGTCCGGCCTTAGGCGCCATTATTTTCGAGAAGTATCGCTTCGATGGTCTGATCGGCGCCGGCGGCATGGGCGTCATCTATCGCTGCCGAAATCTGTATCTCGATAAAGATGTCGCGATTAAGACTCTGCTCGGACGAACCGTAACCGCCGAGCAAGTGCTGAGGTTTCAACAAGAAGCGAAAACGACCGGCGCCCTCAATCATCCAGCGATTTTAAGCATCAATGACTTTGGTGTCACGGGCGATGGCAACCCATACATGGTGATGGAATACTTTCCGGGAAAAACGCTTGCCGATCATCTGGCTAAAGGACGAATTTTTTCAATTCTGGAATGCCTCGACATTTTCGAGCAAATTTGTTGCGCCGTATCGTTTGCTCATGAGCGCGGCGTATTGCATCGCGATCTCAAGCCGTCCAATATCATGTTGTTCGAGTCGGACAATGGCAGACAAGTTAAGATTCTGGACTTCGGCATTGCCAAAATAGCCGATGAAAAAAGCTCGTTGCAACTAACCAAGACCGGCGAAATTTTCGGCAGTCCCGCTTACATGAGCCCGGAGCAGAGCACCGGCAATCCCGTCGGTGAGAGCAGTGATGTTTACTCGCTTGGTTGCATCTTCTTTGAGTTGCTGACAAATTCACCACTCTTCGAGGCAGACAGCGCTCTGGCGCTCATGGGCAGGCACCGCAATGATAAGCCGCCCCTCGCCTCAGAGATTGCTATTGATCGAGAAATTCCGGTGGAACTGGACAATTTGATACTGTCTATGGTGGCAAAAGATGCCTCAGATAGACCGCAGACGGCTGCAAAAGTCAAAGAGCAACTGGATGCAATCGCCGATAGTGTCATACGACTTGGAACAGTGGACAAAGGTCGCGAGGCGCATCATGCTCAATTAGACACCCGTTCGGCATTTGCACACTGGAAACTGAGCCAGACCAAGAGAGCGAACCCAGCCTGGACCATAGTGACATTGCTGCTGCTTCTTCTGACACCGCTGTTCTTTATCCTGAAGCCCCATCAAGACCCGGAGCAGGAGACGCCGCTCAGTGTGAGGCAGTCACCCTTAAATGCCAAAGCAGACATTGAGGTGGCGGTCAGCAAACAGATGAAAGAAGTCTGGCTGGCCATGCAGGTTTTAACAGAGAGCGACTTCGAAGCTATTGCAGCCGATCGTAAACTGAACGTTTTGATGTTGACTGAATCCAGCGGCGTCACCAGAGCCGGACTCAGCCACCTCAAGGATTTGCCGATTCACAAACTGGTACTGGTTAGAAGCGACGTCGACGATGAAGCGCTCAAAGCAATCGCTGATTTCAAATCTCTGGACGATCTTGATCTGGAGGGCTGCGAAAATATCGATGATGCCGGCTTGAGCAATCTCTGCAGAAAGAGCCGCTCGCTGAGCGTCATTCATCTTGGCGGCACACAGGTGACCGGCAAGGGACTGGCATATCTTTCGGTCATGCCAAATCTGCACGGGATGTTTCTAAGTCTGGAGCCATTGTACAAAAACCATCTCCAGGACGGCGATATAGTTGCGCTCCGCAAGATCCCTTCCTTGAGGAGTGTGATGCTGGAATATCAGGATCTGGTCACGGATGAATCCGTGAAGACTCTGGTGTCGCTGCCGCAAATCAGCCAGTTGAACCTCAGCCATACCAAAGTCACCGCCAGGGGTCTGGGATGGTTTCAAAAATCTAAAACGCTTAAATGCGTGTATGTGCATGAATGCCCCGCTCTGCCCGCCAAAGATCTCTACCGGCTCATGAGCGACAAGACGAACCGCGTAAGCATCATCGGTGCGTTCAAGGATCCCCAGCACGTGGACGGGCTGGAAGCAAGCGGCAATTGAGCAATTACTTGTGATCTTGTCCAATTTCTCAAGCTTGCGGGTATATCTCTATTACATCTCGCAGCACTCAAGCGTCCACATCGCATTGCCGATTGCCCCGACGAATTTTTCGACGCTAACTCGGAAAACAGCCCTGCATGACCACAGCCCGCCCGGCCGACTCGGCAAACGAGCCCAACAATGCAAAGCAAAACGACAAAGTCGCTAAGGAAGCGAAGTCGATTGAACACCTTGCTGCAGACAAACACGCCGATCAAGCCGTAAAGAAATTGCAGGAAGATGCTCGCGTCGATCCGGACTTCGCCCGCATGGTGCGCGAGAAGATTCAACAGGATGATGCCCGGAACAGTACGCATGTGTATCCGGATCTGGTGCTCGAGGAGAAACGCCAGACCGAATCGAAGAGCACCGCTGCACCAGGTGCCACGGACGAGCCCGGCAAAATCGATTTGCAGGCGAAGGTGCAGGAGGTCTACAACGCTCTTCATCCGCAGATGAGCATTCCCGGCACAACAATTTCGTTTAACATCGGATTTGCTGATGTCGAGGCGATCAAGTCCGACCTCGGCTCGTTGAGCCCTGAGCAATCCCGCCAGTTCGAGCAAATGTACAATGACCGGTTCGCTAAAGGCGATCCGAAAAAGAGCCTGCGCGCCGACTGCCACGATCGCCTTAATGCCAGCGATGCAGCCAAGGTTGATGCCCTGCTCGATCGCAAGAACGGTCATGAAGGATATGCTGGAAATGTGCAGAGCATCCTGGAGCGCATCGATCTGGCCGGGCCGTTCGTCAATGTCGACAACAGCTTTTCCGGTGATTACGCCCCTCCGCTCAACATGATTCAGCAGTTGTCCAACTCGTCGAAACAACTGCGCGAATACATCGGCTCGATGAATTCGGAGCAACTTAAGGAGCTCGATGACGACTACAGAAAAGCGCACAACGGTAAAGGCATTCGCGAGACGCTTCTCAACGATAAAAATATTCCTGAGGAAACGCGTCAGGCTCTTTCGATTTATCTGAGAAATGAAAAAATCGATGACAACGGCACGGATAAACGCACTGCAAAAGATAATTTCGATTTAGCCAGAGTCGGCATGAAGAGCCACGATCTCGATATTTTTTCTGAGGCGCTGCGCGGCGATTCGGAGCAAGCGAAGGCAGCCCGAGCCACGCTTTATGCCACCGACGATGGCCGGCATCTTGAGCGTTTCTTCTCGTCGGACAATTTGAGCAAAGCGCAAAACATGCTGAGCGGGGGGAAGACGGAAATCGCCACGATTGCGCACCAGGACGCCGGCTTCTTCTCGCGCAATCCTGAGGATTTGATTCGCAACCTGAACAGTGCCAGCGCCGAAGAGCGCCAGGCCTACAGCGAAGGCAGGGAGCTGAGCCAAAAGGACGAGAAAACGCTGAGCGCTGATGAACGGCAAAAGGTTGATTATTATAAGCGCACACATCAGGCTTTTGCGGAGGTAGCGCAATCTGATCGTGAACTGCGCTGCCTTGAAGATCGCATGCTTCATCAAAACGGATCGCTGATCACGCGCATCGGCGATCTGCATTCTGCCGGATTTGGGATCGGAAGCTTGAGAACGTCGGGCAGTCATTCAACTGATGCGCTGTTCAATCAAATCGAGAATATGTCGCAAGACGACTATAAGCTCTTGGGCACGGACAAACGATTCCGCGACGATCTCGACGACATGCTCAAGACGATCTGCTCGCCCGATGAGCTCAAGCGCGCCAGACTGCTGCTCAAAGGCAAAGGAGATGCAGGCACTTTCGAAGACAGCCAGAAAGTGCGGCGCACCGCCATGGAGCAGATTGACGACCGGGCTCCCTCCCAGAGTAATCCCAACGATCGGGCCCAGGTTCTCGAAACACTTCTGGCGATGCCACCCAGCGAACGCGCCCGCTATCAGAGCGACGCCAACTATCGCCGCGACCTCGATGCCAAAGTAAAAGAAAAGCTCGGGGACAATTTTGAGAATGACGTGGCCAGACACATTCTCGATCGCATTGGTCGAAACGAGCCGGCCGACAACCTTTCCCCTACCGACAAACTATTGCTCGATCATGCACGGCGGGCCGATTTGAAGCAAGTTATCAGCGATCTGCAAGCCGCCTTTGAATCAGATCCGAAACTGAAAGAGGCTTTCGCCGGCGCGCCGGACAAACCTCCAGCCGCTTCCTTAAGAATGGTTCTTTCGGCCGCTTGCGACCGGCAATTTCCGGCTCAGGTCGTGGGCTCCGGGGAATTTGCCCAACTGGATGATTCGCAAGCTCGATCGATGGAAAGCGACATCATAAGCCAGCTTTCAAAAAATGGGCGCCTTGATTTGCAAACCGGACTGAATCTCAACCAGCAGCACCGTGAATTGCTCGACGCCGTTTTAGCCGCGCCGGCCGCCGATCGCGACCGCATAGCCAATCCGCAGACCGACGCCGATAAAGCCTTGCGTGAATCGCTGCAAGGCAAGCTGACCGGCGAAGAGCAGCAGGCACTGGCTGTAGGACTAAAGCAGGACGGCAAGCTCCATCTTGCTGATGAGCTCTATCTCTTTGCCCATAAATCCGGAGGCTCGATCGAAGAGATCAAGAACAAGCTAAAGGAACTCAACAACGATCCGCACAAAATCAACCAGCTAAAGGACGAATACCGCCTCCATTATCATTCCAGCCTGGAAGCAGATCTCGAAAAGCGCGTCGTTGAAGACGGCAATCGCACCGATGCCGTTATTCTCAAAGCGGCGCTCACACCAGGGCCGGTATCAGCCTTTGACGAGCATCAGGATATGCTGGCGGAGCACATGCGGACCCGCACCGGACTGGTCGATGTTTTCATGCGCTCCGGAATGTGGGACGGCACATCCGACAGCCTCGACCGGATCATGAACCGAGAGTCGGCAATGGTAGCCGAGCGCTCAAGCAAGTTCCAACAGCTTTCTCCTCAGGAGAAGGATAGTCTCATAGAGCAATACGCAACCGGCATCGAAAAATATCGCGAGCAAAAAATCGCCGTTTCCAACGCCGCTGTCAACATCGCTCTCACCGCTGCCAGCCTTGCTGCCGCTGTGCCCACAGGCGGGGTGAGCCTGGAATTCCTCCTCGCCTCAGCCGCCATCGGTGCCACCACCAAAGTGGCGGCAACCCGCTTGCTCGAGGGTGAAGACGGCAGCAATGATGCGCGCTCCATGGCCAAGGACGCCATTCAAGGTGCCATGATAATGGTTCTGGCGCGCCTCACTCCGGCGCAGTTGAAGAGCATTTTCGGCGCCACATCGAGCGTGGCAAAGGACACGATGCAAGCGCTCGGTGCGGGCTTCGGCGAGCACATCGTCGCCTCGTCCGCCTCGGAGCAAGCTCTGTCGCAGGCAATGATCCGCAGTCTTGCCGAACATAAAGCGCTCACCTCAACAGAGCTCATGGCTCTGATTCCGTTCAAGGAAGGAACGTCTCAGGCAATCAAGGAAGAAGCCGCCCGGCTCATGGCTCAGACAATGCAAAACGGCATCAAAGCTGCCGGGACGCGCATCATTCAACAGGAGATTGGCGTCGAAGGTTCCCAAATCGCCAGAAGCCAGGCCGGACAGCATGCGGCAAATGAAGGTTTGCAGCAGGCGGCGAGCGGAGGCACGAACCAATCGACCAACCTGCTCTCTCGAGCGACAAAGTATGCTGCCACAGGCGGTCGAGATATGGCCGAGAACGCCGGCATCGGAGTGATCGCCAATACGGCTTCAGAAACCGCCACCTTCCCCATGGACTACGATCCGCAAAAATCGTTTTCTGAGAATTTGAGTCTGTTAGCGGAGAGATTGAAGGCGGCGGCTGGCGAGGGCGCCGCCGGTGGCGCCATGTTCTCGGCAGCCGCCCATCTGGCGATGCCTTTGTTCTCCAGCCTCGGTAGGATCAGATTGGCCAGGCCGGGTCAGGCACCACCGGCGGGGTCATTTCATGCCGCTCCCGAGCACATGGAATTCGCCAACGGCATTTCCATGAAGCGCACGGCGGCGGCCGATGCGCAGGGAGCGGAGACCTGGAGCGTGCACGGACCAAACGGCGAGCGCCAGTTCAAAGGCACAGTGCAGCAAATGGAAAACGGACAGGTAGTGATGACCGACCATGTCTCCGGGGCGGCCTTGACTATTGGTCCTGACGGCATGCCCGTTCTGTACACACCCTCGAATGCAATCGATGTGCAGGCCAACGGCAGCCAATCCGGCTCCCGCACCACTGGCGATACCAGAGGCGGCCGAACCGACGACAGAGCCACTGAGGCGAACAGCGGTGCACCAGTTAGAAGAACAGAGGCTCTGCCGCCGCCGCGGAGCGAATCAGTTTCTCCAGGAAGTGAAACCGTCGAAGCCAACGCTCGCGATCGAAGCGAAGGCGACGCTCAGGGCGATCGCGGTCAGGGGAGATACAGACGCGATCTGGTCGAATCAAGCGAAGCGGGAGGCGAAAGACCACCCGTCCGTTATTACCGCGTGGTCGGTAACAATGAAGCCATTGCTCGCTTCAAAGAAAGTGCCGGCGGCAGAAGCATGGAGACTGTTCAAGTTCAGGAAGTCAAAGCCGACGGCACCCTCGGGGAAGTCGAATCGATGGTCGTGGCGCACCGCACCGCCCCGACGCTGGACGCTCAAACCGCAGCAGCTGCAGAAGACGCCGACATCTTTGCCGTCTGCAACCCGGCCGATCTGCCCAAGCACTTGCAAGATAAGTTTCCAATCCGGACGGACAGCGGAAACGTTTACCTCGCCATTGATAAACACGGAGATGACCTGGTTCTTTCCACCCCCGGCGCGCTTGATGCCACCGCCCGTGGTGAAGGACGGCGCCTCGTTCGTCTCGGCTCAACGGAATTCACTGCCGCGGATTTAGTCGAGATACCCGCGGCCGAGCGACAGTGGTATCTGAACGAGATGTCTCCTCAGGAACATCTGAGCGTTCTGCGCAGCCTGGACAGTCCGGAAATCAAAGCGCTCAGTGAAGCGGAGCAAAAGGAGCTGCGCACTGAAATCACCACGCAAATTCTGACTCGCCTGGACCAGCGTGAATATCCGCTCACCAGAGAAGTATTTGAGGGTCTTGTCAAAGCGAGCGAAAACGACATATCTCTTAGCCAACAACTCCTCCTTCATGCGGCGTCGAGCACCCGTGTAGAGCGCTTCCCGCGCGATCAGATGGATACGCTGGCAAGACGGCTGCTCAACAGCGAGCGCTCCAAAGAGGGGACGATTGAACTGCGGGCGTACAGAGCAGCAGTAATCACGCTGCTTAAGAACCATCCGGAGGGCGACGCGACCCTGCTCAACATACTCCGGTCCGACAGCCCATTCAGGGTAAGCGCATTTCGAGATTTGACCCGTGCTGATATGCCTGATGTCGAGGAAACTTTGCTGCATCAACTAACGCAATTATTTACCGAAGAGAATTTAGCCAAGTTTCCACTGGCCGAGCGCAAACATCTTTTATCGCACTTCATCGGCGCCACAGCCCAGGGGCATAGTATTCCCGATGATGCCTGGCGCCGAATTCTTCAGCTGCCCGATACTTACCTCAGCGAGATGGCCGAGGCGGACGTGGGCAGAGTGGTCGATTCCACGACCCGCACTCGGCTTGTCAGCGTGCCCCAGGCAGAGCGCGACACTGTCTTGAACAAGCTGGTCAAAATGGTCAGCGACGAGCACCAGCACGGACCGGTGCATAACAGCTTCAGCCGCGTGGACGACAAGATTTATGATCTGCTCGGCGCCGAAAGATTCCACAAATTGCCCGATGCTGAGTTCGCGTCCATCCTCGGCGGCATGAGCAGCGATGCCATAGCGGCGCTTCCCAAAGAGGAGCAGTCAGCGCTTCTCGGGCAAGCAAGAGAGCGCTTGAGCCATGCCGAATTGCATGCCAATCCATCGGCCGAGAATGCTCTTCTGAGCAAAACGGTAGACATGATTGGTCAGAACGGCAATTCCAAAGCCATGGCAGAGTTTGCCACGTCTTTGAGTGAAAGCCAGATCGGCCGTTTATCGGATTACTCGTTTAACGTCCTGCTCAGCCAACTCTCGCGCGCCGCCTTTTCTGATGAAGCGAAAGCCTTCCAGCCTAAGTTGCGCGAGTTTGTTCACTCGGCCATGGAGCGCTGGAGAGTGCGTGGCGATCTGGCGCTCAGCGAGCGCGCTCGCAACTCGCTTATCAACTTGATGCAGCCGGAATCACTGCGTCAACTTCCACCGGAGGATTTGAGATTCTTCAGCCAACACAACGGGCATTTCTTGAAGGAAGCCGTCGCAAGGGATGCATACAAATGGGAAAACGGCGAAGTGCGCTTCAGCACGCCACAGTCGTTCGATCAATCCCTTGATCTGATTGTCGAGCATTCCCTCGATCCATCACCGCTGTCCAATCAACAGATCCGCTCGGCCTTCAGCGGCATGAGCGCAAACGAGCAAACAACGGCATTGCAAATCTTACAACAGCGCCGTCGCTTCATGTCCGAGGAGGGTGCGCGCGGTCTCATGCAGGAGATGGAGTCCGAGGTCAAGCCGCTGGCTCACCTCAAGAAGGATCAGCTCGGTCGCTATTCTAATGAGATAAACGTGCTGGTCACCGGAGAATCAACAGCCGGTCATGATCTGGCATATGAGTTCCGGAAAGCCACCGGCATCGATGTGCGCTTCCACGTTCTCAAACCCGGCGAGAAGCCGCCCGGCGGCGATTGGGTTATGTTCGACCAACCGCCGAAGCCAGGCGATCAGCTTTATGAAACCTACCGGAATTGGACGCGGTATAGTGGCACATCCGATACCACCGTTTTAGCACCGCATATGGTGCAAGACTTTCATGCCGGGCCGAACATATATGATGCGATCGGAAACAGCGACGGCAATCAGCGATTCGGCAAAGCCGTCCGCATGGCAATGGAGGAAAGCAGCGCTTCCTCGGCTCAAATACATTCGCCCCCTGCAGCGATGAGCGACGATGCCGTCAAAGGCGTTTCTCAAATCTTGAGCGGCTACGACGATCAGGCACTGGCCTTGCGCAGAGCTCAAACCCAGCTGATGCTGGCGCACAGCACTAAGAGCCGCTCCGGCATGCAAATTGAAGCGCTTGCCCGGCTTCTGTCGATGCCTGAGGTGAGCTGGCACATCTCACCAACCGAGCAAATGGCCAGCCTGCGCCGCGCCGGGGATCAACTGAGAGAAAAATTAGCGCAGGAGGGCAAACGGCTCGAAGACGCGATCTTCATAAGCGATGTCGATGCACAGGGAAGCATGCATTCAGCGACCTATCGCTTCAGGTTGGCAAACGGTCTGGAAGGATCTGAGTATGACAGTCATTTCGTTTCGTACAAGGATCCCAAAGCTCGCTCGCTGGCCCAAGATCATAATCGTCCGGTCATACTTGTCGATGACATGGTTTATACCGGCGCCTCGATCGTAACGCGAGCCCAGATGGCGGCGCGCCATCTCAAGATAGAGCCGAGTCAGGTAACCATCGTCACCGGCGGCGCCTATAAAGAAGGCGAGTTGCGCGCCATGAGCGACGGCATCGAGCTGATTAAAGGATCGACCTTCGAAGACACATATGAAGCGCTCGATAAGAGGATCAAAGCCGGCGAAATTCAAAAGATGGAAAATGGCAAACCGGCTCAGGAAGCGCAAACAAAAGCGGCGATCGAGCAGGCTGTCGGTCGGCCGAGCTGGGAAGGCGACGGGCAGGTCGACAATGACAAAGGAACCTTGACCGCCAATGTTTCCATGCCGACCATGGTGGCAAACAACACATCGGATCTGGGCAGACAGATAGCCAGATATCACGGCCTGCGAGAAGCGAATTCCGCCCAGCTCGAGACCGATATCGAAACGATCAAGAGACGGCTGCAATCAGAGAAGCGGCCGGTTTTTGAAAGGAACAGGAGAAGGCGCACTGCAAATGGTGGCACGGCACGCGAACGAGACTCCCTTACGGAAGAAGATTCAAAAGCGATCAGCGCATCCGCCGGCCAGTCGTCTGCCAATGCCGGACAGACGGAACAACCGATGTCCGTGCAATTTGCCGACTTCCGGAAGGTGCTCAGGGAGGATGCCTTTAAGGAAAGAATTAAGACTGCCGCGCCTGGCGATGATGACCTCCGGTTTTACATGGAATATGCTCAGCTCGAGCATGAGAACGATCCAGCCTGGGCCAAAGATCGCGATCAATTCAAACGCCTGGTGGAGGCTTTCTCCGACCAGAGCAATCCCATGCATGCTCAGGCACAAGCTCTTGTCCGCACCCAGGCCGCTGCCGAGGCAATTGCCAGCTCGCCTATCGCCGAAGAGCTTTCCAAACTGTGGATGACTGAATTTGGCGGTCGACCGAGCGAGAGCGACGAGCTTGAATTTTGCCTGCAGTATCTCTTGCACGATCTGGTCAAATCACCTGAAGCCAAGCCGTATCTGGGCGCCTATGAGACCCTGCTCGATGCCGTTTCCAATCCCGAGTCGCCGGCACACAACATTGCCAAACAAGAGCTCGATCGCATACTCAATCCCGAGCTCGCTCGTGAATCAGCCTCAAGTGAGCAGTCGGCACTGGCAGTAAGCGATGCACCGGTCTCGCGCCGGCCCAGCCAGGGGCGAGCAAAATTTGCCGGACTGCCCAATTTCGACCAGTCGTCCGATGTCCTGTTCCGATCGGGTGCCGCCAAGGTCGTCGAACCATT
>JAJPJO010000385.1 GCA_021324135.1 Pseudomonadota bacterium
AGGACCGCCAGGACCATGTGGACCGCCTGGACCACCTGGGCCGGCAGGACCGCCTGGACCGCCTGGACCACCAGGACCGCCAGGACCAGCAGGACCGCCAGGACCGGAAGGACCGCCAGGACCAGCAGGACCGCCAGGTCCGCCAGGACCTTGAGGACCGCCGGGTCCAAGAGGACCGCCAGGACCTTGAGGTCCACCGGGACCTTGAGGACCGCCAGGACCTTGAGGTCCGCCAGGTCCGTTAGGACCACCTGGGCCTAGAGGGCCGGCAGGACCACCGGGGCCTTGAGGGCCGCCAGGTCCGGCAGGACCAGCAGGTCCACCATTGATGGAGTTGACGTTTCCGATGATAGGCACACCAGTGTTGTTAGCCACAATAATCGGTCCGAACGTGTTCGTAATTGGGAACGTATACACGCTCTGGAACTGCATTATGTTGCCTTGGTTACCCTGGAAATGCGCACCAAAGAAGAAAACCGGCGCTGGAACGCGCGATTGCAACGTCGTTTGCACCATGACGAATGGGCCAGGTGTTCCGTTCAAGGTCGGCGGAGGCACTGCTTTCTTGCCGGTTTGCGGATCTACATACGCACTACCTGTGGATGTTTGGCATCCACCTGGCATAGTAAGCGGTGGTACATCGCTGGAGTGGTCGATGTAGTCCTCGTAGACAAGCAACTGAGCCGTGAACGAAGTTACCACCATGCCCATTGCTGCGGCTTTGTGGTAATTCAGAGTGGCATTCATGGCATTACTCGCCGCCAACGGAGTGGATTGCATACCAGCGGCTCGGGCGCAGTCTCTGCAAGCCCGGTCGCACATATCCGCTGAGAATATGAGGATGCAAATATTGAATGTCAGTGCGCAGATAACGATTAGAATCGAAACCACGGCTGCCAGTTCAATGGCTGTAATACCTCTTAAGCGCGACATAAGGGAATGCCTCCCCTGTCGGCGCTTTGAAGTCTGTTTGTCTTTCACCGAAAATCTCCTCGTGGGAAGAGGTTTTGCCTACATTACGACATTACGTTGCAAACGTGAAGTGTACGTGAAAAACATAGGCAAGCTGGGCGGAAAAACATTCGCCCGATTCAATTCCCGGGAGTTGCGGGTCAAACACGAGTGTGGTGAATTAGCCTCGATTGGAACGATAGATGGGGTTGGATCAAATAGGCTGGATAGCTGGATCTGGATTCGATAGCTGGAGCTGGTAGCTGGATCTGGACTCGATAGCTGGAGCTTGGACCAAAAGATGGAGTGGATCGATAGCAGGTCCACTCCATCTTTGACAATTCATCTAGCCGATTGGCGATGTTGAACCGGTAGGACCGGCAGGACCGGCTGGGCCGGCAGGACCGTTCGGTCCGGAGGGACCAAGGGGACCGGAGGGGCCAAGTGGACCGCCAGGACCCATGGGTCCGACTGGGCCGCCGGGACCTTGAGGACCACCGGGGCCGGCAGGACCGCCAGGACCGGAAGGACCGACTGGACCGGCAGGACCGACTGGACCGCCAGGACCGGCAGGACCGCCAGGACCGGCAGGACCACCAGGACCAGCAGGACCACCAGGACCGGCAGGACCCTGAGGACCGCCAGGACCTTGCGGGCCGCCCGGACCTTGAGGTCCACCGGGGCCTTGAGGACCGCCTGGACCTTGTGGGCCTTGCGGGCCGCCAGGACCATTGGGACCAGCGGGACCGAGAGGACCGGCAGGACCGACTGGGCCGCCAGGACCGGCAGGACCACCGGGACCTTGAGGTCCATGAGGACCGGCTGGGCCATTAGGACCACCAGGACCAAGAGGACCGCCAGGACCATGAGGACCACCAGGACCTTGAGGACCGCCAGGACCTTGAGGACCACCGGGACCTTGCGGACCCTGAGGACCGGCAGGACCAAGGGGACCAGCAGGACCAACCGGACCGGCAGGACCGACTGGACCGCCGGGACCTTGCGGGCCGCCAGGGCCTTGAGGACCGCCAGGACCTTGAGGTCCACCTGGGCCAAGAGGACCACCAGGACCACCTGGACCCTGCGGGCCGCCGGGACCGGCAGGACCGTTCGGACCGGCAGGACCTTGAGGACCGCCTGGACCGGCAGGGCCGTTCGGACCAACAGGACCACCAGGACCCTGAGGACCACCAGGACCATTGGGACCACCAGGACCAAGAGGACCGCCTGGACCGCCCGGACCCTGCGGACCTTGAGGACCGCCAGGACCAACAGGACCGCCGTTCACCGAGTTGACACTGCCTATAATAGGTACGCCCGTCGTATTGGCGACCAGCAATGGACCGAATGTATTGGTTATGGGAAACGTATAGACGCTTTGGAATTGCATCTGGTTGCCCTGATTCCCCTGGAAGTGCGCGCCAAAGAAAAAGATGGGCGCAGGAACCCGGGACTGCAATGTTGTTTGGACCATGACAAAAGGTCCGGGTGTGCCTCCCAAAGTGGGCGGGGGAACAGCCTTGCGGCCGGTTTGAGGATCAGTGTACGGACTGCCCGTCGAGGTCTGACAACCAGGTGGCATCGCCAGTGGTGGCGCATCGCTCGAGTGATCTATGTAGTCCTCATATACCAGCAATGATGCTGTGAATGATGTGATTACAAAACCCATTGCCGCGGCTTTGTGGTAGCTGAGCGTTGCGTTCATCGCGTTGCTTGCCGCTTGGGGAGTGGCTTGCATGCCTGCTGCACGTGCGCAATCTCTGCAAGCTCGGTCGCACATATCGGCAGAGAATATAAGAATGCCGATGTTGAATGTAAGCGCACAAATGACTATCAAAATCGAGACACAGGCAGCCAGTTCGATTGCCGTTATGCCTCTCTGGCGCATATGAATTAAGGGCGACATTGACCGGCGCCGCGCTTGGGACGAATGCCCGCGGCGCGACGGAGATTGACTATTCATCGAACCTCCTCCAGATGGAAAAGAATGTAAGTTACCGATTGCTGACTGTTACTTTATGCGCGCAACGTGAAGCAGAGGGGAAGTAAACGTGAACTTTGCGTGAAACAGGGCGAGTCTAAAAAATAAATTGCCTGCAGGAGCACTGCAGGCAATTTGAGTGATTCGCAATCGGAAAAACTGAAAGGATTTACTTCTGAGATTGCGTCAGGCGTCGGGCAATTGCCGAGAAGGCAAGTTGGACGTCGTTCACGCTCTGGCACTTGAAGAACTTACCACCGTTCTTCGCCAGACCGGACAATCCACCCGGGTCACCCAAGAATGCCGTTTGTTGTGCGGTCAAACTCGGGTTGCCTGTCATGTTCAGACCGATACAGAATATGGCAACGCCGTCGGTGTTGCAGTTATTCGCTTCGGTCAAGGTTGGTGCTGCTTCGCTCGGAGGAGACGGCACACCATCTGTGAAGAAGATGATGGCACGCTTCGAACCAGGTCTTTGCGAACCTGTATAAGGAGCATTCTTGAACTCCAGGCGCGCTGTTCCCAGTGCCTCTGAGCACATGGTGCCGTTTAGCGGTCGACCATTGAAGATACCATTGCCGCGATGTGGATCGGACCAGGCATAGACCGAGGACGGATCACCATGCTCGATTGTATGCAAGGCTTGAGCCTGCGTGATACCTGTATTCAACGGCGTTCGCGGTAATCGGAACCCCTGTCCGCCTCCTCCTGTGTTCTGGTTCAGGTTATTCTCCAGTGTGGTGGCACCGGGCAACCTCCCGTCCCAACACCTGTCAGCCGCGGGCGCGGTCTTGTAGGTCACATCAGTGTAATAGCTGGTCACACCGGCAAATGATGGTGTGTTGCCGGGGCCGCCTTGTATACCGGTGTGCTCAGACGAAATCGATGCGTTGTTCGGTGCCGGACCAAGGGCCCAGTCATCGGAGAATCCAACCAAACCAAATCGGCAATCGGTCAGAGCGCACAATCTCTGGAAGAAAGCCTGATCGGCTGAGTCCATACAAGTGGCGATCGGTTGCGAGAACCACATTGCCAGACGCTGATAGGCTTTCTGGTAGCCGGCTTTTGGAGTCATGAACGTACCACCCGGCGCAAAGTACTGGGTGACGCCGCCGGCGCGCAGGTCGTATCCACGAGCATTGATGCTTGTGCCGTTGTAGTTGGCGACGCTGTCCAGATTTCCCCGTGCAGCTTCGACGCAAACGGCCAGGTTCTGGAAGTTGAACTGCTGATTCTGAAGGGTTGCATCATCCTCGACAGCCGCTCCACCAAATGTGTAACTTACCGGTTGGAAGGTTGTGAATGTGTTCAATCCGGATCCAGGTCCCCAGGCAGGTTGAATCGGTTTGGCACCGTTCTGCAATGTCTGAGCCGAAGGAACCGGGCTTCCTGCTTGCCACTGTCCACCGAAGTTAACCACAAGGTCGGTGAAGATAACCGCGTGGGCATCGCAGTTCGTTTTCGGAGCTTGACCCGAAACGGGGTGACCGCCCGGGTAATCGATCGCATCCGTGAGGGAGAATGTGTAAGGCGAAACAGGTGGCACCGAGTTTGGTGTCCAGTTGAAGTTGAGGTTCACTGGTTGCCACTTGCCGGCGACTTGTTTGAACGCCACACAATTTCCAGGCGGAGTACCATAATCGTTTCCATCAACGGTGAAGCGCAGATATGGCTTGAATACCAGATAAGGCGCTACACCTCTGACGCCGACGTCAGCCAGAGACAGGTTCTGCGGGGGCAAAACGTTGAGCGATGTTCCCGTCAAATACAAGGATGTATCGAGGTCAATGTAGCTCAACAGATCCTGGTTTGTAGTCGGGTGCGGTGATTCGAAGTAAGTGACGCAGCCATGCCCGCTCAACTCTCGGTACATGCTCGCCATTTGTCCAGGCCCGTTGTATACACCTCCGAATGCAGATGTCGAAACTGTGGCGGCGTTATCACTCCAACCATTGGCATCAACGGCGCCGCCCTGGTAACCCTCGGTGGCAACCGGCTCGGGATAGTATCTTACGTCGTTGCTCGGTTGTATCTGGTTGTTTGGTCCATTGTGAGCATCCCAGCATCTGGAGATGATCGTAATTGGAGTCAGGTCATCCATTGATCCGGAATAGTCCATGACCAGAACTGCATCGACCTGCGGCAGACCGCCGACCGAGCTGGCTAGAATTCCGACGTTGCCGACACCAAAGAAGCTAATGAAAATGGGATGGTAGCCGTAACCGGCATAAACGCCGATCGCTTTTCCGGCGGCGTTTGCAGGCGTCGTCGGAGGGACGATCGCGAAGTTGTTTTGCGGATCAACCAAGCCGATAACGACGTTGGATTGTCCGGGAGTAGTCGTACCTAGAGCACTGAGACTGGAGACGAGATTGACGTTGCCTCGCAACCAGTTTCCCAGAACGTTGCCCATGACGAACATGTTGTATGAATAAGCTGCTGCGTTTTGCTGTGCATTGAGCAGCTTTGTATAGTTGGGGTCGTTACTTACGTCGTAACTCGTCAACATAGCCGTTCCAGCCAGGGCTGATGCGTCGCATGTCGCGGTCAGCTCTCTTTGCGCCATTTGAACGCGGCTGGCGTCAAAGGCGAATAGGCCGGCTATGAGAACGAAGAACATAAGCGCGATAACGAGACCCGTTACCGCCGCGCCCTTCTGATCTCTTATCTTTCTTGTGTTGAGCTGCATGGTAAGCTCCCTAATCTCCTTTCATTTCCGATCGCTGAGAATGCCACGGCGTTATAAATCGCCGTATCTCAAATCTATGCTCTCTGTGTGAGGAATGTGTGAGTCCGGCGCAAAGCAAAACCGCCCCGATTGCTCAGGGCGGCGGAAAATTCCATTATCTCTGGCGGACTCAGTAGAGCAATCCGGGAGGATTCTCGAATTGAGCTTGCGAGCTCATGATCAAGTTCATTGGTTTGCTCAAGCCCGGAATGTCGAACCATGGACAGGCGATAAGCGGCGACGCCCAACCTCTGATGACGACACGCAAAAGGATGGTGTAGACGTCCGGATCCGGTCTGGGGTTCGCTGCCGGCCATGGCGAGCTGGAGTTCGGCACCGTGTAGGTAACCGGCGGTAGCGGCGATAAAGGATCGACAGGGTTCAAGAGCACATCGACTTCCGGATTGGTAGGGGAAGGTACCCAACCAACACCCGGAAACATGCCTTGAATCTGCATAGCCTTCGTGCGCGACGAGTCGTAAGCGCCCGGATACCAGGTGCCGCTGCCGGCTGGAATTTGCACAGCCGCGCACAGACACTGGCACTTGGCACCAACGGTGGCGGCGCAGTTTGTGCAGAACCACAAGAAGAATGCATTCACCCCGGTCGTGGCCAGGTTGAGAATAGGAAAGAACATGAATAAGAAGAGGAGCCACATCGTTGCCACGTATTCAGCGGCCATAGCTCCACTTCTGCGGTTGCGCCTGCGATTGATTCTACGGTTCATAAGTGTTGGTCCACCGTGCGTGCCAGAATTGTCCACATCCAGAATACTTATTGCGCCAAGTTTTTTAGTAAAGTCGGCGAATTAAATTCCCCTGTTGCCGAAAAATGTCGCATACATACGGCCATTGGACAAGTGGCCAAATGGCAGTTAGGTTACAGGGATTTAACTTTTTCGATCCTAGCTGAAAGGCAAGCCTCTGTCAATTGACTGAATCTTGCATCCGGCCTAAGTTTGAAAGCTGCTGACAACCAGCTCTAGCCGCCCGGATGTGTTTCGCGGCGAGTGGAATTCTGAATGTTGCGCAGAATTGCCTCGTTTGCTTCCGATTGCTTGCCCGACCATTGTTTCGCCGGTTGAGCGCTGGCAGTTTCTGTAGAGGCAGTGCTTGTGGGTGTTTTAGCGGTCGAAGTGCTGGTTATGCTTGAGCCGCCTCGCTGAGCCGCATCGGCGGCCGCCATGTAAAGATTTTTGTAATAATTATAGTGGTCCTTGTCCTTCGTAATCTTCATGGCATCAGCAGCCGTTTGCCGCGCTTCTTCATAGTTGCCGGCCTTCATACTCACGCGTATCAAGCCACTTTTCGCGTACTCGCTTGTCGGCGCGATCCTCAGAGCCTGCTTGTAGCAACTCTCGGCTTGATCGAGGGCGCCGCCTTCCAGGTAAGCTTCGCCGAAGGTGCACCATTCAAAGTAAGTCGGTTTCCGGTTTTCCTGGCGCACAATCACGTTCAGCTCTTTGATCGCATCTTTTGGATCGCCGTTCTTCACCAGGGCGAATGCCATATATCGTCTGGCCGTGATGCTCTCCTTGTCCGTGGCGATTGCCTTGTTGAGCGTTTTCACAGCCGGATCGAATTTACCGTCGCTCATCTGCTTGTAAGCTTTGCCCAGGAGCGGAGCCAGCGAGGGACCGATTTTCTTTGCTGCAGCGGCTTTGTCCGCAGCCGCCTTTTGATCGGCAGGCTTGGCCGGCTCCTTGCTCTCATCCTCGGCCAGAGCGGCTGGCAATGAGATGGCGGTGGAGAAGGCAAGCAAGCAGGGGACAAGAAGTGCCAAACGATAAGATCGACTGCAAAATTGATTGAAATGCATTTTGAATTTACTCCACGCTTAAACGCCAACGACTGAACTGACGTATGATTTGATCAAGCTAATCTTTTAGTATCATGCCACACTGCCAACATGACCACAAAATCGCCCAAGCGAATTAATGACGAGCTGCTGATAATCAGAATTGTTTGCTTCTCCGCTGCTGCCTGGCTTCTGGTGATGATCTACCTGCGTTCTTCTCCAGGAGAGCAGTACAGGAACAACATGGCCGATCAATTCAAAGCCGACAATGCCAGAGAACTGGCTCTCCTGCGTCATCTCGCCTCCAGCGGTACCAGCGCCAGGACGAGGCTGAGCGATCACTTTTCGCTGGTGCTCATTTATCTGTTGAGAAAAAATCACGATCTGGTGAAGTCGGAATTGCAAGCTTGCGAACACGAGCTCAACCAGCCGGAATTCACTGCCGGCGAGCGCTATGAGTGGCATAACAAGCTCGCATCCTTATATATAGGAAACGGCGAAATCGAAAAGGCAATTGCCATCTACGATGACGAGTTGAACGCGATCAGCAAGAACGCCGGCCCTGAATCGGAATTGCAGGTGGCGCGACTGCACAACAATCGTGCCGTGGCTCACTTTCTCCTTGCTCAGAAGCAAAAGGAGAAGGAGCAGCGCAACAGCGAGTTCGAGATGCCGACATACGATTTCACCGATTGTCTGGCGCGCATCGGTCCCGAGCAAAAGGCGAAGTCATTGCCGGAGAAGGCGAAAAAGGAGCGCGATCGGCTCAACGAGATTGTCAAAAAAAATCTTCAGGTTTATAAAAACGATATCTTGTTCAGACCCATGGACGAGCGGGCTCTGGCTGATTGATGCTGTTCAAGTTGCGATGCTGCTCAAGTTGCGATGCTGCTCAAGTTGCGATGCTATTCAAGTCGCGATGCTGCTCAAGTTGCGGCGCTGCTCTTTTGTCTGGGAGCCATTCTCTGAGAGATGACCTCGGCGAAGCGCTCAAAATCTTCGCTGAAGACAAAGAGAACGTAGCTATAGATCATCAGCCACTCGAACTGTGGAATGCTCATCGACCAGTCGATCGTCAAATGCATGCAGACTGCCAGAGCAAGCACGTAATAACGAAACTCTTTCACCCACACAAGAGTGAACATAAGCAACTCGATGACTAGAGTGAACCAGGTGAACATCTGGCTGAAGGCCATCACATCGAATGAAACAGGCAGGGGCAGCCGCATTAGCGGCTCCAGTCGAGAAGCGAAGTAAACGGCCGTGCCATCGGCCCAGACGCTGCCCGTCGATTTGGCGATGAATGTGTGCATGTAAACCAGAGCAACTTGAATCTGCATGATTCTCAAAGTCCAGGCGCTGATCAGAGGACAACTGGGAGCGGCCGAGGATTTTCGTTTCTGTAGATAAGCATCCAGAGACCAGACCGACGCGCATGGAGAAAACATCAACCAGAAGCTCATGGCGCGAGTAAATGTATCGCCGCTGTTGAGGTGAAATTGCTGGCGATCGTAAAGGCTCACCAGAGCGACATAGACGAGAATTGAAGCCAATCTGGTTTTGAAGCCGATGGTCAGGCAAAATGCCGCCACGGCAAAAATCGAATAGAAGCAGATCAACCAGGTATCGTTGTCCGGGAAGAGGTTCAACATATTCAATGTGATCAGTTGATCCCATGAGTTGGTCGTGGTCAATGACGTGATACCGTTTGCTCCATACCAGACATGATAATCGGGTGCAAAAAAGCAGATTGATTGTAGAATCAGCAGACCGAAGAGAATGCGGAAGGCTGCCACCGGATATGGTGAGACCATCGAAAACCAGAATCGATCCCAAACTTCGATTAGGGCGCTCAGTTTCATCGATGTTGTTCCCTCAATTCTGAAACGTCATAAGTGCCGAGCACCTGCATGTCCGTCTGAGGCGGATTGGGTGCGGCAAAGTACCTGGTTTCGCTGCCGATACCATAACTGAACACACCCGGGCCGCCCTTCTTTGTGTTAGGCGAATTGGCATCCTGGAAGGGCGGAACGATTGATGAAAACCGGATCAATGAAACAATCTTGGGATGAATGTCTGAAAAAACATCGCACTGCCGGGATACGTAAGCGGCGATATCTTTGCGCAAAAAGGAAAACGGCTCCATGGATGCATTGTCATCCAGAAATTTTCGATATCTCTCTTTGAAGAGCTTCTCACTCAAAGGCAAGCGGTTCAGCCGCGGAAATGTATAAAGGCGCGTGCTGCCATCGTCGTAAGTTACAAGAGCGATAAAGTGAAGATTATTCTGCGTCGGGCTGGGAGCAAAAACTCCATAGTCCTGGGCCAGACCGACAAACCAAAAATAGGTTCTGAATGTATCGAAAACCTTGTTTGTTACAGGCGCCGGTCTGGCAAAATAAGTGAGAATCAGAGCGAGATTGAATATCAGAAAAGCGCTGATAATGGGCTTGCGTATCTCCTCCCATTTCTTTTCCGGAATGAGAGCGTGAATGAGAGCCCGACTTTTTGATTTCTTGCTCAAGGTTACCCTGACTCAACGGTTGAGACCGCCTGCTCAAGCAGGCTATTTCTCAGGGTAGCTCTAAAGGTGCAATTTAGCCAACTGCTGTTTGACTTGTTCGGCTTGCTCTTTTTTCTTTTGAGCTTCGTAACAACTAATCAGTTGCTGATATATCAGCTTCAACCATGCCGGCGATACTTCTGCTTTCGGCGCACCCGAGGCAATCGTGATTGCCTTCTTCAAGTTCTGCTCGGCTTTATCGTACTTGTGCTGGCGCAGATAGCTCATTCCCAGGTAAGAATGAATATTGACGTACCAAGGAGCCACCGGTCTTTTTTCCATGGGCTGGTTGTTAAAAATCATGACGGCGACTTCGCCATATTTGGTGGCGTCGTTGTCTTTGCCTTCGTCGTACAAGATGTTGTTGAGGCGGACCAGATATTGCCCGAGCTGCGTTGTATTTCTGGCTGCGACCTTGGCATCGTCGAGTTTCGAGAGAAGCAGTTTCTCGGCGGTGTCGAGCCTGTGCTCATTCTTCAACTCTTTAGCTTTGGCGAACTCGGCCTCAGGGAAAGTCTTGGTCGGATCAGGGGCGCCTTGAATAAAGCTGTCCTGAAATTCCTTCTTGTCATCAGTGGGCCCCGTCGTTTCTCCACCGCCGCCGCAGCCGACCAGCCCGGTAACTATAAAAGCGGACAGAGTCAAAGACAGCGGGGCTCTCAGCTTAGTAAGGATGGCTCTCATGGATAGCAATTAGTCTCCCATTTTTGGTTAGCCGGCGTAATCTAAATTGAGTTTTCGATCACATAGTACAGAAAGAATACTAACTCATTCTGTTGCCAACCGCTTTGATTCAATCTTTCTTTGGAGAAAACAAATCTAATTTCTGATTCAAACGAATCAGAGCCCCCTTCATTATGGCTGTTTCGCGCTTTGACGGCGTCATGCGGTTGATTGCCTCTTGCACCTCTTCAAGGATCTGTTTTTTGTTGTATGAGCGCGAAAATTCGACGCTGCCAAGCAGAAGCTCGAGCTGATAGAAAAGTTCGTGCAATTCAGAAAAGCTCGGCAGTTCATTAACCCGTTGCTTTTGCGATGGCTGTTTCTTGTGCGCCCCGGCACGCGAGGAGAGGCTGTAGGCAATAATCCCGGCAGCCTGGGCGAGATTCAGGGCGGGAAACTCGGGCGATGATTCGATGCGCACCTTTTTGTTACAAAGCGACAGCTCGCTGTCGAGCAAGCCGTTTCGTTCGTTGCCGAGAACAAAAGCGATACCGTTTACCGCCGCGTAACTACTGCACTCATCGATCACCTCGCCGAGATTGTTGAGCTGGCGGCTGCGCCGGCGTCCGGAAGAGCTGGCGATGCTCAATTGCCGGTCGGCAAGCGCCTCTTCCAGCGTGGCGAAGACCGCTGCTTTCTTCAAGACGTCGAACGCTCCTACAGCCATTATGCGAGCATCCGAGTCCTTGTAATTCTTGGGCGGCGCCACCAGGCGCAGGTCATGAAAGCCGAAATTCTTCATTACCCGGGCAACCGAGCCGATGTTGCCCAGGAATTCGGGACGCACCAGAACAAAGGCCGTGTTTTGAAATATTTTCTGTGCCATGATAAAGATGATTCCGTTTTGCCGCCCGCACTAAATGCGGTGCCTGGTGATACCGTATTTGGTGCCGCTCCCCTGTCGAGATTGCCGGCAGCCAGTTTTAACATTGGTGGTGTAACAAAAACCGTCCATGTCAACAGATTGGATGCGAACTCAGATATGATCTCAACGCTGCGGAGCGTTGAAGTCGATGTTACAGCTCAAGCTGATCTTAGTGCGCTTAGCTATGCTTAGTGTTTTTTCAGGATGTCTGCTCTTAGGGCAGATCAATTTTTGTCTGAACGCTTATGCAGAGTCGTCGGCAGCCGAACAGCCCAGACGAGTGCGCGGCAATGCGCCCTGCATGTCGTGGTTGGATACCGCCCAGCCGGCGAAGGCAGTCATCCTCTGCGTGCATGGCTTAGGTCTGCATAACGGAACCTATGAAGCGTTCGGCAAGCGGATGAGCAAACTCGGTTACGCGATGTATGCCATTGACGTGCGCGGCTTCGGCTCGTGGATGGAAGCGCAGGGGCGCGACCGATGCGATTTCGACAATTGTCTGGCGGATGTTCGCTCAACCTTAAAAGTAGTGAGGCGCATTCATCCGGGTGTGCCGGTAATTTTATTGGGTGAGTCCATGGGCGGCGCCATCGCCTTGCGCGCCACGTCGATGTATCCCGAGCTCGTCGATGGCCTGGTTTCATCGGTGCCGGCGGGCGATCGTTTCAAACAAGCCAAGACCAGTCTCAAGGTGGCGCTTCATCTCCTGGAGAGCCCGGATAAGCCATTCAACGTCGGTGAGGGTGTCGTCAAGCAGGCGACTCAAAATGAAGAGCTCCGTAAAGCCTGGCTCGAAGATCCTCTTGCCAAGCTGAACTTGTCGCCAAGAGAACTGATGCAGTTTCAGCACTTCATGAACGGCAATCACGATTGCGCTCAGAAAATCGTCAGGACGCCCGTGCTCATCGTTCAAGGGTGCAAGGATAAGCTTGTACGTCCGGAAGGTACCGTGGAGCTGTTCAATAATCTGGCTACGCCCGATCGGGAAATTGTTTTAATCCCGAACGCCGAGCACCTAATTTTTGAGGAAGGTCAGTTTTCTGATCAGGAGATAGCAACGGTCGACAATTGGATAGGATCGCGTTTTTCCAGGCCTGCGCATGCCACGAGAGTCAAGCAATTCCGCAAGCAGAATGTTGAATGAATGAAGACCCGACAAGGACGTAACGACCGCTAGTTAGTATTATATCGGCAAGGGAGAAAGCACATGGTTCGTGATAAACGTCTGAGCAATAGAGCTGCAGTAAATCTTTTTGCGGTCTCGCTGGTGACCAGCGGCATCGGATTCGCTCCGGTGGAAGCGGCAAGTGACACGAAGGTTAAGGTACCGGCAAAGGCGCCTCAACAGTCCAGTCTTGCCTCAGCCAAAGCGCTGATGGCAAAAGGACAATACAAGGCGGCCTTGAGTCATCTGGAAAGCGCGGTTTCCAAAAGTGAAGCCAATAATGCCGAATGCCATTATCTGGCCGGCGAAGCTTATTTCAAGACCGGCAATTATGCGCTGGGCAGGAAGCATTTGCGCCAGGCTGTGCGTCTGGGTCGCGGATCGACATATGCTCAGAAGGCCAATCTCGTGCTCATGAAACTGCCTAAGGATTTTACGGCGCCCCGCACCGGAGCTGATACCAGATTGTTGGCCAGTCTCTTTGGAATTTCGCAGCAAAGAGGCGCCGGTGGACAAAGTCGTGCCACCATAATCAACTTCTACGCCAAATGGTGCGCACCGTGTAAAGAGATGGACAAGACTCTTGCGAAGATGCATCAGGAGTACGACGACAAGATCAACATCATGCGAGTCGATGTGGATGATCCGAAGAACGACCAGCTGATCGATCAGTATGAAGTGAGCCCGATACCAACTGTGGTGTTTCTTAATCCTGAGGGTGAAGTGGTCACCTACTCAGTCGGTTTTTCAGGTGAAGCCAACA
Organism: Pseudomonadota bacterium; assembly: GCA_021324135.1. GTDB lineage: Bacteria > Cyanobacteriota > Vampirovibrionia > Obscuribacterales > Obscuribacteraceae > JAJPJO01. The sequence goes on from JAJPJO010000385.1 coordinate 13,537, forward strand.
TAAATGACTGCATCAAGAAGATTCTTTCGCCCGGGTAAATTAGAAGTCTTTGCGAATTGCAAGATCGCTTTAGTACTGTATTTGGTACTGGTATATTCACTCTCCTGTGTGCTTTTCTCGGGAGCGGTACAAGCCGGGGAGCAGAAAGGTTCGAACCGGGCGCATAGCCTTGGGCACGAGCCCGGCAATCAGTATGGCGTCACATCTGCCGTTTCGGACGGCAATCACTCTGCCGTCAAATCCGCCGTTTCCGACTTCGACGATAAGTACGCCATTGTCGTGGGAGTGGACTCATTTTCTGATCCATCGATGAACACGGCCCTGGCCATAGTCGAGTCGGCGGCGAAGGTTAGGAAATCTTTGCTGGCGAGCGACTTCAGCGATGATCACGTCAGGATGCTGCTCAACAAACAAGCGACCAGGCAAGCGATTCTGACCAGCATTGCAGAAAGCTGGCTGCCCAAGCTGAGTGATGATAAAGACCTTGTCGTCATCTTTCTTGCCATGCAATGTTTCCCTGCCAATGACGGCAATGTTTATCTCCTGCCGTACGATACCGATGCCCACAATTTTTTCGCTACAGCAATCGATGCAAATGTTCTCGTGCGTCTTGTGGAAGAGAAGGTCAAGGCGAAACGCATAGTTCTGGTATTCGATACATCATTCAGCGGCGCACCGGAGATGATGGCAGGGTGCAAAGCCAGGTTTGCCCGGTATAATTTTGCGCCGTCCAAGAATTCCATCTCGAACAGACTGGCTGTGGTAGTCTCCAGCAAAGCGACTCAGCCGACCTGGGGTACGTATTTTTCAGACAATCTTGCTCGACTGCTTGCCGATTGCCATGGGCGGGAACCACTGACGGAATTATTCTCGCGTGTGCGCCGTGCCACCATCAATGATACTATCAAGGACTGCGCCGGATGCAAGCTGCAAACCCCTGAGATCTACGGAAAGGGTGCGGCGCTCAGTACCGTAATTGGTGGCAAGGGCACCCAGCCTCGTCAGCTCAATGAAGAGGCCGTTTCCTATATGCAGGCTGAGGAGATCTGTGCTGAAACGCAAGCCCTGGTTGATGAGTGCGAGGCCAAAGAGCGCTCTCGAGCGGCAAGCGGCGCCGGCACCGCCAATGGTACGATCGCCTCAGGAACGCAGTCCGACACGAAAGACCCGGCATCGGCAAATGCAAATTTGAGCCCCGAATTGCAGAAGGCAATCGGCGTTTTGCAAACTGCAATTCGGAACCATCCACATTTTGCGCCACTGCACTTTTTACTCGGGCGTTTGCTGGAATGCGCGGGGCAAAACAAAGATGCCTCGCAATCCTATGAGGAGGCCGTTCGGCTCGCACCTGAGGAGTCGCTCTATCGTTCGCAATTGGCGCAAGCTCTCGATCGCGTTGGTCTCGATTCCGACGAGCAGTGGAAAGCAGCTTACCGGCTCAACAACAAGAATCTTGATGCTCTGGACAGCCTTGCTTTGCGAGCCGGTGAGGAGAAGCACATTGAAAGAGCCATCGATTATCTCGAGCAAGCTCTCAGTCTCTACCCGGGCGATGCCGGTTTGCATGTCCGTCTCTCCGACGTTTTGAAGCGCAGTGGAAAAATGAAGCAAGCTATCGCCCATGCAGAGGAAGCTGTCTTTATCGACAACCGTTCATTCGATGCTCTTGTGAACCTGGGCGTGCTATTGATGGCCAACAAGGACGACAAAGGCGCGCATGACGCCTTCCGCCAGGCTCTGGAGGTCGGCTCGAGTGATGGCGAAGACTATTACTTCCTGGCGCGCGAGCTGGAAAAGACCAATGATGCATCCGGGGCCATCAAAGCATTGGAGCGCTTCATTGCCGCAAGCCGGAAAGATGACAATCGTCTTAACGAGGCGAAGAGTCGCCTGGATAACCTCAAGAAGAGACCTTTACAATGATAAACTGATGGGGCTGTTGTGCTCGCAGGTGAGGCTTGAATTACTGACCCGAGGCGCATGCGTTTCTCAGTTGTCGGCTGCGTAGAGGATTTTGCATTGAAACAGTTAGAGTCGCCCACGGACTGGTTGGAAGCCCGCAAGATCAAAACCAGAGATAGATCGGAAGCTCGACCGGCGAATATTTTTCAAGGCGGTTACAAGCTGGAGTCCACAGACGTTCAAGGTGTAGAGACGCTCAAACTGAGCGTTTGGCCGAAGGGCGACCAGGCGGCACCGGTTTCCTTCGCCGTTATCAATGAAAATTATTCGCGCTCAAACGGCGGCAGTACCGAAGACGAATCGGCAGGCCCGCCCGAGGCGGCGATTGTTTGGCAAGAGAAAAAGGTCGCCGCGCTGCCTCTCGATCTCGAATGGCAGCAGTCATCCGATAGCCGGTGGAATGTCTATTTTAGATTACCGGATGACGCGATGTGCTTTGGCCTGGGCGAGAGACTGTCCGGCATCAATTTGCGCGGGCGGGCGCACACACTCTTCAACAACAGTGATATCTCGCCGGTGCTCGCCGTTGATCCGCTGTATCTCTCGGTTCCCTTCCTGATTATTCGGCACCAGGCACGATACTATGGATTGTTTCTGGATTCTCCGGCCAGGCAGAGATGGTCTCTTGATCTCGAGTTGAACGGAATGGCCAGCGTCGAGCTCCTGTCGCGGCGCGGTTTCACTCTGTACATTTTCGCCAATGCATCGCTGCCTGATTTGCTGGCCGCATTCAGCCAACTTACAGGCCGCTCGAAGCTGCCTCCTGATTGGGCTTTAGGCCATCATCAATCGCGCTGGAGCTATCCTGATGAAGAGACGGTGCTGGCCATATCAAAAGAGTTTCGCGCCCGCAAAATACCTTGTGACTCGATTGTTCTCGATATCGACTACATGGATGACTATCGTGCTTTCACTCTGTCGCCCGAGCGCTTCCCGAACTTTCGCGACACGATCGCACGCTTGCAGGATGACAACTTTAGAGTTGTCGCTGCAGTCAATCCCACCGTCAAGAAAGATGCAAAATATTTTGTCTATCGCGACGGGAAAAAGCACGATTACTTTTGCAAGAAGGTAGACGGCAAAATTTTCTATGGCAAGGGCTGGTCTGGGCAGAGCGTGCTTCCCGACTTCCTGCGCGAAGACGTGCGCTTGTGGTGGGCGGCTCTGCATGGGTTTTTTGTCGAAAACAATATTAGTGGCGTTTGGAACAGCATGAACGAGCCTGAGATTATCGGGCAACCTATCCCCCTGCCGCTCGATGCAATCGAATTGCCGCGAGACAACCACCAGTTGTTTATGCAGCAGAGCCCCGAGGGGAGCGTCGGCCACTTCGAAGTGCGAAACCTCTACGGCTATCAAATGAGCCGCTCCACATATGATGGCATGATGGCATTGCGTCAGGATGAGCGCCCGTTCGTTTTGTCCCGATCGGGCTATGCCGGAATTCAACGATATGCCGCAGTCTGGCTGGGCGACAACATGTCCTGGTGGGAACACCTGGCTCTTTCGATTCCGATGTTGTTGAATGTCGGCCTGTCAGGCGTTCCATTTTGTGGTGTCGATATTGGTGGCTTCGGCGAAGACTGTTCGCCTGAGCTTCTGGCGCGCTGGTATGCATTGGGGATGTTCTATCCCTTCTTCAGAAATCATTGCTCCAAGTATGGTGCAATCCAGGAGCCGTGGGCTTTCAATCAGCGCATTGAAGATGCGATCCGGCATTTTATCGAGACGCGCTATCAATTGCTGCCGTATTTCCGCGGACTATTCTGGGAGCACGTTCGCACCGGCGCTCCAATCATGCGCCCGTTGGTCTGGGACTATCCCAATGATGGCTTTGCAGCCGAAGTGGACGATCAGTTTTTGGTCGGTCGCGACATTCTGGTCACACCGATTTTGAAACGCGGACAGAGTTCGCGCAGCGTCTATTTGCCTGAAGGACTGTGGCATCCGTTTGAAGGGGGCCAGCCTCTCGAGGGCGGCAAGCTGCACAAAGTCAACTTCGCTCTCGATCATGTGCCTGCCTTTGTTCGCGATGGCTCAATCATTCCTTTTGTGAGCGGCATCCAATCGGCCGCCGAATTCGAAGAGGCGGACATAACCTTCCGGGCATG
>JAJPJO010000123.1 GCA_021324135.1 Pseudomonadota bacterium
CGAGATAGAAGCATTCCAATATAAGAATCAGCAAGAATATTCTCAGGACATGTTTGGCCAGTCCCCGTGGCGATGCTGGTAGCGCATATGGTGTCATCTGCGAACCTCCGCTCGCCCGCGAGCGCGTTGCTTATCTTCTGGAAGCTCTTTAGGCAGTTTGATCCAGAATGTGCTTCCGCAGCCTTCCTTACTGCGTACGCCTATCGATCCGTGGTGGTGCTCGACAATTTGTTTGCAGATGGCGAGACCAAGCCCTGTGCCTGCGCCTCTGCGCGCATCGCTGGCAGCTGTTTGCACAAAGGGTTCGAAAATCGTTTCCTGCATATGGACCGGCACGCCCCTGCCCTGGTCAATCACTTGCAGCTCGACGCAATCAGCATGGGAGAGGGACTCGATGCGAATCTCCGTACCGGCAGGCGAGTATTTTATGGCATTGGTGAGAAGATTGATGAGCACTTGAACGAGTCTGTGGCTGTCACCGTAAATGGTATCGTCCGTCGCACTCATCTTGATTGTAAGCTTCTGTTGTTCCGCATGATCGCGAACGGCATCAAAGGCGGAGCCGACAAGGTCACGCACCAGTACCGGTGCCATTTCGCCTACCAGTCGTCCTTCGCCCAGTTTTTCAAAATCGAGCAATTCATCAATCAATTTGAGCAAGCGATCGATGTTCAAAATAATCCGCTTCAGGCGAGAATGTGTTTTATCCGATTCGCTTGTGCGGCTCATCTGATTAGCAGTGATGCGTCTGACGTCGGCGAGCGGCGCGTGCAGATTCTCACCAAGAAGAGCAACAAATCCTTCCTTCATCTGCTCCAGCTCAACACGCTCCGTCACGTCCTCGATAAGCAATAGCGAATCATTTCCGCTTCGCTCGAGTCGTACCTCGCCATATCTGCATTGAGAACCAGATTCGATTCGGCATCTGGTGGGAATGTTCGCCGAGTCGTGGTCCAGGTTGAGAGCCGAGCCGCCGAGCGGCAAAAGATAATTTTCAATCGGGCTGCCGGTTAACTCTGATTGACTGACAGCGAACAACTTGCAAGCGGCTTCATTTGCTCTGCCGATGTTACCTTCCTTATCGACGGTAACAATGCCTAAAGGCATATTTTCAATGGCTTCGCGAACTTCGCTTTCCTGGGCAATAACCAGCTCTTCTAAACGTTTGTCTTCAGTGCAGTCTCTTGCGCAGGCAAAGAATGATCCGTCATTACGCGACCAATGAACGGCCCAGACAGTGGCAATCTTCCTGCCGTCCGAGCGCTTCAGCGGCGACTCCAGCACAAAATCTGCATCTTGATTGAGCAGCATCGTCTGGTCGAGCAAGCGGGCATCGAAATTCTCCAGCTCAAGAATAACCTGAGCACTTTGCCCGATCAGATCCTCCGGCTTGTGGCCCCACTGTTCCTGCGCAGAGGGACTCACATCGATAAAATTCCCACGCGTGTCGATCGAGCACATCACATCGGTGGAAAAGAAGAACAATGCTTTTTCTACCCGGAGCGCGCTTCTCAGCTCGCCCGCCATCTCTTCGAACACATCGGCTATCTGGCCAATCTCATCGCTGGATTTTTCCATGGGCAGAAGCGCTTCTTGATTGGCGAATCTTTCCATGTTCGCCGCTATTGAGCTGATCCGCCCACTGATCCTATTGATAAATATGAGGGCACCGGCACCGGTGGCTATAAAATTAGCGGCGAAGCCCAGGATCAGAAAGCCGGAGATTTGGTCCAGCATCCGCGCTGTTTGCTCCGGAGCTGACTTTTCCAGCTCTTGATACCTTCTCTGCAGTTGATAAAGACTGGGAAATATCGGTCTGTATAGATCAAAAAGCTTTGCGTACTCATCCGGACGCGGTCCCTTCTTGTTGTAAGTCATCAGGACTTCTGCATAATCTCGAAAGCGGGCTTCTTGCTTTTCAATTTCTGAGATTTGATCCAGAGCCGATCGATCTTCAGCGACGAGCTTTCTGAGATGGTCCAGTTCCCTGTGCATGAAAGGCAAAAACGTGTTGTAGCTCTGATCCGTTTCCAGAAAATTCTTCGGGGTAAACGCCGCTATGAAAAAATCACCTATGTAGCGCTGTGTGTAGAAAAAATAAAAGCTGCTGGTGTTGATTATTTTTACTGTATGTCGCTCTTTGACGATGCTCTGCGAAAGAGCATTGAGTTGAAGCATGAGGACGACGACAATGAAAAGTTCGATTGCCAGTAAACCGGCGACGACACAAAGTCCTTTTTGAGCGATGTTTAGCCTAGCGAGCATAACCATGTCTTACGACAGGAGTAAGTTCAATGATTGTTCCACACATGGGGAAGTTTGCGCACACTGGCTGTACTGCTCGAACTGGTCGACGCCGGTTAACTAGCTGCCCTGCTTACCGCTTTGGAATAAAATTTACCTCAGCCCGTGATTGGTCCGTGCTTCCCGGCTTGTCCGTGTCCGGAATGCGTACGTGGATCGATAAGGTTTCCATGGGGATAAACCGGTGGTCTGTGACCGGCTGGATCGCCTATGCTACCGCCGCCATAGCCATGGTCGTGGGTTTCTCCATGTTGATTTCCATGCTCGGTGTGAGAATTCTGCTCTTGTGAGGGGTCGACGAGCGTGACGCTGGGAAGCGCATCAGTAGCTGAATTTGTTGCTGCCGTCATATTGGCTTTTATCTGGGAGTAATCTTGCATAGAACTCCGGGCGTCTTGTGACATTAGCTCGTTAGAGGCGGTCGGTTTTGCAAGTTGTTCCTCAGGCGTGGTAAATGTATTGTCCATAGTAACCTCCTGGAAGTCGATCGACTTCCACGCTTTGTTTTTGAGTGAGCGGCTCCAGCCGGGTTGAAACGTAGTGTTGATTGCCACTGAGAACTGTAACAAGCAGTTATGACAATTTTGAACCAGCGTTGCTATAATCCCGGCATCACGTGCGCATGAACTTTTATCGATCTCATGACTAAGATCCTTTTAGCCGAAGATGATCGCGGGCTGGGCGAGACCGTCGTTGACTGGCTCGAAAAGGAGAACTTCTTCGTCGATTGGGAGTGCGATGGAAAGACGGCGCTCGAGTATCTAAAACAGTATGAATATGAAGTGATCATTCTCGACTGGGAATTGCCCGGTTTGTCAGGCATCGAAATCTGCCGAGCATACAGAGGGAGCGGCGGAACAGCAGCCATTCTGTTTCTGACCGAGCGCAAAACAATTATTGATAAAGAAACCGGATTTACTGCCGGCGCGGACGATTATCTTGCCAAACCGTTTGTAATGAAAGAGTTGGTTCTGAGAATCAGAGCACTTTTGCGCCGACCTAAGATTCATGTCGTTGATTCAGTCATTCGTTCGGGCGATCTGGAGCTGCATGCCGAAACGCATGAGTTCTTTCGTAACGGCAACAAAATTGATCTGTCCCCGATCGAATTTGCCCTGATGGAATTCTTTATGAAAAATCCCGGTGTCGTATTTAGTGGCGATGCCATACTCGATCGCGTTTGGCCGGCTTCCTCCACGCGCTCGCCCGACACTCTGCGAACCTGCATGCGGCGGCTTCGCTTGAAGATTTACAGGGAAAACGAGAAATCATCAATTCGAACAGTTCACGGTGTCGGCTATAAGTTTGAGCAAGGGGACGACTAGCCCGGTTGGGGAATGCGAAACCAGAAGCAACTGCCTTCGCCCTCTCTGCTGATCACGCCGATTGTGCCGCCGTGAGCTTCGACTATCGATTTGCAGATTGCCAGACCAAGACCCTTGCCGCCTTTTTCACTATGGTCGGCGGCGGTCACCTGTTCGAAACGGTTGAAAACGGCGCTTAGATGGCCGGCTGGTATGCCTCGTCCTTGATCTTTGACCCTTACCTCGACAGAGTCCTCAACCTCTTCATATTCAATGCGAATTGTGGTCTCAGGCGGCGAAAACTTTATGGCATTGGACAAGAGGTTCACCAGAACCTGAACTAATTTCGAGGCATCTGCAAGCGTTTCGATTGGTTCTGAGTGGGCTTCTATCTTGACGCCGTTTGCTTCGGCAAGCTGCAAAACGGCGTTCACCGATCGTGTCACCACGGCGCTCAGGTCGACGACCTCGAGTTCGAGTTGCACCTTCCCGGCTTCCAATTTCTCGAGATCCAGCAATCCATCAATCAATTCAATCAAGCGTTTCACATCAGAGGAAGATCGCTTCACGATTGTGTCAGCTTTTGCAGTAAGGGAACCGACGGCCCTGGACTCGAGCATGTCCAGACTGACTTGAATCGAGCATAATGGTGTGCGCAAATCGTGACTGACCATTTGAATGAATTCCCGCTTCATTTGCTCGACCATTTTGCGCTCAGTTATGTCATGGACGACGCAGAAGAAAGTTTTGCGATCGGGCGACCAGTTGATCGACCACATCATGTCGGCCTCGGCGTGATCTTTTCTCTGAATTCTATTCTCGATCGTGGCGGTCGAGCCGGTATCAGATACGATGCGCAACGAGGCCAGCATTTTCTCAGTATCTTCCGGCAAGATCAATTCGGCAAAGCGCTTGCCCAGGATTTCCTCAGGATCGTAACCCCAAACACGACGGCAGGCCTGATTGACTTGAATGAATTTGTTCTCCGAGTCGATCGAACAAATGACGTCGAGGGCATTGTCGAGCACGGCACTTTCTCTCTGCCGCGATTCTTCAAGGGCCTTGGCCATGCTTCTAAAGATCGAATCGAGCTGGGCAATCTCGTCCTCTCCACTCAGACGCGGCAAGAGTTCCTGATTGGAGCCGAGGCGCAATGCATTGTCCATTACTCGTTTCAGCCTGCTCGTGACGTTTTGACTGTAAAATCTAGCCAGGGCAATGCTGACCAAAATCAGAATTGCGATGGCGCCCCAGACAAAACCTTGCAGGAGCTGACGCTGACTGTGCAAGTGTGAGCTCGATGCCAACTCCAGCACATCCAGGCGATTTTTCCAGGTGCGCATATCGGCGATCATTTGCGCGATGATGCCATTAATCTGCTGTCTGACGCCGAGTAATTGAACGAGCTCGGCAGGATCTTCACCCTGAGCTGAAGTCAACTCCACTCCGTCAAACATATCAAACAATCGCATTTGCAGAACGTGAAGCCGCTCCAGAACTTCCTTTTGTTCGGGTCTGTCCACTAATGGCTTGAGGCGCTCGTAAGCTTCCTTGGCCTGCCCGCGCTCACTTCTGTATACAGCGACATCAGATTCGGCCCGGCGCATAAAATACAAGGCCATCGTTTGCGCTGCTATGAAAAACGTCTCCTGATAACGGTTCATAGCGAATTGAGTCTGCACGAGCTTTTCGGATCTTCGCAGATCGGATTCGGATTGATCGAGCATAATCTGCACGAATATCAGAAGAGTAACGCTAACGGTCAGCGCGAAGCCGACTACCAACAACCCTTTGCTCTCAATCGAAAGATTCGATGGTTGGAAAAGACGCTGAAATTTCTTGAGTGGATTATTGCTGCTCAGCTTATCAGTCTCGTCGTTATGAAGAGTAGATTTTATCATCTCGGGGAACGTGATCATTGCATGCAGCTGAATTTCGTGCACATCCAATTCATCGATGCAAATCAGGCTGACTACGGCAAAACGCCTCAGAATTCCTTTGACGATAATGGTCATCATCGCCATGGTGATCGAAAATATATCGTTTGCTCCCCGCTCCGACGCTGTCCTGCGTCCGGCAGAATTTAACGCCTGGCGCAATTGCATTCAAAGGTCCATGAGAAACGGGAGTTTCCGCCTGCCCAACTTGAGACAGGCATTGTCGGAGGCCAGGAAGATGGGAACGGATAGTCCCTGGTACTCCGTAACCTTGCGCCAGCTTGCCTGGGAGCATGCAAAGGCGGGGCAGTGGGACGAAGCTGAGCGGTATGCGCTGGAGGAGCGCAGCATACTCGAGAAGATCGATCCACTATTCCCGGACTTGCCGGAAGTTTTAATCGTTCTTGCCGAGTGCGAATGCGCCAGGGGCAATTTCAAAAAGGCGCTCGAGTATTTAGACCATTCAAAACGAATCGTCGAGAAGGAGCCGACCGGTATCACTACGGTGGCAGATACATATCTGTTTCAAATGCTTGCCTACAGTGCCAGCCATGATAGCGAGAGGGCAAAAGAATGTGAGGCGGCACTTTACAAGATTCTCAAACAGAGTTCGAGTCCGGAGCGCATTTCCGAGCGGCTTTCGGAGTATACCTCGCGACTTCAATTCGATGGTTCCTGCGCTAAGCCGCAGGAGCGCCGGCAGTTTTATAAACTGGCGCTGCGAATCAATAAAGATCTCATGACACCGTCCCTGGTGCAAGACAATGACGCGGTAACTGATAAGGGCATTTTCTTGCGCTATTGGCTTGTCCTCCATTTAGATGGGGAAAAGGAGGCGCTGAGACAATGTGCTGATTTGTGCAAAATGGCTGAGGGCATTTACGGCAACGACAGCGCACGAAAGCTGAAAATGTACAAGACACTCGCCGAGTTCTTCATGAACGAAGGTTCCTTCAGCGCGGTCGATTGGGCGGTCAATAGAGGATGTGCTCTGCTCCCGGCTGTGCCCAATGACAATCAGTCCAGATGGCTGCTCTATTATTACAAGATGCTGGCAGTAAACAACACGGGCGATTACCAGAGCGCTCTTTCCTTTCGTAATCGGATCGAACATGATGTAGACAGATTCAAATCACAACCAGCTCATATGTACGATGTGCTTGCCGAGATGTCC
>JAJPJO010000474.1 GCA_021324135.1 Pseudomonadota bacterium
AAAACTGAAGGCTGGGCGCAAAAGCATATTGGCGGTGCTCAGCACGGAGAGTTGCAAATAATCAGGCGTTCGGACGGAGTTGGTGTGGCTCTTGTTTATGATAAACCAGATGAAGGCGTTCTAAACAGTTGGAAAGAGTCGAGGGTTAAGCCATCATATTCGGTGACGCCCATCCGCCCGGAAAAGAAAGCCTCTTGAGCCGCACCACCTGCGGTGGCGTCAAACCGGCATCAAGCCTCAAAGCTGGGGAGCATTTCGGGATCGTCTTCTTCGAAAAGCGCGACTGGAACCGGTACTTGCTTCGTGGAGGAGCCGCCGACATCGGTCCCGCAGGCAAAACAAAAGTTGGCCAATTCAGGCATCTGCGTTCCGCACTCCCGGCAGACTTTCATGTTTGCAAGAATCCTGTATGGCTGCGCGTCACCACAGGAAGAGCAATAACTATCTGTAATCCGGACTGGGGATGCGCAGCGCAGACATTGCAATTCTCTTGATTTCTCGATAAGCGTGGGCTGGGCGGATTGTTGTTCGCGCTCCAGCGAAATGCGTGAGCGCCCACATCGGCGACAGAAGCGCGCGTTCTCACGATTCTCGGCGTTGCACATCGGGCAGATGAATACATCGTTGGCCTCGGTCGCGTCGCTTGCTTGATTCATACATCACCGTTTTTGCTTATTGTAGCCAATCCATTGGGCCGTTCATCAAAAATGACTTTATATTTGTTCCTAGATGCCCTTCCCTAATGAAATAGCGGCGCGGACGCGATATCTTATTGGTCGGAATCCTTGCGTGGAGATGTTGGGCATGAGGCGAAGTAGTGAAGCGCTCGCGTTTTTGCTATTGCTCGCTTTCGGCGTCTTTGCCGACTTCATGCACTCCGGCTGCTGGGCAACTCCAGGCGGGTTGAATCGGGCAGATTCATCATCATTTTTTCTGGTCAAACCATACCTCCAGTTCGGCGACAGCCAGCGGCTCACAGGCAACAAAGTCGACATGGAATTAGTCTGGTTTGCAGAAACGGAGCAAAGCGATTGGAAAGCTCAATGGCATGAGGACAAGCCAGTCGCCTCCGCGAACCCTAAAGAGAAAAGCGCAGGCGACGCGCCGAGTGCGAACGAAGCTCTCATTGTCGAGAACAAGCGCATGGGTCTTTGCGGCGGCAAGCCATTTTTCAGAATCACGGCAAAACTTTCCGGAGTTAAGGCGGGCCAATCATTTACCTATTCGATTTTGCAAGGCGATAAGGTCGTTTTCACCGCAAACGGCAAGGCCAGAAAAGCATTCGATCAGCCATATAGAATCGCCCTGGCAGGCGATATCGGCGCAGGTTCTCCTGGTGAGAAGAGAGTGGCATTCGAGATCAATAAGATGAAGCCCGATCTCTTCATAGTGCCGGGCGACATTGTCTATCCATTTGGTCGAGTCTCGGAATATCTCAATAAGTTCTTTCCAATTTTGAATTGCGACGAGGACTCGCCGCAAGCCGGTGCTCCCCTGCTCCGGTCTACGCCGACGATCGCAGTGATAGGCAACCATGATGTGGCAATGACCAATACCTGGAATGGCACAAATGTTTCTGCATTTCCTGATGCCCTGGGGTATTACATATTTTGGTCGGAGCCGTTGAACGGGCCGATTCAATTGCCGAATTCCCCCAACACTCCCTACCTGAGCGGGGATCAAGAGAATCAACTCTCGTTCGTCCGGGCGGCGGGCAAGCGCTATCCCGCCATGGCAAACTTTTCCTTCGACTACGGCAATGCGCACTGGCTGGTGCTCGATGCCAATCCGTACATGGACTGGACGGATAAAGAATTGCGTGCCTGGGTGGAAAAGGACTTGCACTCAGCAGACAAGTGCACCTGGAAATTCGTCTGCTATCACCAGCCGGCTTTCAGTGCCGATGTTTCGCACTATCAGGAACAACGAATGCGGCTCATTTGCGACATACTCGAGAAGGAGAAAGTCGATCTGGTTTTCTCCGGACATGCCCACGACTATCAGCGCACTTATCCATTGCGCTTCAAGAGCTCAGCCGTGTCCGCGCATGCAGTCCCAGTCATGGAAGTGCCGGGCACGTGCGCGCTGGATAAGAAATTCGATGGGCAAAAGGTTACCAGGCCGAACGGCATCATTTACATTGTCACCGGGGGTGGTGGCGCTAAATTGTATCCTCAGTCCAACGATAATGAAGTTCGAAAAAATGTCTGCAAATTTGCCGAAGAATATTCCTTCACCATACTCGATACCAATGGTCCGACACTGACGTTGACGCAGTATTCCGATACCGGCAAAGTGATCGATCAGATCAAGATTGAGAAACGTTGAGCCAAAGCATCAGCCCTTCAGTTTGACTAAGCGTTCCCTCGCTGCCATCAGAGTGTCCATCTGTCGGCTGAAACAGAACCTGATGAAGTTGTTTCCTTCCTCCGATCGGCGGAAGAAACTGCTTCCAGGAACGACCGCGACACCGATTTCTTTGACGAGGTGTTTGGTGATCGCTAAGTCGTCTTTGAAGCCGAACTTGGAGACATCGCAAAACGTGTAATAGGCGCCTTGCGGCCTGAAGTACGGGATGCCTGCTTCATCGAGGATATTGAGCATGACGCGGCGTCGCTCCTCGTATTCATCATGCAGTTCAAGGTAGAACTTTTCCTTCAGATTGATTGCTTGAGCGGCAGCCCGCTGAAGCGGAGCCGGAGCCCCGACCGTGAGAAAATCGTGAACTTTGCGAATGGGCAAAGTCAAGTCATCATGAGCGATTGCCCAGCCCACTCGCCAGCCGGTCGCCGAATACGTTTTAGACAAACTGTTGATCGTAACAGTCAAGTCTTCCATTCCCGGCAAAGTGGCCATGGCGATGTGCTGAGCGCCATCGTACAAAATGTGCTCATAGATTTCGTCAGTTATTGCTAAAACGCCATGCTTCTGACAAAGAGCCGCGATATGGTTGAGCTCGTCGCGATTGAACACCTTGCCCGTGGGATTGTGAGGGGTGTTGATGATGATTGCCCTTGTCTTGTCGTTAAACGCCTCTTTGAGCTCATTCTCATCGAAGTCCCAGTTGGGCGGATTGAGTTTGACGTACTTCGGCCTGGCACCGGATAAGATGGCGTCGGGCCCGTAATTTTCGTAAAACGGCTCGAAGACAATCACTTCTTCATCAGGATCGACCAGAGCCAGCATTGCTGCCACCATCGCTTCGGTGGCACCACAAGTGACCGTTATGTGCTTCTCGGCATCGACGTCTAATCCGACGCATCGCTTCGTTTTCTCGGCAATAGCCTCGCGCAATACCTTGTCGCCCCAGGTGATAGCGTACTGATTGATATCATCAAGAATTGCTTTGATAGCCGCTTCCTTCAACTCGAGCGGGCAGGGGAAGTCCGGCAGTCCCTGGGCGAGATTGATAGCCTTATGCTGAGCAGCCAATCTGGTCATTTCGCGAATGACCGATTCTTTGAACTGATTTGCCTTGAGCGACCCCGCTTTGCGCGTGTGCGATTGCATACTGGTCTCCTTGTCGTTTCGCTGCTTTGTCACCGGCTTGAATTCAACATGATACACCAGATCAAATCAGCTCTGGTGCGACCGCCGCCGACAATGCCGCTGCCCAACCTTCTTGGATAAGGCATTCCGCGACATCTCGGATTTTAAAGCTTAGTAAGCGAAGGTCTGCCTGGCAATGGACCAGCTGCTGCCCCAGAATCGAGAGCCGTTGATAACGGTTAGTCTCTTAACAGCGCTCGATTGAGAAACGACCAGACGCACATCTCGACGGCGTGCGCCAGATTGCAGTTGACGATTAATCATAATGACGAGCGCTTCACTTTCATCGTCAGGCATACCCTTAGCGATCTGCTGAAAACGCCTGGCGAACTCATCATCAAGTCCGGCAGCCAGAAGATGAGCCAGCTCGCTGGCAGTGGCTTCCAGCGGTGAGGGTCCAAATTTGGCAGACGACTGAGCGCTGATGTTCATCTAATGTGGTCCAAGGGAGTAAAGCGGATACTGACAAATAATTGTGGCAAATTCCTGAACGATGCGATTTGAATATTCCGAAATGTCGCCTTATATATAGAACATCAATATCGCCCCTCGGGTAATGGGGAAAGTACGAAAAGCCTGATTTTGCAAGCGTTACGACCGACAAGCCAAAATGAATTGTCCGTTTTATCGGATCTCTAATAGAACCTGGATAAAATCGAAATCAATTGCCGCAAAGGTGCGATGGCCGGTTCATCTCCATCGAGCTCACAAGCTTTGTCCAGACAGCGTTGCGACTCGAGAATGGCACCGCCGATGGCATTGAGCCGAGCCAGCTCCACCCAGGTATTGAAGTAGTTTGGATTGATTTCCAGCGCCCTGGCAAGCAGGCGCTCAGCCTTTTCCAGCTTGCCTTGCCGGATCATGATCGCTGCCAGGGAGCACTGAGCCAACTCCAGTTGAGGATATCGCATGGTCAGTTCCTCGAGAACCTCGGCGGCTTCTTCCTCTTTACCCATGAGCAATTTGCGGCGCGCATCGCTCAGCCCCTCCTCAGCCAGGTAGGGGACGGGCTCTTTCGGCAAACGAGTGCGCATGAGATTCCATGCCATCGCACCCTTGAGCCGCTCCCCTTCCATCTCTCGGACTTTCAGCAGACTATCCCGCGCCTGCTCGTTCCATCCAAGGGCAATATAACGCTGGGCCAATTCTATATAAGCTTGCGGAGAGAGGTTATCGGGCACCTCTTTTGGTGGCTGAGATATCCTGGTCATCTCCTCAGCTGTTCTTGTTAATGCTTCTTGAGTAAGTTTTGAGGCTTGTTTGAATGATTCTTCCAAGCCAAATTTGAGCAAGCGCAGCGTTTTATTGTCTTTGATCAGCTCGTCGGTAAACTGCGATGAAGCGTCCATGCCCTCCTGGATAGCAGTTGTGATCGAGCGGCTAAAACTGAGAAGTTGCTCGCCAAACGAGACGCTCTTATCGAGTCCCTCGATCAGTCCGCGGAAACGATCGTAGTCTTCCCTGGACAACTCCGAAAATGGCGTCCCATCAAGGCGCCGATCGTGCCCTTTCGCCTCTTGTGCCCGCGCACCGGCAAGCGCCAGCCGACCTGACCTGACCGCTTGAATCGTCCAGCCCATCAAATAGTATTGAATAGCGAGCCGGCAATAATGCTGTGGTTGCAAATCGCTGGGGACCTGGCGCGGCGGCGCTTTCACCATGGTGTTTCACCTCGTCGGTGTATTCATTTAACCAGCTTTGCTGGCACAATTTTGCATTGTATGACAACCGGAGGCGCAGAACAAGCCGCAACCAAGCATGCAGACCGATTATTAGTTTATTTACTCTCAGTGGGCTCCGAGTGCACATCAGCTCTTTGGTTCGTGCTGCGAATACGCCGGATCAGTTTGTGAATCTCGCTTGCCTGCTCTTTCCATCCGTGGCCTTCATAGAAGTTCGCAAAGCGCATCAGTTCAAGCGCGCTTCGATTCAGCGTCATATCAAGGAATTCGGGCATTCTTGCATCGTTTTCATGATTGGTTCTCTCGGGCATTGACGACCTTCGCTTTCTATCGATTGTCTTGGCGAAACCTTTTCAGGGGTAACCCGTCTAGGACTCAGAAAATTGAGTATTTCACAGATAGCATGCACGACAGGCCATGTTGACTTGTATTGTCAAGCTTGCGTCTAACCCTAGGCATTAAGTGCCCTGGTCGCATAGCATGCACAAGAGCCCGGTCTCGGTTTTCGATTTAAACCGTCGCTGAGTTTTCAGGAGTGAGTCCTTCATGAACAAGTCTAGACGAACAGCACACCGAACCATGTTGGTGAGTTTAGGCCAAGCCATTCAAGCACGGCGCCGCGAACTCGAAATATCACAAGAGGAGCTCTCCCAACGCTCCGGAGTCGATCGCGCCTTCATAAGCGAGGTCGAACGGGGGCAACGAAATCCCAGCATCGGTGCCGTAGCCAGCATTGCCGATGGTCTGAAGATGAAACTATCGCTTCTCATCACAAGGACTGAGAAAATTGCCAGATCGGCATCAGAATCAACGCAAGAGTTGTCCGGTTCGATGGATATGACGAGCGAAGAGGAAGAAGAAACCGGCGAAAAATTGCACAATGGTCATGACTCGTAATGTGATTACTTCAGCTTCGTCTTTGGAAAGTAAAAGGTGAGAATATCATCGGCTGATTTGCCCAGACGGGCGAGACCGACGGCGCCCCACTGGCAGAGCCCGACGCCATGACCGGCGCCGCTTGATGTAATTTTTATTGAGCCCTGCCCATCTGGAGCAGCGATATCGTATCTGGTGCCGGGGACGAGATCCCAGCCCTGCGATCTGCCTATTTTGATCCAGGCTTCATAGCCGCTGATATGACGGTCGCCGGATAACACCAAGCTCACAGGGCGACCTGTCTGATCGCGCTCGTCTATGAGCGGAACGGTTTGGCTTGCCAGTATCTGCTTCAATTTGACAGCTGATATGTTCGATGTCTTCTTTTTCCAAAAAGGCGATTGCGTGCAGTATGTGCACTTTACGTGCTTGAGGTAATCCAGCCCCTTAGCATCATTGCCGAAGATGCTGACACCATCGCTGGTGCCGCCCGCGCATGTCGAATGGAAGTACGGACGTATCAAAGAACCGTTCCAATAAAGCCTTTTTTTAAACATGCTCGATACTGCTCGCTCGACTTCCGGAGTTGCATAATCAGCACCCTTATAGCATTGCTCCTTCGTGGAATCACCGATGGTATCACCATCGGGCTTGCGATCGACTATCATCAGGGACAATACCGCAAAAGCTTTCAGCGCCTCGGAAGGACAATGCGGCGGTGCCTCGCTGCCGACAACCGACATGACATAGTCTCGGCCGGACACCTCATTGGTAATTCTCATTCCTTTATTGATGGCAGTGAAGACGAGGCGTCCTCGGTATCGGCGATGGTTGCGACCTACAGTTATTCCAACCCCGTCTCGGCTTGATGCGGCCAAAATGAAGCGCTCAGCATTAATCAGCGAAGGTGCATCTCCGCTTCCTTTCGATGCTCGGGCCATGCGGTCGTGCGATCTCGGCGGTTTATGCGACGAGATGAAAGTTACAGCTAGCTTTCCCTTCCGATTAATTACATTCATGCGGCTGCTGCGCCCGAAATCTTTAGAAATCGGCGAAAGCAGTTCACATGGTCCGTCAATATCGACCTCAGCCAGGTCTTTTGACATTTCAAAAATCTGAACGCGCAGCATCGAGGGCAGTGCTTGCGCCTCTTTCGCTAAGCAAGCGGTCAAAAGCATCACAGCCGGCAGAGAAGACAACAACAGGCGCAGGGCGCGGATCGGTTTCAGCCTACACCCCGGACGACTGCTCACGTCGGCCACTGGACCGAGAGCAACTTTTCTCTTGCTTGAGGAATGGCGCTGTCACGGCTCGTGCCCACCGGCGCATAGAGACAGAATGCATGCAAGGGATTATCGTATGGGAAATAACCGATTACCCATGACTCGAATTTTTTTCCGACCGGGGCGGTCCCGGTTTTGGCGGCAATCTTTAGTTTGTGCTCCGGGTCCAGCGCCATGGCTGTTCCCTCGCTGCAGGCCATCATCATCCCTTTGCGGATGTGGCGGTAAGTGCTCTCCTTGAATGCCACTGTCAGTGGTGCTGCCGTT
>JAJPJO010000361.1 GCA_021324135.1 Pseudomonadota bacterium
CTACTCTATATTTCCTCGATTGTAAAATCCCGGAAGGCGGATTGGATTGTGTCTGCCGCATCAAGACACTACGGGCAGTGCGCTTCGATGCTAATAGCGGACTGGAGAATGTCGATTGGTCGAAGCTGAGGTCCTTGCCTCATCTGGTTTTGCTCGGTCTAAGAGCGGCGCCGATCGCCGATGCCGATCTCTTGAGGATCAAGGAGCTGAAGAATCTCGAGCGCCTCTATCTTGCGAACACACCCTTGACCGGAAAGTACATGGAGACATTTGCCTCGCTTCCGCTCACAGAGCTGGACTTGAGCGGCACCAAGATCAATAACGAGATGCTGCGGAAGCTGGCGAAAATTAAAACGCTGCAGCGCCTGGAGGTGGAAAACTGCACCGGTGTCACTGCCGGTGGTATCAATGAGCTTAAGGCGCGCCGTCCCGATCTCAGCATCAATGAAAATAAGGACAGCTTGCCGGCGGGTCTGGCGCCGTAAAAGACAGGTTTAAACCTGGACGAGCCTGATAAAGCGCCGCTTAATGCGCCAGGGCTTCTGCCAGTGGCTTGGGTGGTGCCACCTCGGCGCGCATCGCTTCCTCGACTTCCTCTGCCGTGATTGCCCATACATACAGGCAGGTGTAGAAGGCTGCCCTTATGTAGATCGACAGTGCCGTCACTACAAGAACCATGCTGCCCCAGATCAGCGCCGTCATGAACATGAGCGGCGAGGTGAGACTGAGGTGCGCCACGTAGGAAACGCCGAAGCCGAGCACACCGGCGAGATAGACGACGTAGGAGGTCAGTCGGCAAATCAAGTCGACACCGACCTCGCCGACACCGATGGTCAAAAGGTTACCCTGAGCGATTTTGTCGGCGCGCTTCAAGGCGCCCCAGAATGACGTGCCTTCAATGACGATGGCCGGCAAAATCAAATGCCCTGCCAGGGTCCAGAAGACCTCGATTATTCCGGCCATGAAATTGAAGCCGAATCCGAACAAACCACCGTCGCCCCTTTTGTCGCGCAACCATCCGGCAATGCGTTTGGCAATCAGGGTGACCAGTCCGAGCATGATGATCGCAGGCAAGCTGGTGAAAACGGCACTGGCTGCGGCGCTGAATTTACCCGAGCCTTTGCCTTCCGTGAGGTGGGAGTAAACCAGCGCCGTGGTGACGCCTTCCAGGAAACGGTTGGTCAGCCACCAGACGCAGAGAATGCCGGTGACGGCAAGGACGCTGTCGCTGCTCACACCCATGTTCATTCCAGTCGGGTCCATGGGTCCGTTCAATCCGGTCAAACCCGTCAAGGCCTGGGCGTTGCCCTGCCCGTTCAGTAAGTTGTGCCCCTGCTGCATCAGCTGATTGGCGGTCTCCGATTTGCCACCGAAGGCTGTCTTTCCTTGCAGGAAGAGCAAAATGGCGAAAAAGATGTTGCTGATCACGGTAAATATGGAGGGCACCATCAGCCGCTTGTCGTGCCAGCCCATCTTGATGCTGGCAAGAATAAGCTTGAAACCTCGTCCGATTGAGTCAAACATAGCGATCTAATCCTCGTGGCTACTACAGCCATATTGGTTGAGCTTCTCTCAGGGTCTAGTAAGTGCGTGGTAAGGCGAGTTGTTTAACTCTTGAGAAGCTCGGGAAACTAGAGCCGTTTTTTCCTTTGCTGCGGCTTTCTTAGATGGACGCAGCCGCACATATTGTATGAAGTTGCCAAGGGAATGTAAAGTCTATTTAATCTTCTATAAAGGGAACTTTCAGGGGCTGACCCAGTCTCAGCAGGCGATATTAGTGACGCTGACGAATTTTAATGGCCGCAGTCCTGGTGTTTGGCCGCAAAGTCTCTTGAATCTGCCGAGCACAGTGGGTATCCGGTCAGTGATATTCCACGACGCCGGGCGTCATTGAATGTCTGCGATAACCCAATCCGACCTGGCACAGTTTCGGATGATTATCGCTTTGAGTAATGGCATCGTTTTGTGGCGCGGAAAAGAATGCGGGAGTGAGACATGGGATGCAGAATTTACACAACCGTCGTTGTCGCTTTTATGCTGAGTCTGTTTTTCTGTAATAGTTGTCCGCCGACCGAGGCGGCCGATTTTACGCACGCAACCGTCTACAGTCTCAAGTACGCCGGCAAGAAAACGGCATGCGGCAAGCGCTTCAACCCAAACGCATTGACGGCGGCAAGCAAGTATTATCCGATGGGCGCAAAGGTGCTGGTGCAAAACCAGAAAAACGGCAAACAGGTCGCCGTTACGATCAACGATCGTGGCGGTAACCGAGCCCGAAAGCTGGACCTGTCACCGGCTGCTGCTCGGAGGATTGGCATTCATGGAGTGGCGCTTGTGAAAGTGACGCGCCTCGGTCTGGCCTCGCGCCGATCAAGCCTCGACTGACTGTTCTTGCTGCTGCGCTTCCAGATCCTCCGATTCGTACATGCCATCGAGGATTGCTTGATACTTTTGGGTTACGGCTTTGCGTTTCACCTTGAGAGTAGGGGTTAGATCATTAGCCTCGATGGTGAATTCGGTCTCCAAGATCGCGAACTTCTTGATGCGTTGGAAGCGAGCCAGAGACTGGTTTTTATCGTGCACTATGCGCTCGACTTCCTTGCGGACCGTCGGATTCTGGAACAATTCATGGATATCGGAGTAGATGATCGATTTGCTTTTTGCGAACTGCAAAAGAGCGTCATGGTTGAGCGTGATTAGCGCGGTAATGTATTTGCGTCTGTCGCCGTACGCCACCACATGTGCTACCAGCGGATCGTTCTTGAACAGTGATTCGATAAACTGCGGTGCTACATGTTTGCCACCAGCGGTGATGATAATGTCTTTCTTGCGATCGGTTATGTAAATATAACCGTTTTCGTCGATCTGGGCTATGTCTCCGGTTTTGAACCAGCCGTCATCGAAGGCGGCGTTGGTCGCTTCTTCGTTTTTGTAATAACCGAGGAAAACATTAGGTCCTTTGACGAGCAGCTCGCCGTCCTCCGCCAACTTCACCTGCACACCCTCGAGAGGTTTGCCGACGCTGCGAAATTTGTTGTCTTTGAGGGTATTGCATGAGAGTGGTGCGCAGGTTTCCGTCAAGCCGTAGCCCTCGATGATCGGCATACCGATGGCTTCGAAAAAAATATGGACGTCATTTGAGAGTGGCGCCGCCCCTGATGTCATCATGCGGAGCCGCCCGCCGAAGCGTTCGCGAATGCGCCTGAAAACAATGCGATCGGCGACGCGCAACTCGGCTCGGTATAAGCGATTCAGCAGAGCCGGTTCGACTTTTGCTTCCATCTTTTGTTTGGTGGCCCGCCGGCCAATCGATATGGCCCAGCGGATGAAGGCTTGTTGTGCCGGCGGCATATGCCTGATTTGCCCCTGCACTCGGGCATAAGCCTTCTCGTAAAAACGCGGCACCGCATTCAGTACCGTGGGCTTTAACTCCATGAGATTGTCCGGCACCTTCTCCATCGATTCGGCATAAGCAAAAGGCACACCGAGGTAGACAGCCAGGAATTGACCTCCGACGCGTTCGTAGACGTGCGAGAGCGGCAGGAAGGAAAGTGCCAGATCGTCTTCATGGTAGTCGACCAGTTGGCTCATGGCGGCGAGGACGGCATAAATATTGCTGTGCGAAATGATGGCGCCTTTGGGAACGCCCGTGGTTCCCGAGGTATAGACGATGGTGGCGATTGTGTCTGGATCGATTGAGCGGCGCCGAGCCAAGACCAATTCTCGGTCGGTTTGTAAAAACGCTTCGCCCGCCGAGAGAAAATCTTGCCAGGCAAGAATCTTGAAAGTTGCATCACCGGTGGTGGCGGGTGGCACGCCTTCGATCAGAATCACCAGCTTCAGCTTATCGGGTATGCCGGAGCCGCTTTCAATGAGCTTTTCGAGCTGCCGGTCATTCTCCACGAAAACCGCCACCACATCGCTGTGAGTGACCAGGAATGAAACTTCCGAGGCCGCCAGAGTCGGATATATCGGAACGGTCACCGCTTGCGCCGACAAAATCGAGAGGTCGGCCCAGGTCCAGTGCGGGCGGTTCTGGCAAAGAATTCCGACTTTGTCGCCGGCCATGATGCCATGCTTGATTAAGGCGGCAGCAAGTTTTTCTACAACGGCGCCGTGCTCGGACCATTTCACCGTCCTGAATTGGCCGTCCGTTTTGTACAAAACAGCCGGCTTATCAGGGCTCTGCTCCACCCTGCGCCAGAAGACATCAACAACGTTCGACTCAGCCAAACTGAACACCTCTTAGCCTCGCCAACCACTCAACTAGATACTAACCGACACACTCGATCGATTGGTTCATCCATTCAAGATAAGCTTTGCTTCCCGCTTCAATCGGCAGGCAGATAAGCTCGGGAACATCGTATGGATGCACCTCTTTCAGCTTCTTCTCGAGCGCGTCATAAACTTTTCTGCTCGTCTTTATAATCAATAAAAATTCCGGATCCTTATTTATTTGACCCTGCCAACGATAAATTGATGTAATGCCCGCGACGATGTTGACGCAGGCGGCCAGCTTGCTCTCTACAAGCGCCTCGGCAATCTCCTCGGCCTTTTCAGGCGGGCAGGTGACGAGCGCTACAAGCTCATTGGACATTTAACCTTGACTCCTGGCCAGTTCCAGTCCTATTTCCGAGACGAACTCAGCCAGAAGGGCCGAGACACGGGAGAATAGCTGGGGCTGCAGGCGCGGCATACGGTAACGTTTGTGCAAACGGACGATTATGGTCGGAACGTTCAGCACCTCACAGATGAACAAAGCCAGAGGGCGGACGGGATGGTCGTAGCTTCCCGGGACCACCGGCTCAATCACCGATAACTTCTGGGTGATCAGATTTATGTAGGGATGACACGATTCTTCCGTCGGACCATAGCATGAAACTTGCAGACCGGGAGCCTCTTCCCAGCTGCTTCCCAATATCATTACCGCCAGACCGATTTTACCGGCCTTGATTATGTCGGTCAGGGCTCGTCGGAAGGGTGTCTCCAGATACCAGCAAGGATCGGCCGCGCAGCAGTAACTGGAGAGCATCGAATGGCAACCGGCCAGCCGGTTCAAAATCGATGCCAGCGAGCCCGTGAAAGAATCCTGACCTTTGAATTCGCCTTCGCGCCAGTAAGCCGTCGCATGCGGTGCCAGGACGAACACCGGCAAGCTGCCGCCCAGGAATTTGTAGTCCGGCTCACCAGAGGGCGGCATCTGCTCGTAACGCTCGGAGAGCTGCGCCTCGTACTGCAGCGCCCAGCTCAATGGAGCGACATGCGGATTTCTGTCGATTAAATAGTTGATCGCCCGGTCGATGTCGAGAAAACGAGCCTGCGAATGACTGACCACCCAGGGACTGTATGGCGAAGGACCAATGACGGTCACCATTTTGCCGCGGCGATGAGCGTAGAACATCTCCATCGCCGTGCCATAACTGGAGCGCTCGATATTGGCCAGGAGCGCATCGCATTCATCGATTAAATCAAGGGCGCGGCGGACCTTTTTGTCCGCCGAATCGCAAATCTCAAGAGCCTCGCTGTCCTCGACCGTCCAGGCCAGTTCAAGCGGATTGACGACGCGCAAGCCGTGATTCTCGAGCTTCTGCATGGCCGTGCTCCGCCAGTCACGCGCCCAGGCGTTTTCATCCGCCAGGATTTCTGAGGCATTGACTGAGTCACCGGTGAGATAAACGTTCGCTAGCACTTATAGAACTCGCTCTCCTGGGGGCTGTCGGTGGTTGTCCTGGCAGAATGTCCTGCCGAGTCAGTATCCATGCTCACTATATACCACAGCGCCGGTGGCGTAATGCACGCCCGCGAGCGATAAAGTGGCTGAAACCGAGGCTTTCGGGCTTTGATTGACGGTCGAGCGAAAATGTCTTTCATGAGCAGCATTGCTAAGTGCCAGTCTATAAAATAGCTACTATGAGGGGACTCTATATATTTGCGGTTTTGCTCGTGGCGGCGCAGCTCAGCGCCTGCGGCGACTGGCACAACCTGCCCAATATAAAGAATCGAAACAGCCTGGCTAATCGGGTAGGCAACTACGGCCCGGCAAGACTGGACAGCGATGAGAGCGCCCGGCAGGCCTCCGGCAGAATTACGCCTTTGAAATGGAAGGACGACGCCAAACTCGACGATCGTGAAGTTTTGGCCGCTCAAAAATCAAATTTAAAGGACGTACACGTCACCTGCACGGCTATAGTAAGGAAGATTTTGCCCGACGATCGTGTCACCAGTCCTCATGAAAGATTTTTGCTGGAGCTTTCAAACGGCTCGACCGTTCTTGTAGCCCA